>JAGQQG010000022.1 GCA_020426325.1 Planctomycetaceae bacterium | reverse complement strand
CGTGGCACCACGACTGGCAGGATGTCTTGAGAGCTTGTTGTCACTCAGTCCTTGTTCAACAGGGTTAGGCCTGAGACGAATCGACGTTATTCAAATTCTTAACAGCAGAGTTGACCAATGAAAGTTGTTCTCCTGGCAGGCGGGCGTGGGACTCGGCTGGCCGAAGAGACGGGCGTCCGCCCCAAGCCGATGGTCGAGATTGGCGGCAAGCCGATCCTGTGGCACATCATGCAGGGATACGCCCATCATGGATTCGACGAGTTCTACGTGGCCTGTGGGTACCTCGGCGAAGTCATCAAGCAGTACTTTCTCGATTACCATCGGTTGCGTGGCAACGTGTCTGTCGACCTGCGAAGTGGGACCGTCGATGTGGCATCGTCCGGTGACGAGCAATGGCAGGTCCATCTCGTCGACACGGGACAGGACACGATGACGGGTGGACGAGTGCTGCGTCTGCGTGAGGAGTTGCAGGACAGCACCTTCATGGTCACCTACGGCGACGGGGTGGGGAACGTCGATCTCACTGCTCTGCTGGCCTTTCATCGCGAACAAGGCAAGCTCGCCACGTTGACCGCAGTTCGCCCACCGGCCCGATATGGCGGGTTGGAGTTCGATGGTCAAAGTGTGGTGCAGTTCACCGAGAAACCGCAGACCGGTGAGGGGTGGATCAACGGCGGATTTCTCGTGCTCGAACCCGGCATCTTTGATTATCTCCAGGGAGACTCGTGCAGTCTGGAGGTTGACGCCCTGCAACGGCTGGCAGCTGATGGTCAACTCGCAGCCTATCGGCATCCGGACTTCTGGCAGTGCATGGACACGATTCGCGACAAGCAACTCCTCGAGCGCCTGTGGGCGAGCGGCGAGGCCCCCTGGAAAGTCTGGGGCCAGCCTTGCTCCAGAAAACCGCAGCCCTCGAAAAATGGTACGAACGGGAAACACCCAAACACACCACTGGTCGGTTCCAACGGGATCGCGAATTCCACGAAGACACAGGTGATACCTGTTGATGAACCAAACCCAAAGGATGATCCAACGAGAAGCAGCGAACGAAGTCAAGTCGATCGCCGTCAGTTCTGGCGGGATCGACGTGTCTTTGTGACCGGAGGCACGGGGCTTGTCGGCAGCTGGCTCGTGCGTCGTCTGCTGGAACTGGAAGCGGATGTCGTCTGCCTCGTCCGTGACTGGACGCCTCACAGTGCACTCGTACGTAATGGCCTGGTCTCACAGGTCACACAGGTTCGAGGTTCCATCGAAGACCAAACCTTGATGGAGCGGGCGCTCAATGAGTATGAGATCGATTCGGTCTTTCATCTGGCTGCCCAGACGATCGTGGGGACGGCCAACCGCAATCCGGTCTCGACGTTCAAGTCAAACATTGAAGGGACATGGGCACTGCTGGAGGCCTGTCGTCGTTCACCGACGGTCAAACAGATCGTGCTTGCTTCGTCGGACAAGGCATACGGCACACAGGTCAAACTGCCCTATGACGAGAACACGCCCCTGGAAGGCCGGCATCCCTATGACGTCAGTAAGTCGTGTGCTGATCTGATTGCTCAGTCTTACGCGACAACGTACGGACTGCCGGTTGTTGTCACGCGGTGTGGCAACTTCTTCGGCGGTGGCGACCTGAACTGGAACCGGATCGTCCCGGGTACAGTTCGATCCGTGATTCGCGATGAGCGCCCCATTATTCGCTCGAATGGACAGTTTGTCCGTGACTACTTCTATGTCGAAGACGGAGTTGAAGCTTATCTGATGCTCGCCGAGCAACTCTCAAACAGGCCAGAACTCGTTGGTCAGTGCTTCAATTTCTCAAACGAACGTCCGGTCACAGTCGTGGAAATCGTCGAGCAGATCCTGGAAGCGATGAACTCAACCGAGTTGCAGCCGCGCATTCTCAATCAGGCTTCGAACGAAATCCCTGAACAATTCCTGTGTGCCGACAAGGCACGGGACATGCTGGGCTGGCAACCGTTGTGGTCGCTGGAAGAGGGGCTCAGCCAGACAGTCGACTGGTATCGTGATTTCTTCGTCACTGGAGATTCGACCTGCACCGCAGGATTGCGAGTTGTCGGCGGGAATATGTCATCACACGGCTGAAGACGACCAGTTCCAAATGAATAACACCTGAATATCAACTTATTCAATGAAGTTTTCTCCGACAAAGATTGACGGCGTGTGGCAGATCACTCTGGATCGTCACGAGGACGACCGCGGCTGGTTCGCCCGCAGCTGGTGTGTGCGAGAGTTCGAGGAACAGGGCATCAATCCTCGCATGGTGCAATGCAATCTGTCGTTCAACCAAAAACGAGGCACGCTGCGTGGCATGCACTATCAGGCGGAGCCGCACACGGAAGACAAATACATCCGCGTCAACCGAGGCGCGATCTACGATGTCGCACTTGATCTGCGACCCGACTCACCGACATACAAGCAATGGCAAGGGTTTGAACTTTCGGCAGCGAACCACACGCTTCTCTACCTGCCAAAGGGAATTGCTCATGGGTTTCTCACACTCACCGACGAAACCGAAGTCATGTATCTGGTGAGCGCCTTCTACGAGCCTGATGCCGGTCGAGGGGTGCGCTGGAATGATCCTGCGTTTGGGATCGATTGGCCGTTCGAGCCATCTGTGATGGTCGAACGGGACCGGACTTACGAGGACTTTTCGGGATGACACGACTGCTCATCACGGGTGCGACCGGCTTCATCGGCAAGGCGTGTGTGCCCCTGCTGATCGAAGCGGGCTACGAGGTGCATGCGGTCAGCCGACATATCGTAGGTGAGAAAGAATCAGCGATGCAGTGGCATCGTGGGGATCTGCTCTCCGCCGCTGGCATCGAAGGAATCATTCAACAGGTTCGGCCGTCGCATTGTCTGCATCTGGCGTGGACGACAGAGCCGGGCGTCTTCTGGACATCACCGGAGAATCTCGACTGGCTGCGAGCGAGTGTGCGACTGGCCCAAGCCATTCTAGACAATGGAGGGGAGCGGCTCGTCGTGGCCGGCTCGTGTACGGAGTACATGCAGGGGCATCCCGAGTGTGATGAGGACAGCTTGGAACTGACACCTCACACGCTCTACTCACGATGCAAGCACAGTTTGCATCTCGTTCTGGACTCGTGGGCACAACAGACAGGCTGCCAGTTCGCGTGGGGACGCGTGTTCTACCCTTACGGACCGGAACAGGAGTCGTCGCGAATCGTGCCCTCGACGATCGCGGCTCTCCTCAACCAACAGCAGGCGACGTGCCGAACGCCGCATCAGGTGAACGACTTCATTCATGTCCAGGACGTCGCTGAAGCATTCGTGCGACTGCTCGACAGCGAAGCTCAAGGGTGCTTCAACATTTCAACCGGGACCGGTCACTCGGTTCTGGAAACTCTTGAAACTGTAGCATCGGTCCTGGAATGTCCGGAACTGATCGATCCCAATCTCGGATTAGTCGACAGTGATTCCTTGCTGCCCCAATGGGTAGGCGATCCCGCGCGTCTGCGTGATGAGTGCGACTGGCGACCCCGATTTGATCTGCGTCAGGGGATTGAACACACCATCAATGCCATTCGAACGAGTGAGGCGGTGACGGCATGAGTGGTCTGACATGCCCCGTCTGCGGCTGTGCTGCCGGTCACACGTTCCTGCGGCGTGAACGTGTTCCCGGGACACAGAACCTGTTGTCCCGATCGCAGGAGGCGGCCCGGGCTGTTGCATTCGGGACGCTCGACATGACAGCCTGTGAGGAGTGCGGGTTCGTCTGGAACGCATCGTTCGATGCTTCGCGTGTGCGATACGATCAGGATTACGAAAACTCTCAGACCAGTTCGCCCGCCTTCGAGGAGTATGTTCAGGGATTGATCGATGACCTGATCGATGAACAGGAGATTCGCAATCATCGGATCGTCGAGGTTGGATGCGGGAACGGGTCATTCCTGCGTTCTCTGGTGACAGCAGCGGGCGTGAGGAACACGGGCACTGGATACGATCCGTGTTATCGAGGGAACTCGCCGGAACTGGACGGACGGCTGGAGTTTCGGCTCGAATTCCTGAGTGGCAAACCGCTGCACGAGCCATGCGATGTTGTCGTCAGCCGGCATGTCATCGAGCATATCCCGCAACCGGTCGAGTTTCTTTCTGCGATCCGGGGATCGCTGTCAAATTCCTCGGAGGCACGGGTCTTCATCGAGACGCCCAACGTCGAGTGGATTCTGCGATCACGGACCTATTGGGACTTCTTCCACGAGCATTGTTCGATCTTTACGGACGCCTCGTTGACGACGGCATGTGAGCGAGTGGGGCTCGCGGTCACGGACGTCCGTCACGTGTTTGGTGGCCAGTACCTCTGGCTGGAGGCCACTCCAGCTGAGGGAGTCGAAGTGACACGAAACCCGGGAGACATCTCCGAACTTGCTGCGGCCTTTGCAGTCGCCGAACGGGACTGGCTTGAGCGATGGCGTCGCGAACTGGAACTTGCAGCGGTAGAAGGGCCAGTCGCAGTGTGGGGAGCCGGTGCCAAGGGGGTGACCCTCGTCAACCTGCTCGACCCTGAGACCCGACTTGTGCAGTGCGTGGTCGACATGAACCCACTCAAACAGGGTGGCTTCATCCCTGGGAGCGGACACTCGATTGTTGCTCCGGAGGAATTGTGTAACCGGGGAGTGCACCACCTCCTGTTGATGAATCCCAACTATCGAGAAGAAATCGAGGATCTGTTGACCCGACTGGAGGTCGCTGTCAACGTGATCAACGTCACGGAGCGGGCAGACGATCCTGTTTTGATTTCCTGAACCACGTCACACACGCCCGCAGCTTTGTGCTTGCGGAACGCACTCTGTTTGCAAATGAAGCTATGAAACTGAGTATCGATACCGAACAGCAGACACTCACCTACGGGTCGAACGGATCGGCCCATCAACTCCCACTGTACTCCAAAGAGGCGTTTGAGCGACTGTCAGACGTGTGGGTGAAAGTCGGCTGGAACGAAAAGTACGCCTATACCTTCTCGTGGATGGGCCGACCAATCATTCAGCTGCCGGAAGACATGATCCGCATGCAGGAAGTCATCTGGCGGATTCAGCCTGATGTGCTCGTGGAAATGGGGGTGGCCCATGGAGGGTCGCTTGTGTTCTATGCCAGCCTGTTCGAGGCAATGCACCAGGGGCGTGTCGTTGGCGTGGACATCGAGATTCGTCCCCACAACCGAGTCGCGATTGAGGAGCACCCGCTCGCTCATCGCATCACATTGATTGAAGGTGACTCGACGGCGGATGAGACTGTGCAACAAGTCCGGGAGTGTGTGCAACCGGGTGACCGCGTACTCGTGGTGCTGGACTCCTGTCACACCAAAGCACACGTGCGAGCGGAGCTGGAAGCCTATGCGGAGTTTGTAACACCTGGTTCGTACATCGTGGCCACCGACGGCATCATGCAGGAACTCCATGATGTCCCGGGCGGCGATCCGACGTGGTGTGATGACCACCCCTCCGCAGCAGCAATCGAGTTTGCGGAGGCACATCCGGAGTTCATCCTGGAGCAGCCGCCGTGGATGTTCAACGAGAGTCAACTGAGCAGGAACATCACACACTGGCCACAGGCGTGGCTTCGTCGCCGTGAGGACGTGTGAACGACTCATGATGACCAGAGAGTTCATTACACCCAGCATGGAAATCTATGTCGACTGACCGACCTCGCTTTTCGATTGTGATGCCGACGCGGAACCGGGCACGCCTGTTCCGTTCGGCTTTACAAAGCGCCCTCGCGCAGACGCATGACGATTTCGAGGTCGTGATCTCAAACAATCAGTCGTCGGACAACACCGACGAGGTCGCTCGATCGTTTGATGACCCGCGAGTGCGATACTTCGAGACGGATCAGACACTTCCGATGTCTCGCAACTGGGAGTTTGCCCTTTCCAAGGCTCGCGGAAAGTACGTCACTTATCTGTGTGATGATGATGCGATCGTGCCGAGCCTGCTGGAACGTGTGGCGGCTCTCTTGGACGAATCTGACCGGGATGTCATCTATTGGAACTCCGCTGCTTACTACCACGACAGCTGGATCGAAGCCCGCAAGCGAAATCATCTCGTCGTTTCACCGCTGGTGCATGATGTCGAAGTGGAAAGCTCCCGAGCGGCGCTCAGAGAGTTGTTTAACCTCCGCCACTTCCATCGCAACTATCCCAAGATGCTCAATACGTGTCTGTCGAGGCGTTTGATCGACAAAGTGATCACACGAAACGGTCAGTTCTTTCAGGTGTCCTGTCCGGACTATTCGACCATCACGACCGTAACTGCATTGACCGAAGAAATGACGTATCTGCACCCCCCCCTGATGCTGGCAGGAGTCGCGAACGAGAGCATCGGGGCGACGTGTCGGCGACAGATGTCCAGCGATGCGTCCCAGCAGTTCTGGGGTGAACATTCGGCAGAACATGCCTTGCGATGGGAGGCACCGCTGAAGCAAGGGTCAGTGACCAATGCGGTCGCTGACACGATCCTGCGCACGAAACGTACACTGGGAGACGCCACGCGGGAGGTCGAGTTGAACTGGCCCACGTATTTCGTTCTTTGTCGAAGTGATATCGAGGATGAACGCCGGCATGGCGGCGACATCAGCGAACTCATGCAGGCCTGGGAAGACGCATTACAGAGGCAGCCTGGGTCAGTGCAGTCGGAAACTCACGAACTGTGGAGGACGCACCTTGCGAGTCGGCGCGCGTCCTGGCGATCACGCGCCAAAGAGGCATTGTTCCCCTGGATACCGCAGCGATTGTTGTCGTGCGTCTCCGAGCGACAGAACATCAACGGCAGGACTGCTGGATTCCGTGACATTGCAGGAGCAGCGGTGTCTCTGGATCAACAATTGCCACCCGTCGAGTCACTCGTCACGCAACCCACGAATAATGGGTTTGGATTGAGAGCAGGCAATGCCCTCGACAAACGCTATCGCGAGGCCAGAGAGGAACGCAGTGCTGTTTAACAGTCCTGAGTTTGCCATCTTCCTGGTGGTCGTGCTGGCTGCGTACTATGCGCTGTCGTCGCGTGCTCAGAACGTCCTGCTCGTGGTGGCCAGTTACTTCTTTTACGGCTGGTGGGATTGGCGGTTCTGTCTGCTGTTGGCCTTTTCGACCGTGCTCGACTTCACCTGTGCGCTGAAGATCGAGGGGTCGTTAGAGCAGCAGCGGAAGTGGTGGTTGTGGCTGAGCGTGTGCGGCAATCTGGGAGTGCTGGGGTTCTTCAAGTATTACGACTTCTTTGTCACGTCGGCGTTCCAAGCGTTGAGCTTCTGGGGGCTTGAACCAAATCCGCCATTGCTGAAGGTCATTCTTCCGGTCGGGATCTCATTCTACACCTTTCAAACGATGGCTTACACAATCGACGTCTACCGCCGGAAGATGGTGCCGACTCGGGATTTCATCCTGATGGCGCTGTACGTCAGCTACTTCCCTCAGTTGGTCGCCGGTCCGATCGAGCGGGCACAGCACATGTTCAAACAGTTTGCCCGAGCCCGGCATGTGGAGGAACGGCGTCTGCTCACCGGCGGATTTTTGATCCTGCTGGGCCTGTTCAAGAAGCTGGCGATCGCAGATGCGGTCGCGCCGCGAGTGAACGAAATCTATCTGGTGTCAGGCGAGGCGTCGTGGCTCACACTGTTGGAGGGGGCCTGGCTGTTCTCGCTGCAGATCTATGGTGACTTCTCCGGGTACTCCGATATCGCCCGAGGAGTGTCGCGGCTGCTGGGGATCGAACTGATGGTCAACTTCCGACAGCCGTATCTCTCGCAGAGTATCACGGAGTTCTGGAGGCGTTGGCATATCTCGCTGTCCACCTGGCTGCGCGACTACTTGTACATCCCCTTGGGAGGTAATCGCCTGGGGCCCGTTCGCACGTACGTCAATCTCATCATCACGATGTTGCTGGGGGGCCTGTGGCACGGAGCAAACTGGACGTTTCTCCTGTGGGGGATGTTCAATGGTTGCTATCTGGCCTTGCATAAACTGCTTCTGAATCGACGAGGACAGGCCCGAGCCAATGCACGGTCCTGGATCTGGTCGCTTGTGTGCATCGTGGCGACCTTCCATCTCGTCATGTTGACCTGGATCCTGTTTCGTTCTCCTACGATTGAAGTCGCAACTGACTATTTGACGGGGATCGTGACTCTGCGGGGCGGACTCGAGTTCCAGCGTTTCCGGTGGTTGTCGGTGGCGTTCTACGTTGCACTCCTGTTGGCCGTCGAGGTGCCACAGTATGTCAGGGGGTCGGAGTTAGCCCCGCTCGCGTGGCCCTGGATGATCAGAGGTGCAGCGGCGTTTGTAATGCTGTTGCTGACGATCGTACTCCGCCCCGATGCCGAGACACCGTTCATCTACTTTCAGTTTTGAGCCGGCTTGGGAATCATCGACTTCAATACTTTGAAGCTTCCTCGCCGCGTACCGGGAGACGTGATGCTGGCGTTGCTCCTGCTCGTCGGATGCGAAGTTGCTGCACGTGTTACATTCCAACCGGATGGATCGCTGAGACAACTCCTGGAAGGTTATGTCGTCCGATTGAACGACGAGCGACCTCAGACATGGGTCTGCGGCAACAGCACGATGAACGCCGGCATCGACGCAGAAATGATGCAGCAATCGCTCAAAGGGTCCGTAATCAAACTGGCTCATGGTACGGCCACGTTTCGGGCCTCAGTCGACCTCATTGAATACTACCTGAGTCGCATCGACACGCCGCCTCAGACTCTGATCGTTTGTTCCTTCAAGGATGATTTGAATCCGAATGGCTATAACGCACGGACGTCTGAGCGGTTCGACGAGGTTCTGTCGAGCGAGAGTGGTCACGAAAGCGGGGCGGGTTGGCTCAGACTCAATTCTGCGAGGAACCGGATCGTTCTTGCAGCTCAGACGTTTCTGTCGTCGGGATGGAGAACATGGAATGGAAATCCGGTACAGTCAGCGGCGACCGAGTCTGAACAATTCTCAGGTGCGGCCATTGCGGCCGGCGATCCGTTCTACACGGACTCAGCACGAAACTACGAGGTCGATGTCGCCGCGTTTGACCGTTTGAATCAGCTTGCGAAGAGGTACAGGATCCGACGATGTGTTGTGTTGTTCTTGCCGACCTCACAACCCTACATCGACTTCCACAACTCGCTGTATCCGCGGCACCCCTACGATGCGATTCGAGCGGAACTCAGTTCTCTGTGTGCACAACGAGGTCTGGAGTTTATTGACGAGGGGGGGCCCTGGTCGGACAGCTCTCTGTTTCAGGATCCGTATCACCTCAATACAGAAGGGCGAAGAGAGTTGATGAGTCGATTGATGCCTCAACTGACGCCCTTGCTCTCATATCGTCCGGTTCCGTGAACGCCTTGCCTATCCTGACCGAACAGCTTCCATCAGTTTCCTGCCGAGTCGGGAGTATCAGCGTGATTGTCCCGGTCAAGAACGAATCGAAGGGCATTATGTCGTTGCTGAATGAACTGAGTACACAGACACGTCAGCCGGACGAAATCGTGATCGCTGATGGAGGTTCAACGGATGACACGGAAAACTTGATTCGTGAATGGTCGGAGACTTCATCAATCCCGGTCACGCTTGTGGTCGAGGCAGGAGCGCTGCCCGGTCGCAACCGCAATCTGGCGGTGCAGGCGGCTCGTTCCGAGTGGATTGCGGCGATCGATGCGGGCATTCATCCGCCGGAAGAGTGGCTGGAATCATTGGTACAAGCTGCCGAGGCGCATCCGAACGCGCGTGTCGTGTTTGGAAGATATGCACCGGTGATCGAGTCTCGTTTTTCCGAATATGCAGCGATGACTTATGTCGGCCCGAGCGATGTGGACCGTCGTTCGATTGCAACTTGTCTGATAGAGAAAGGTGTCTGGGGGGAAGTGGGCGGTTGTCCGGAACATCTGCGAGCCAGTGAGGATCTGCTTTTCTTCAAGAGGCTCGACCGACATCAGATTCCAATTGCGTATTCCTTGGGAACACCCGTGAGATGGGAGTTGCAGCCGTCCTTCCTGAAGACATTTTGTCGCTTTGCGGTTTACTCGCGACACGGCATGAGAGCCGGACTCTTCCATGACTGGCAATATCGAGTGACCCTGCAATATGTGCTGTTGCTAGGGTTCATCATGGCTGGTTTTTTGTGGACCGGTTGGTTTTGGGGGATTGCAGCCGTGATGGTGGTAGCACGAAGTCTGCGAAGAATCGCAGTCTGGCATCACTCCTCATCGCGTTTCCAACAGGTTCGAGCAATGCTCAACCCGTTTCGTGTTTGTGGAATTGCTGCAATCAACATTGTGATCGATCTGGCCATGTTTGTCGGGATGGGACAATGGCTGGTGCGCGACGCCGGGTCGGAAAGTCGGAAAACACCTTCAGCCTCACTCAAGTCATCAAGGTCGTGTCGAGTCAGTGACTGAAGCACGTATGACCAGAGACCGCTCGACTGTCCCTCTCCGGGAACAACGTACGGTAAGACGCCGAGTAACGCGGACAAATGCCGCTGCGGAGATGCCACGGTCCCGTTTCTACACAGTCGGCTTAGAGCGTCAGAAACAGCAATACCTGAAACGCCTGTACTGGTGGAGTTTCGCGATCCGGTTTTCTGTTGGCATGCTGGGCTGGGGGCTCGTGATGATCGAGGCCCCGATCGACGTCGTGCAGGATGCGGCCTTTTATGAGGAGGTCGGATGGAAGGTTGCGACAGAGTGGCTTTCGGGCGAGCAGTCCGAGACGCTCAAGATCCTGATGAACCGTCCGCACTTCCCCTGGCTGATCGTCGTGGGCATCGGTTGCTTTTACACGTTCACTCTTGGGCTGCGCATCCTGCCATTGCTGATCGCAACTTATTGTGCAATTACGTCATTTGTTCCAGGGATGGTTTACCAGATGACCCGCATCACGGGCGGCGGACATCGTGCGGGTAATCTCGCGGCGTGGTTGGTTGTCCTCGGTCCTGCATTCGTCTTCTGGTCGTCGGCCCTGTACAAGGAGGGAATCATTATCTTTTTCGTGGCCCATGTGGTCGTGCTTGTGATGCGGCTGCAACGCCGATTCGAGTCTCGACTGATGGCCTGGCTGATCGTCTGCCTGATTGCACTCTCAGCCTTACGAGTGTACCTCGCGATCATCATGGCACTTGGAGTGGGGCTGGGATTGTTGTTCGTGCGGATGGGTCGACGTTCCGGGTCATCCGTCCTGATCCAACAACTTCTGGCCATTACGATCCTGGGCATGATGGCGATCACGGCTTGGGGCCTTGGCCAGTTCAGTGACGAGATACCAACTTCGCTCGACGAGGGACTGTATCAGGTCGATGACATTCGGAGAGGTTTGTCGCTGGCTGACTCCGGCTATCTCCATGACACAGATGTGTCGAGTGTCTCCGGAGCCCTGGAATCAATGCCCGAGGGCTTGGCGTATTTCCTGACGGTCCCGTGGCCGACACAGCGGGACAGTCTCCGACAAATCATCGCGATTCCGGACACCACACTCTGGACCGTTCTCTATGCCTTTGTCCTCCTGGGAATTGGACAGGCACTATCACGGAATCCGCAGGGAGTTGTTGTACTTCTGGCATGCTCCATCGGCATGTGCTGCTTCTACGCGATTTGCATCGGCAATGTCGGCACCGCATACCGCATGCGTGTGCAGGTCTGGCTGTTGTGGGCTCCCTTCGTCGGGATTGCACTGGAGGCACTCCTGCCGCAACGACGGGCTGCTGTTGCACGCCTGACACGCGGTCCGTCACGGTCCATGCGACGTCAATCCTCCGCGACACGCCTTGTCTCCGGTCCGTCTGCGATAGCGCTGGAAGGAGGCGACGCATGAGTGCACTCTACATCTGCTATCAAAGCCTGCTGGACCCGCTGACGCAAACGCAGGTGGTGGCTTACCTCGAAGGTCTCGCAAGCAACGTCACCCCCATCGTGCTTTTGACTTTCGAGCCTTCGAAATTGACCACGGCCGAAGTTCGTACTTGGGAGGAAAGGCTCTCACAGAAAGGCATTGTGTGGCGACGTCTGCCGTATCACAAGAGGCCCACATTGCCAGCGACACTCTGGGATGTCATGGCGGGCACACTTGCCGGATACCGCATCATTCGTGAGTTTGATGTCAAGCTGGTCCACGCACGGAGTCATGTGCCCGCCTTGATGGGACGCCTCCTGAAAAGGTTAACCGGTGTCAAATTTCTGTTTGATTTTCGGGGACTACTGGCAGAGGAGTATGTTGATGCGGGAATCTGGAAGCGAAACGGGACATTGTTCCGATTGACAAAAAGGGCTGAGCGACAACTCATCTCGGCAGCGGATGCTTACGTTGTCCTGACAGAGCAAGCACGAGACGTCCTCGTCGAATGGTACACGAAGGAGATTGGCGAGAAGCCAATGGCCGTCATCCCCTGCTGTGCAGACCTCACACCCCCCTCAGAGATCAACCACGACAAGAAAGCACTTACAGATCGCTCAACATCACTCTCGCTCGTCTATGCGGGTAAGCTCGACGGGTGGTATCTCACCGACGAGATGATTGAGTTCTTCGCATACGTTGCATCGGTGAACCCGCAAGTACGTTGGAGTGTTTGGACACAGGGTGATTCGCAGCGATTGCAGGCGGAACTGAGTCGTCGAGGTCTCGCTGACCGGGTGACGATTGGGAGAACGACGCCGCACGAACTCAGGAAGTACCTGTCGTCAGCTCGCGCCGGACTTGCGTTCATTCGTCCGTGTCTTTCGAAAAAAGCGTCATCGCCAACCAAAGTCGCAGAGTACCTGGCAGCCGGTCTGCCGGTCATCTCCACCGGCGGGATTGGAGACCTCGATGCTGTGTTGCGAGGTGACTTCAGCGAAGACGGGCAACCTGTCGGGGTGATCCTCAGGGATCACTCTCTGACTGCGTATGCACAGACTTGGGAAGAACTCTGTGAATTGCTCAACGATCCAGACACACCCTCCCGATGTCGAGATGTTGCACAGCATCTGTTTGATTTGAAGACCGTCGGCTGGAGTCGATATCGCAACCTGTACGCAGCGATCCTCAATCGTCCTGCGGTGATCCTCAGCCAGTCGGACGATCGAGCAGACACTTCCAAAGAGAAGACCCCTAGTCGCATTTCGAAACAGAAAGGTGATCTCGGACTGGTCTCCTCCTTGAGAAAGTAGAGACCATGTCAGGTCGGACCTCGGTCCAATACACCGCCCCACCATGAAAGTTCTCGTCCTCGCACCTGCTGCTTACGACACCTCGCCCAGCCAGCGATTTCGCATCGAGCAATGGGCACGGCATCTGGAGCCGCTGGGATACGAGTTCAGCTTCTTCCCCTTCGAAGATCCGGATCTGCACCGGGTTTTGTATCAACCCGGTCGATATGGGATCAAAGCGGCATTGATGATGCGTGCATTCCTCCGGCGGTTTGGAGTCGTGACCGGAGCGAGGAAGTTCGATGTCGTTCTGGTTGCTCGCGAAGCCAGTTTGATCGGGCCAGCTGTCATCGAGCGACTCATCACCTGGCTGGGCGTGCCATTGATCTACGACTTCGACGATCCTTTATGGATCTCCTACCGCAGCCCGCAGAACAAACTGTTTTCGCGACTCAAATGTCCCAGCAAAACGAAGGCTCTCTGCCGGATGGCGTCTCAGGTCATCACGGGCAATCGGTTGCTGGCGGACTGGGCCGGGACATTCAACCCCAACACGCATGTGGTGCCGAGCACGATTGACTTCGCTCAATATTCGCGTCCTGAACGAGTCCATCACGAAGGGCCAGTCACGCTCGGTTGGACGGGCAGTCACAGCACCCTTCCCTTTCTGGAACGTCTCCATCCGGTGTTGGACCGACTCGCCGAAAGGGAATCGTTCCGGCTGATGGTCATTTCACACACGGATCGTTATTCGATCGAGAACGCATCATATCCAGTCGTCGCGCGTCGCTGGGTTGCAGAGCGTGAGGCGAGTGACCTGCTGGAGTTCGACATCGGCCTGGCCCCGTTTCCCAACATGGGTTGGACTCCCTGGCGTTGTCATGGCAAGGTCCTGCAATACATGGCCTCGGCGCTGCCGGTCGTCACGTCGCCGATTGGCATCCTGCCCGACATGATCGACCACGGCGACAACGGGTTTCTCACTGACTCAGATGACCAGTGGATCGACACACTGTCACGGCTCATTCGAGATCCCCAGCTTCGTTGGCGAATCGGGCAACGTGGCCGTGACTCCGTCGAGCGGGATTTCGCAGTTGGCATATGGATTCACGAAGTTCAGGCAATCCTTGAATCGGCCGTCGGTGAACGATTCAAGGCACCGCACAGACAGAATACTCAGCCGGAAGTCATTCAAGCGGAGGTGCACACTTCATGAAGAAAGCGATGTTGCCATCACACGATTGCACATCGAATCAGCCCGCAAGGTGTTCTGGTCGTTTTCGTTTGTTGCTTGGAGCCATGGTCTCCTTGCTGCCGTCGTTTCTGAAGATCGGTATCTATCGGCATCTGTACGGGTATTCGATCGGACGTGGCGTGCGTATTGGGGCCGGAACATTCATCGTAGGTGTTCAGTCTTGTCGGATCGATGACGGTGTCCGCATCGGCTTTGGCAATCTGTTCATCGACATTGAGTCACTGGAGATCGGTCATCAGACGCGAATCGGGCATTTCAATGTCTTTCGCGGCGGGCGTCGTGTCACGCTGGGTGAGTACGTGACAATCCTGCGGGGCAACGTCTTCAACTCCGGGCTGTTGAACGATTTCATCACCCCCCGCGACCCGGAACTCATATTGGGACGAGGTACGTTTGTAGCCACCGGACATTGGATCGACTTCACTGATCGCGTGACATTCGGCGAGCAGTGCATCATCGGCGGCCGGGCATCATCGCTCTGGACGCATAACCGTCAGAGGACTCGATCAGTTTCGTTTGGCGATCAGTGTTACCTTGGCTCGGACATCCGGGTAGCACCGGGGGTCGAGGTTGCTTCACAGTGCATTATCTCACTCGGTTCGGTCTTAATGGGACGCTTCGAGGAGCCTCGGACCCTGATCATGGGGAATCCAGCATCAGTCTCGCGGGAGTTGACGGAGCAGGATCTGTATCACGTCACTCGCAAGACGCGGGAGGATCTCCCCGATCCCCCGATGTTGGATGACGAAAACCCTTCAAACAGAGATTACCCGTCTTCGCGAATTCGAGCAGTGGCAGATGGTGTTGGCGTCCGGTCGCAATCCTCTGCGTTGAGGGTCACTGACTGATGTGTGGCATTGCCGGGATGATCGATCTGCGAGGCCGTCCAGTTGAGCGGGTGCCAGTACGCCGGATGTGCAATGCGCTCGTCCATCGAGGTCCGGATGCTGACGGTTTTTACGTTAAGGGACAGGTCGCGTTGGGCCAACGCCGGTTAAGCATTATCGATCTGTCTGGCGGCAGACAACCCATGTCCAACGAGGATGGGAGTGTCTGGGTCAGCTTCAATGGGGAGATCTACAACTACAGTGAGTTACGCGAGGAACTCATCAGTCGCGGACACCGGTTCGTCTCCCATTCGGATACGGAAGTCATCGTTCATGCCTACGAGGAGTACGGAGTCGATTGTGTCAGACATTTCCGGGGCATGTTCGCCTTCGCGGTCTGGGACGAGAACGAACGCCGGTTGATGCTCTCTCGTGACCGGGTTGGCAAGAAGCCCCTGTTCTACACCGAGTGTGACGGACGACTGCTGTTCGCCTCGGAAATGCAGGGGCTGCTGGCGATCCCCGAGGTTTCACGAGACCTGGACATCACCGCAGTTGATGACTACCTGAACTTTGGTTACATCCCCGCCCCGAAGACGATCTTCGAAAACGTCTTCAAGCTGCCGCCGGCTCACTCGCTCACCTTGGAGTTGGATGAGTACGGCGGTCACAAACAACGCATCGAGCGTTACTGGCGATTGGACTACGGGCCGAAACTCACTCTCGATCGACAGGAAGCTCGCGAGGCCCTCGAAGAGAAACTGTTAGAAGCAACTCGACTGCGGATGATCTCGGATGTGCCGTTGGGAGTGCTGCTCAGCGGTGGACTCGATTCCAGCGTGATCGCAGCCCTGATGAGCCGACTCTCCGATCGACCGATCAAGACGTTCTCCATTGGATTCAACGACTCGGTCTACAACGAGTTGCCTT
This sequence comes from Planctomycetaceae bacterium, assembly GCA_020426325.1. Lineage (GTDB taxonomy): Bacteria > Planctomycetota > Planctomycetia > Planctomycetales > Planctomycetaceae > JAHBXU01. The sequence continues at coordinate 54,758 of JAGQQG010000022.1, read as the reverse complement.
ATGCGAGAAAAGTTGCTGAGCACTGTGGGACTGATCATCACGAACTGGTTGTCGAGCCGCAGGGGTTGGAGATTCTCCCCAAGCTGGTGCGACACTACGGTGAGCCCTTCGCGGATTCCTCAGCAATTGCCACCTATCACGTTGCCCGGTTGACGCGAGAACACGTGACGGTCGCACTGAATGGCGACGGCGGGGATGAGTGTTTTGCGGGTTATGATCGGCATTTAGGAATCGGACTGGCTGCAAAGTACCAGCAACTGCCGGGGCTGATACGCCGGGGGATGATCGAACCGCTCACCCGACTCCTTCCGCAGTCCCTTACGCAACTGAGTCGACTCGGTCAGATCAAACGATTTGTCGAACGCTCTGCGTCCCCGGTCGATCAACAGTACATCAACTGGATCACCTACTTCCCCGCAAGCCTCCGTCACCGGTTGTACAACGACGAGTCCCGATCAAGACTTCAGCAGTACGACGGTCGCTCGTGGATGGAGGAGTTGTTCCGGGACCACTCCGAACGCTCGACCGACGTGCTGGATCAGTTCCTTGGGCTCGATGTCGAGTCATACCTGGCGTACGACCTGCTGGTGAAGATGGACATCGCCACAATGGCCTGCTCGCTGGAAGCACGTTCACCGCTGCTGGATCACCAGGTCATGGAGTTCTGTGCGTCATTACCAACCTCGATGAAAAGACAAGGGATGTCGTCGAAAGTTCTGCTGCGTGACCTCGCGGCTGACCTGTTGCCGGCGGAGGTGTTGCAACGTCGTAAGATGGGTTTCGGCCTGCCGATGGCCAGTTGGCTGCGATCGCCTGCGGCTGACGCGTGGCTCGACATGCTGGTCAGTCCGGATGCGCGGCTTCGTGAACTTTTTGACACATCCGCGATTCAACAAACGATTGACGAACACCGCATTCAGCGGATCGACCGTGCTCCCCGTTTGTGGTCTCTGTTGTGGCTCGAAATCTGGCTGCAGGAGGTGCGGGAGCAAGCCGTCCCGTCGCCATCAACCTCTTCAAACACTCAGGAAATCCTGTGTTGAACCGTCGCCCACGCGGGTATCGTGGATGGTTCAGAATTGACTCAAAGGAAAACGACTGAAATGGCCTCACCATCAGAATGGGAATCTGGATTCGCCAGTGACGGACCTCCTGCGGAGGGTGACAACGGGCTTGTCTCAGCCGTCGCAAGACGTAAGGGACTCGTCTTTGTCGTGCTCGTGTTTGGACTGGGACTGGGTTTTCTGTACTCGCTCAAAGCAGAACGCAAGTATCAGTCGACCGCTCAGATTCTCATCGTCAAGCAGGAGACCGATCTGCCGCTTTCGAGTGCCGAAGGAGAGGTGAACTACGAGAACCAACTCTCCACGCACATGCTTCTGGCCAAAAGCCCGATGATTGTCGAAGCGGCGGTGAAGAAACATGACCTTGGAAAGCTTCCAGGTTTCACTGGGGTCGCCAATCCAGTGGATGTGATCGTTGCGAATCTCACGACCGAGCGTGGAGGCGGACGTGCTGCTCCGGACCCCAACGTGTTCGAGATCCGCTACAAGGGACGTGATCCCGAAGAGTGCAAGGTGGTTCTGGATGCAGTCATCGACAGCTATCAGGAGTCGCTGGGGAGTACCTACCAAAGTGCGGGCGCCCAGACTGTGCAATTGATCGAGCAGGCAAAGGACTCGCTGTCGAAACAGTTGACTGATAAGGAAGCTGCCTATCGTCAATTCCGCAAGGAAGCTCCGCTCGTACACCAGTCTGAGGATGGTCGAAACCTGCACCTTCTCCGCATGAGCGAGATCGAGCAGGACCGATCAGAGGTGATGCTCGAAAAGAGTCAAACCCTTGCACAAATTGAATCGGTCAAGCAGATCAAACGCAGCGGCGGCAATCCCGAAGCACTCACGCTGATTATCGGAGACTCGAAGATCCTGCGTCCCTCCGAAGAAGGACGTGATCCTCTGCAATATCGTCTGTATGACGCGATGATCGATGAACGGATAGCCCTCGATCAGTATGGAAGTGATCACCCGGAGGTCAAAAAAATCCAGACCACAATCCAGATGCTCCGGGAGCAACTCGGAGGACAGGGGATCAAACGGAGTGGCCCGATTCCGAGCTTTCTTGATCTCTATCTGGAAGCTCTCCAGCAGGAGCTACAGGTTGCAGACAACAAGCTGAATAACCTGAATGAGTTGTTTGAGAGCGAACATGAAGCGGCCAAGAAACTTGAAGACTTTGAGATTCACGACGATACCCTGAAAGCCGACATCGAGCGGACTCAGGAACTGTTTGATAATGTCATGCAGCACCTCGATGCCATCAGCCTTGTGAAGGACTTTGGAGGGATTCGTGCGGAAGTGATCTGGTCGCCTGCAGCCGGTCGTCAGGTTCAACCTAACCTGATGGTGGTGATGTCCATCGCCACCGTTTTCAGTCTGATGGCCGGTATCCTGCTGGCCTATTTGGTCGACCTGGCCGACACCCGCTACCGTGATCCGGAAGAAATCCGCCGTCAGTTCGGCCTTCCAATCCTGGGGCACATTCCGGTGATCGAACGTCGAGTCAGTCGGAGACAACGGAAGGAGTCGAAAATGACACCGGCGGTGTGCACCTTCTTTCAGCCGTCCGGTCGAGATGCCGAGGCCTATCGCAACATACGAACTTCACTGCTGTTCAATCGCGATGGAAAAAACCTCAAAGTGTTACAAGTGACGAGTCCCTCGTCCGGGGACGGCAAGTCCACTCTCTGTGCCAACCTCGCGGTGACCCTGGCACAATCTGGTAAGGACGTACTGCTCATTGACGCCGATATGCGTCATGCATCCGCTCATTCGATTTTCGGTGCCGCCAATGATCTCGGACTATCTAGTGTGTTGAATGGCGAATGCGATCCGTTCGATGCCATGCAGTCTTCGGAAGTCCCCCATTTCACCCTTCTTGCCGCTGGGCCTCGTCCTTCCAATCCCGCTGAACTACTTGTTTCACCCGATTTCTCGGAGTTGCTTCAGGTGGTCAGGGAGAAGTTTGACTTGGTCATCGTAGACTCTCCCCCCGTGCTACCGGTGAGTGACCCGGCCTCCATTGCCCCATTGGTGGATGCCACAGTTGTGGTGCTCTTCCTCAACAAACACGTCCGTCGAAATGCGGCCGAAGCGGTTGATATCCTGACAGACGTCGGAGCCAATATTATTGGACTCGTCGTTAACGGTGTTGCAAAAAAGAGTTACAACAACAAGTACTACACCTACGGAGGTCGGTACTCCGATCCTTACGGCCACTATTATGGGGGAAAGAAGTCTTCCAAAACTCAGCGGCGAGATGGAGCACGACCACAGCCAAGCCGTCGATCATCCCCAGTCTGAAATGGGGAGCTTCGATTTTTCAACAAAAACGGATTATTGGGTTAATTGACACCAATGGAACGAATTGGTAGTTTGGGATATGTAAGAGGTTTGTGTTCAATCGAAAGAGATGCCATGACTGACACAATTAGAAAATCGATCGGTTTTTCGGTTGGGGCGCTGATCGCCATGAGTTGCCTTTTCATTGGAAAGGTTGTGGCGGTTGATGTTCCCCACTCCCCGTTGAGTGTCATCGCTTCGATGATTCAGGAGCCTCTAGCACCTGCGAAGCCGAATGATTCACTCGCATTACTCGCGAATCCGGCTTCGATTGAAATCGCCTCGCCCGTCGATGTCTCAGTGGCAGAGTTGGCCCCTGAGGTCCCGGTTGCGACTCCGCACAGTCTGTATCATGTGGTGATGAATGATCAGTCAGTGATGACCGGTCGCTTGCAGGTTGCCCAATACGGTCTCGATGGCGTTGCGGACGATGTGGTTGTAGCCCCGAACACATCCGTCAAATTGATCTCACACTGTACAACCTCCTACGAAGGATTGACTGATCAGGACGGACATTTCCAACTCGAGAGCGTCGTCCCCGGCGTGTATACACTCTTGGCGGATGGGCCGTTGGGTGTGCTCGTTATGCGAGTTTCGGTCGAGAGCAACTCGATCTTTCCAACATCGGAACTCAACGCACTGCTGGTCCCGAATGTTGATGCTCACTACGTTCGATCAGTGATCAACGAACGTTTGCCTCAAGAGACCACGCTTCCTGGATACCTCGACTTCGATCAAGTCGAAGTCCCGGAAGCAACTGTGACTTCACCGCTCGACACTCACGTCAGCGTGAATACAACGCCAGCTCATGACTACGAAATGACGGGTCGACTCTTCCGTCTCAATCCGGCATCAGGAGAAGCAGTGCCAGTTTCGGAGACTGCAGCCGAGTTGATTCGCAACGGTCGCGGAGTGCAAGCAGTCAGCTTCGAGGATGACGGCGAATGTGAACTCGACACATTGGAGGCCGCTCACTACTCATTCGTCGCTGTTGGCGTCGATGGCATCTGTGCGATTGGCATCGAAGCCGGTCCCTGCGGCGAACTTGCTCCGCCCATTGATCCGTACGCAGGTGGCTGCTGCACGGAAATGGCCGTAGTCCCTTACGATGAATGTGCACCGATCATCGTTGAAGAGATCATCGAAGAACCCTGCTACGAAGAAGACTATGGATGTGGCTTCGGACAGGCAGGATGCTGCGGCGGCGGAGGAGGCGGCGGCGGTTGTGGTTATGGATCTCTCCTGGGACTTGCTGGTCTGGCTGGATTGGCTGGACTCATTGATGATGGCAACGATCATCCCAAGATTCCACCTCCACCACCTGCAAGCCCATTCGCACATTACCTTTACTACTGAGAGCTGCATCGCTTTTGGTTGCTGCACATCGATCATCCAAGGCCCGGCTTCTCAGGAAGCTGGGTTTTTTTTGTGAGAGCACGTCTTGCAACTCCTGGCATGATATTGTGTTCACGCAATCGACTGATCAGATGACCTGCAACTTTTCCGCTCTTCATCTTGGGGGGGCACAGGCATTTCGGCCTGTTCCAAGCCATTTCCTCTCCGGCAGTTTGAGCAGACAGGAATGTCTTCACGACCGTCGTTTATTGCTGTGACTCAGCTTTACATGTTGGTCTTCGAGTCGACAACGTCGCCTAGAACGGAGTTTAATGCAGCAGCAATCAGCAGGTCGTGCTCGTGGTCCTTTGTATACAGCCTCACGATGATGAAACTGATTGGTAGCGACCGGAAGAGTTCATCGTCGTTCAGTTCCACAGGGGTGCTGGAGGCGGGATCGAGCAGATAGTTCTGTCCTCCTGCCGGAAGCCGACCACTGGGGCGATGATAGTGTCGTGCGACGTCCACTTTCATTGGGATGTCCTGCTGCCCCTTGGGGAGCCGCTGACGAACCCGATGGAGGACGAGATCAGGCTCTGAGAAGATCGTCGTCCGCTCGGCCGCCGTGTTGTGAAAGTTGAATGACCGCTCGACGGCCATCTTCCAGCCGACCTTTCTGCAGAGGATATTCCTCCACTCCCTGCCGAGTTCGCAGACAGTCGGATCGTCACTGTCTGCCCAACGTCCGACATCCACGAGGAACGAAGTTTCAGTCAGGCCACGATACGCGTGGAGGTTCTCCAGAGGATTGCCCTGAAACAGGTGTGGCATGGTTCTGGGAAACAGTTCCTCCAGCGAGAGGTCCAGTGATCGAACGGTCCGATGGAAATAGATTGTCCGAAAGAGATTCGCACGAGTTTCCACGAAGTTGATCAGCGTCGGCATCCCCCGCGAGTGAATCGTGAGGCCCTGCGGGGTGAAAAAGCTGTAGTGGATCAGCCGCGAGAGATCGAACGCTTTGGTGTTGTAGCCGGACATGTAGGCGTCACGCAGGACGAAATCCATGTTGTCGACTGTGTAGATACCGCTGAACAGCGACCGGAGCTTCCGGAGCCAATCTGGATGCCCCTCTTCGTCTGTGGCATCTCCCTTCGGTCGGCGAATCAGCCACGAGACCTGCAGCGGGTCAAGAACTTCGAGTGGCTGCAGTCGTCCGTTGGGCGTGCGTCTGATTCCCTGAATCAGATGTCCGAGTTCATGCTCGATGATGTGAGAGCCGATGTCTTCATGGGTGAGGTTGTATTGGTCGAGGTAGTGGTCGTCGAAGAAATGTCCGAACGGGCCGTGTCCAACATCGTGCAGTAAGCCGGCGAGTCTGACGAGGGATTCGACATAGGCCTGAGAGGGGACGTTTGGACAGGCCGTGCACAACGACTCGTACCATTCGCCGATAACCCGCGAGCCAAGATGCATCACACCGAGCACATGTTGAAATCGCATGTGCTCCGCTGAGGGAAACACCCACCAGGCTGTCTGTAACTGGTGGATGTGACGCATCCGCTGAACCCAGGGATGGTCGATGATGTCCTGCTCAGCCACCTCCTCTGCAGGGAGCCCGCTTCGCGACACAAAGCGGATGTATCCATGAATCGGGTCGTGAACCAGACTCTCGGTCGAGAAATCTCGACTCATTTTGTGCTCCGATCAAGATGCAGAATCTCCATTTTGCTGAGAGGATAGCGAAAGTCGGAGGCTCACGCACGATTGCGACTCGCTTCCCTCCCGGATTCGATGCTGTACGATCTGACATATGGATCTCGACCTTCATGAAACACGGAAAGTCGTGCTGCGAAACACCACGCAGCCACGGTGGGTTGATCGCTTTCGTCGGATTGACTTTGTGTTCCTCACCGTCGGAATCGCTTCGGTGTTGATGAGTCACGGCGTTCGCGAGTCGGAGGTGTATCATCGTCCTTGGGAACTTCCGGTGATTATTGTGGTGTCAATGCTCTGGCTGACTCTGTCTCTGAGCCTGCGATACCGTTGGAGTCTGGCCAAACCCACTTTTTTTGCTCGACATCGCTGGCGTGTCGGGGTCTCGGCATTGTGGGTGTTTTCGCTTGTCTTAGTGGTAATTTTCGGGCCGGCACTGCCCGAATGGACCTCGTCATCCGTCAGTCGGTGGGATGGCATGGTGGCTGTCTCTCAGATTGCCATTTTGTTGCGAGGCGCGACAGCCTTCTTGATCTGGCTACGGACAGCAGCGGCTGGGGACTTCAACCCGGCGTTCCTGCTGGTTGGTTCCTTCATTGGATTGGTAAGCGTCGGGACCCTGCTGCTGATGCTGCCCCGAGCAAGGGTCCGCCCTCCCGTGGGGCCTGCCCAGGGGGCTCCGTTTGTGACGGCTCTGTTCACCGCAACAAGCGCATCCTGCGTGACGGGACTGATCGTTGAGGACACTCCGACATACTGGAGTCGCGAAGGTCAATTGGTGATTCTGGGACTGTTTCAAATCGGCGGTTTGGGCATCATGACGTTCGGAGCCTTTTTTGGGCTGATCGCTGGTCGCAACATCGGTCTTAAGGAACATGCGACCCTCAGCGACCTTCTGGATTCCGAAGGACTCGGGAATGTTCGCCAGCTCCTGGGAGCAATTCTAGCGTTCACGTTAGCAATGGAGATCGTTGGAGCGATCAGTCTGTCTGGATTGTGGAGCGATCAACCGTTGGGTGAACGTGTCTTCCTGAGTCTATTCCACTCGGTCAGCAGTTTTTGTAACGCTGGATTTGCACTCACCGAAAACAGTTTTGTGGGAATGGCCCATCTTTGGCAGGTGGGAGGCGTGCTCGCCCTGCTGATTATTGTGGGCGGGCTTGGTTTTGCAGTCTTGTTTGATGTGGCGCGTTTTACACAGCACCAGGTGCAAGGGCGACGGAAGGCCGTTGGACTGCTGCACGAGCGACCGCTGGTCCGTCTCACCCTCACGACCAAGATCGTGCTGACTTCAACCATCATTCTCTTGCTGGGAGGGACAGCAACATTCCTGCTGCTGGAGCGGCATTCTTCCGACGGCATGAGCGAATCGCTTTCGATTGCCGATGCCTGGTTTCAGTCTGTCACGTTCAGGACAGCCGGTTTCAATACGGTCGATCTGGGCCAACTTCAACCGGCAAGCAAGCTGCTTGGCATTCTGCTGATGTTCATCGGTGCCTCTCCAGGGTCAACCGGTGGAGGAGTGAAAACAATCGCATTCTCGATTGCCGTTCTGGGACTGCTTTCCGTGGTCCGTGGACGACGACATATCGAGTGTTTTGGTCGCACCCTGCCGGACATCCTGATGCACCGGGCTTTGGCAGTCATGTTTCTTTCGCTGATGCTGATCATGGTGACAACAGCCCTGCTGGTGTTTTACGAGGATCAACCGGAGTATTTTCTGGACTACATGTTTGAGGCGACGAGTGCGGTGGGAACCGTCGGGGTTTCCAGCACGATCGAAGGTAACGACGGGGCGATGGTGTCGGTGACACAGTCACTCTCAACTCCCTCGCGTTTGTTGATCATTCTGGCGATGTTCCTCGGGCGTGTCGGACCGCTGACATTGCTGCTGGCGATTGCGGGGCAGGCGTCTCCGGCTCGCTATCAGTATCCCGAAGAACGCGTCACCTTGGGATAGGAGCACTGTTGTGCACAAGATTGCCGTCATTGGATTAGGCCGCTTTGGAATTGCACTCGCACGAAAACTGGGAGAATCCGGCGTGCAGGTGATCGCCATCGATCGGGCACAGCAACCGGTCAGCGAGATCAAGGACCATGTCGACATCGCGGTGCGACTGGATTCCACGGACCGGAACGCGCTGCTCAGTCAGGATATTGATAACGTCGATGTGTGCGTTGTCGCCATCGGAGAAAACTTCGAGGCATCGCTGTTAACGACCGCATTGGTCAAGCAACTGGGTGTGCCTCGCATCATTTGCCGTGCACAAACGGCGCTTCATGCGGAGATCTTCCGTCAGATCGGCGCTCATCAGGTCGTCCAACCGGAGCAGGAGGCAGGAGCTCATACCGCCCGGCGCCTCGCGAACCCCCGGCTGGCGGATGTTATCCCGCTGTCGGCTGATTTCAGTCTCGTTGAATTCGAGGCTCCACGAGAGTTTCATGGTCAATCGGTAAGAAATATCGGCCTGCGTCAGAAGTACAACGTCAATCTTGTGGTCCTGAAACGTATTGTCCCGGCGGATACGATTGACGGCGAGAGTTCTGAGCAGGGCACGGTGATCAAAGTCCCAGGTCCGGATGATGTGATTGAACCGAACGACATTCTGGTTCTGGTCGGAAAAAACGAAGCGCTTGCACATCTGCCTAAAGCATGAGGATTGAGCCCGATTGTTTCCATGAGGTCGCGTGGTAGAATCTGAGTTCAGCACACGTTCTTGACATGCGACCAGAGGTTACGGAGAGCCATGAGCGACACCACGACGAGCCCTGAGACGCGTCCGTTTGCCCATCTGCATTGCCATACGCATTACAGTCTCCTGGACGGGGCGAATCGCATCCCCGCACTGATTGAGAACGTGAAAGCACAGGGGATGAACGCCTGTGCGATCACCGATCACGGCAACCTTTACGGCGCTCTGGAGTTCTATCAGACATGCAGAAAGCATGATGTGAACCCCATTCTGGGTTACGAGGCGTATATTGCCCCCGGACATCGCACGGATCGCAGTGCCAGCCGGATGAAGGAAGCGTCGTTCCATCTCACACTCCTCGCTCATAATGCCACCGGATTCCGCAACCTCGTCAAGCTCGCCTCTCGGGCTTATCTGGAAGGATTTTACTACAAACCACGGATCGACAAAGAGCTCCTGGAAGAGTTCAACGAGGGCATCATCTGCCTTTCCGGCTGCGCTTCCAGCGAACTTTCACGTCTACTTCTGGGCGAGGAATGGGAAAAAGCCGAGTCACTGACGCGCTGGTACAGCGATCTGTTTGGTGACCGGTTTTACATGGAGATCCAAGACGGGGGCGTCGAAATCCAACAGTCATGTGCGGAGGCGACGATCAAGCTGGCGGACCGAATGGGCCTGCCGCTCGTCGCGACGAACGACGCTCATTATCTCTGTCAGGATGACGCACAGATCCATGATGTGCTCTTGTGTGTGAACACGAAATCGTACGTATCCGACACCAACCGGATGAAGATCGACACCGATCAACTCTTCATCCGTTCGCCGGAGCAGATGTACGAGGCATTTCCCCGGCAGGCTGAAGCCGTCGCAAGGTCACAAGAGATTGCAGACCGCGTTGACATCGATCTGGATCTCACCAAGCGGCATTTCCCCGTTTTCGAGCCACCGCCAGGGAAGTCGGATATTCAGTACCTCCGCGAAATCTGTGAGGAAGGTCTCGCCTGGCGTTACGGAGACGAACTGGAACCGAAACATCGGGAACGGCTCGATTTCGAACTCGGCGTCATCGAGAAAATGGGATATCCCAGTTACTTCCTGATCGTCTGGGATTTCGCCCGCTTCGCACGTGACAAAGGGATTCCTTGTACGGCTCGTGGTTCAGCGTGCGGGGCGATCGTGTCCTATCTTTTGGGACTCTCCGACGTCTGCCCAATCAAGTACGACCTGCTCTTTGAACGATTTCTCGACCCTAGCCGGACAGAGGCCCCCGATATCGATATCGACTTCTGCCGCGACCGCCGTGCGTGGGTGCTCGATTACGTCAAGGAGAAGTACGGCGAGGCCAACGTCGCCCAGATTGGCACGTTCGGCACGCTCAAGGCAAAAGCAGCCATTCGTGATGTTGCACGCGCGCTCTCCGTCCCGCTTAAACGGGCTGATGAGATCGCCAAGATGGTTCCGGACACGCTCAACATTAAACTCAAAGAAGCTCTGAAGGAGAGTCCGGAACTCAACGAGCAGTACACGTCCGATCCGCAGACGAAGGAACTGATCGACTTCGCGATGGCTCTTGAGGGCCTTGCCAAGTCAGCGGGAACCCATGCTGCGGGCGTCGTGATCGCCGACCGGCCGTTGGAAGAATATGTCCCCTTGCAGAAGATCACCGGCAAAGACGACATTCTGACCCAGTGGACCGATGTCGAAACAGCGGGCCTGCTGAAGATGGACTTTCTTGGTCTGCGCAACCTGTCAATTCTCGACAAGGCAGTCAACAACGTTAAAAAGCATCGCGGCGTCGACATCGTTCCCAACAAACTGCCGCTCGACGATGAGGAGACGTTTGCTCTCCTGCAGCGTGGCGAGACGAAGGGCATCTTCCAGTTGGAGTCCGGCGGCATGCGGGACCTGCTGACGAAGATGAAGCCGGATAAATTCCAGGACATCATCGCGACCTCGGCATTGTACCGTCCCGGGCCGCTAGAAGGAGGCATGGTCCTCGACTACGTCAACGTCAAGCACGGTCGCCAGGAACCTGCGAAAGTACATCCGGTTGTCGATGAAGTGTTGGAAGAGACCTACGGAGTGATGGTCTACCAGGAACAGGTGATGCGGATTCTGAATCGCCTCGGCGGGATCGAACTTGCCCAGTCGTACCAGTGCATTAAGGCCATCTCCAAGAAGAAGTTGCCGATCATAGCCCAGTATCGGGAACAGTTCATCAACGGTGCTCAGGAAAGGAATATGAGTCGCGAACAGGCGGAAGGTCTGTTCGGCCTCATCGAGAAATTTGCCGGGTACGGCTTCAATAAGTCTCACTCAACTGCCTATGGGGCGATTGCCTACCAGACGGCCTATCTCAAGGCACATTACCAGCAGGAGTTCATGGCGGCACTGCTTTCCTGCGGGATGGAGTCAAGCGAGCGTATTGCAGAGCACACCGACGACTGCCGTCGGATGGGAATCGAAGTCATGGCTCCGGACGTCAATCTCAGTGACGTCGAGTTTACGGTCGTCGGCGACAAACTGGCATTTGGCCTTGGCGCTGTGAAGGGGATCGGCGAAGCGGCCATGCAAGCACTCGTCGTCGAGAGAAATGAGAATGGCCCCTTTAAGGACATCTTCGATGTTTGCGAACGTGTCGACCCGAAACTTCTCACGAAGTCTTATGTCGAAATTCTGATCAAAGCCGGGGCTCTGGACAGTCTCGGCCCCAATCGTGCACAGCACACAATGGTCGTGGACCGGGCGATGCAGGCAGCGATCGCTGCTCAGCGAGATAAAGCGGCCGGGCAGATGTCACTCTTTGGCGAACCGGAACCGTCAAAGGATTCGTCCACAGACGGAAACGTGAACTCGCTGCCACCCGCCGATGATTGGACGCATGGCCAAAAGCTGGCTTCCGAGAAAGAGGTCCTGGGGTTCTATCTCACGTCTCACCCGCTCACCGAATTCGCTGATCAGCTGAGTACCCTTGCATCGCACACGACGGCTGACCTCCGTGATCTCGAAGATGGCGATGAGGTCCGTATCGGCGGGATGATCTCAGCCATCAAGAAGGCGCAAACGAAAAGTCCGAGCCGTAACGGAAACAGCCGCTATGTGAATTTCGACCTTGAAGATGCCCATGGTGTTGTCCGCTGCATCATGTGGCCGGACGATTTTGCTCTTCACGGCGAAAAGATTGTGGCGGATGCGATCTGCGTCATCGAAGCCCGTATCGACAAACGCAGTCGCGAGCCAAATTTGATCATCAACAAGTTCAACACACTGGAAGAGGCTGAGCGCAAATACACGAAGCAGGTCGCTGTCAAATTTCGGAGAGGTTTTCATACTGATGAGGACATGCGGCGAGTGCGAGACATTCTGGCTCGTCACCCCGGCGGCACACCAGTTGCGATTGTGCTTGAAACATGGGAGGAAGCCGAAGGGCCGAATTCGGGGAACGGTCTGCGGGTCGACGCAGCTCATGAGATACCACAAAAATCATCACGTGGCGCTCGCCTGCGTGCAGTGCTGACAACGTCAACAGTCGTTTCCGCCAACGCAGCTCTGAAGCTGGATTTGATGGATGCCCTTGGCAAAGACGGTTTCCGTTACGTGACACAATCCAGCCGAAACTGAATCGGCCCACGTCGCCTGAACATCCGGTGTTCATCGTCAAATCGCAGATCTCTCGGACTTCGGCAGTGGGTGATACCTCCAGCACCTCCGAGAGGTCCGTTTGATTGCAATCGCCGTCGATGAACAACTCGTCGGCTTTGCACGCGATACTCTTCAATCCGATTCGACCACGCCGATATACGGCAGGTGCCGGTATTCGTCGTTGTAGTCGAGGCCGTAACCGACGACGAATTCGTCTGGAATCAGGAAGCAGTGATAGTCGGGTTCGAGATCGACGATCGTTCGCACCTTCTTCCACAAGAGGACCGCACTCTTGATGCTGCGCGGATTAAATGACTGCAGACTTTCCATCAGTCCTTCCATCGTCTTACCGGTGTCGAAGATGTCATCGACGAGCAGCACATGACGATCGGCAATGTCCGGAACGAGCGTCGTGTTGATACGGAGTTCGCTGGGCGTGGTCGCGGTTCCGCGATAACTGGAAGCCTGAATCAGCCCAAGCTTGAGAGGTAACTCGATCTGGCGGATCAGATCGGTGACGAGCATGATGCTGCCTGTAAGCACGCCGAGAATGGTCAGCGGCCTGTCCCCATAATCGTCGGAAATCTGGCGACCGAGTTGTTCAACGGCAGTGCGAATTTCCTCCTCGCTGATGAGACGTCGGACGGCTGCATCCCGCCAAGGCCGTGATTCCTCTTCCGCTGCCATCGACTCTCCCACGTCAGAACTGATAGACACGCACTAAGCTCATGATATGATACGAGTACCCATCTGACTATCGGCGACGAGGCTCTTACGGGAGAATGCCATGTGGGAGAACATGAAGTTCAAATCGAGCAATCACTCCGGGTCCTGGGCGGCTGCCTATTTCATTCTGACCATGGGGATGGTTGGGGTCTCGGCCATGGCACTGATTGCTTTCCAGGACCGTCCAGAGTTTGCCTGGGTTGTGTTGGGTGTGATCGCAGGATTGCTCATTCTGTCGATCCTCCTTCGACGAAGTGACTTGCCCTCTGCGACACTCAAGGGAATTTTCGGACGCCGTGTCGAGGAACCATTCGACTATGAGCCGCGTTTCGTGAAGCCCAAGTCGCTCGAATTTGGTACAAAACAGCCTCCGACGGTCGAAGACATTCGTGAAGCAGCCGAGTCGGGCAACAACTGGGTGCCGCATGGTTCGTCCAGCGGACGTCGGTCCGTCCGCAAACGCTAGGGCTGTGGACACCTCCCGGCCAGCAATTTTCATGCTCCATCGAACACTTCCGTTGGCGGACGTGTCCCGCTCATTGATCACCAGTAAGTCGATTGGGACATTTCGTCAACGGAGATGACAGACCATGAGTTCGCGGGCACCGGTTCGATTTATTGCTGACCTGTTCGACACAGGCCGTGTTGTGCTCGATGGCGACACGCTGGCAGGTCCGCGTGACGTCTCAGCAATGACTGAGGAATTGGTCGAGTTCGAGAAGGTTTATCGGTCAACGCTACCTCATCATCCGCCACCGCTTTCACTCGACGCAGCTGATTGGGCATGTGGAATGCTTTATCGCGCCTGTCAGTTTCTCGTCTATCGTGAATACGGCGAGCAAGCGATTGCAGAACAACTCTCGTCTTCCTGTCCTCTAAAACCGTCTCCGAGCGTTTGTTACTCCGTTGATCTCACATTTCGATTTCTCCCCGACCTCGTACGCCTCGCGCGGGCAGCAGCGGAGCACGATCCGCTGCTCACGCCACTGCTGCGCTGGGCGGGCGATTGGCCACTGTCATCGGTGGGCATCAAAGGGGTTGAGGGCATCGAGGTCGAACCGTTCATTGACGATCCGTGTCTTCGCCTGATGTATGTCGACCGCATCATTGCGCAGTCGGATGTCTCCCGGCTGAACGACGACCGAGTGAGAGACGCGGTCCGGGAGGCGATCGGCGCCTTCCCGGAACTGGTTCCCGATCTGCGTCCGCATCTGCAGCCTGTCCAATCCATGGAAACCTCATGACTGAGACGACGACACCGCTTTCCGATCAGCGACTGAGCATTGCAGCCCGGTTTCACGAGACCGTGCTTTCGCCGATGAAGCGTGCTTTTATCGGGAAGGATGAGATCATTGACCTGTTCGGCATCGGCCTAGTGGGTCGTGAGAACGTCTTTCTGCTGGGGCCTCCGGGAACTGCGAAGAGCGCCCTCGTGCAGGATTTGGCGCGCCGCCTCGACGGACAGGTGTTCGACTATTTGCTCACCCGGTTCACCGAGCCAAACGAACTGTTCGGCCCCTTCGACATCCGCAAGCTTCGCGAAGGAGAACTGGTCACGAACACTGAAGGGATGCTACCGGAGGCATCATTGGTTTTTTTAGATGAGCTTCTGAACGCCAATAGTGCCATTCTGAACAGCCTGCTGCTCGCACTCAATGAGCGAGTCTTTCGGCGCGGTCGCGAAACTCGGGCACTGCCGACGTTGATGGTCGTGGGAGCGAGTAATCGGTTGCCGGAGGAGGAGGCGCTCAACGCGCTGTTCGACCGCTTTCTGCTGCGTGTGCCGTGTGACAACGTCCCACCGGAGCAACTGGCCGATGTGCTCGATGCCGGCTGGCAACTCGATGTCGAAGCGGCCAAGCGTGACACGCCTGACTCACAACGGGTCAGTGTGGATGACGTGCAACGGATGCAGTCGCTGCTGCACGATGTGGACGTGATGGCCGTGCGTAATGCGTATACCGATCTCGTTCACCGCTTGCGGCATGCGGGCATTGACGTCTCGGACCGGCGAGCAGTCAAGTTTCAACGGCTGATGGCCGCCAGTGCCATCCTCTGCGGACGCCAGACCGTGCAACCGTCCGACCTCTGGGTGCTGCGGTACACGTGGGAGACCGAAGAACAGCAGCAGGTACTCACCACGCTCGTGCAGGAGGCGATCGAACGCAACCTCACCGGCGACGAGCCCTCGCGACATCCTCGGTCACATGGCAACGATGCCCCCGACCCGGAAGCCCTCGCCCGCGATCTCGACCGCGTTGCAGCAAGACTATCCGAAGAGAATCTCTCCGATGCGGACCGCTCTTACCTGCGCGACCAGTTGAGCGTGCTTGCCGGTCGCTGTGCGTGGGTCACCGCGGAACAACAGCGTCTGTTTCTCCAGCAGCGAGTCGAAGAAATCTGGAAGACCGCAGGAGAGTCGTCATGACGCCTGCCTGGGTCGCCCGCCTGCCGCTCGCGGAAGCCATTTGCGCTGCACGGCTGCGCATCGACCCCGACATCCGCGCCGCAGAGCACGACGGGCACCTCTGGTTCAGCGCGACTGGCACAGGCGATGCGGAAGACTTCCGTCACCGACTGCCGGAGGCGAGTCTGTTCAGTGTTGGGGACGATGGTCAACTCATCCCGTGGGGCAACCGCGTGCCTACCGACCACTTGCCAGAACTTCACTGGCAACCACTCTCGGCATTACTGCCTGTAGTAACGCCCGTCGCCTTGCACGCAGGACGCCCACAGAATCGCACCCAACTCTCACTTGTGCCTTCATCGAATGTGCGGACAGCGAATGTCCTCGAGACATCTCTCAGTTCTTGGGCCGATTATGCTGTCACCGCACCGAAGGTTCGACTCCAGCGATGGTTGTTTGCCATCTCCGCCGAGGGCGATGCGATCATTCGTGGGGAACCGCTGCCGCCATTGCCAGGTCGACTTTACGTTGATCACGACGGCATTGCGTGTCCCGCAGGATGGGTTTGGTCGCCTACGATCGACGCACAAGTCATTCGCGAAATGCTCGGAGTTCAACCAAGCGACCTCGCCATCATGGATCACAGTTCATTCACGATCATCAATGCCCGAGATTTCATGAACGCAACTCGATCTGCAATCCGTTCATCGCAGAAAGGGGAGTGAGATGAGCGATGAACGGATCATGGCGTTGGAGTATCTGTCGCCGAATCAGCATTCCTTCTGGCGATGGGACGATGCAAACGCAGTTATCACATGGAAGGATGATCAGACGATTGCATTCGCCGTCGAAATTGATGCGGTCGTCAAACGGCTGAACGTTGAACGATTGCCGCCGCTTGACCTGATTGTATTGCTGCTCTCCGCCTGCCGCGACAATTGGCTCGGCGATGGCCGCGATGTCATAACTCAGGTGGATGCACTGGCTACCAACCCAACTGCCATGACTCGCACATGGTCGGAAGAGGTCGTGCATCGCCTGCATCGAGTGGCTGAATTGCCGCGAGATTTACGCACAACTGCAGCTGCCAAAGCCGAGCTTGCTGAAGTTGTTTTCGAGCAATTTCGAGTCAAAGAGAAGACTGCATCGACTGAAGCGGTCCTGAATGCCTTTCGGGAAGGAGAGTTGTTCCTCGAGAAGTTTGAGCAGCAATCTGGACGCTGGTCTGGTGGACCACTCACGGTCGCCTTGCGGGCCATGTGTTACGGACTGAATCGTATCGACGCTGATTCACTCGCACTGCGGTTGCGGACCGGGTTGGACTCGGTGCCGACTCAGTTGGCTTTGCCGCTGGAAGAAGAGGAGCCGGAACCGTCTCAGCCCTTGCAGTCGGTGCGGGAGTTGTTGGAGGAACTCAGGGACGATCCCGAGTTGGGGGGCATCGTGCGGTTGGCGCGGAATCTGATGGCGGTCGTCTCGCTGCCGCGAGCTATCGTGGATTGTGACGATCTACCGATGGGGGGCGTGTCGGACATCACGAACCGTGGGCCGCTCGATCGTCTGCTCATAAGTGAGTTAGCGTATGACGATCACACGCTGATGACACGAGTGGCCCTGAATGAGGCGTTGTACCTGCGTCGCGAAACGCCGCCCGCAGAGCCGCCGCGTCAACGGGTGCTCCTGCTCGATAACGGTCTGCGGATGTGGGGCGTGCCGCGAGTCTATCAGACGGCTGTCGCACTCTCACTCGCCGCGACGACCGATGCTCACACGGAGACACTCGCCTTCCGCGCCGAGGGGAATGAGGTCATTCCAGTCGATCTGCGGACGCGAGAGGGGTTGATCGCCCATCTGGAGGCATTGCAAACAGAAGCCCATCCGGGGGCTGCACTCAATCGGTTTGCGGAGTCGTTCGATCCAGCGACGGCTGATGTCGTGGTGATTACCGGTGCCGATGTACTTGCGGATGCGGAGTTCCGTCGCTCGCTGCACGAATCTGACCTAAATTCAGCGTACCTCGCCAGCGTCGCACGAGACGGCCGGTTTGAACTCAGCATGTACTCATCACGGGGCGAAAAGCCTCTCAAACAGGCGATCCTGGACGTCGAAAAACTCCTGGAACCGCCGCCACGACCAGCAACGCCGTTGATCGACCCGGGCCGAAGTATCGAGTACCCGGCCATCCTCCGTGTCACGCCGTTCCCACTCCGGATGTCACACCCTGACCGACACCCGGCAACGTGGCACGTGCAGGACTATGGGAGCCTGGTCCTGACTTACGATGGCCGTCTGATGAAGTGGGATGACGGAAAACGTGGAGCGATCCAGCTCACCGACACCGCTCCCCGGGGCGACCTGCTGTGGTGGGACGTCTCACGAAGCGGGGAAGAAATGAGAGCTGCGATTGGGAAACAGCACACGGGTAAGATGTGGCTGCTCACGCTCAATCTCGATGACGACGCCTTCTCGTTCGCGACAATCGATCTTCAGCATCCGTACTTCCTGCGTATCGTCGAGCATGGCGGTGCCCTGTTTGTGATTCGCCAGGGAGGAATGGTGGACGTGCACAGCCTTGCGGACGGCTCACATCTCAAGACGATGACCATTCCCGGCTACCACACGTTGAGGGATGGTCGATTCTTTTCGACAAAAGACGCTTGGTGGGCACTCTCCTACGACGGCCTGACTGCTCACCTTGAAGAAGTCCCCCTGAACGGAATTTCGTACGCTGAGATTCTGACCGTGTTCGACTGCGAGGACGCCCATGGGCCGGTGGCTCTCCTCAATGACGGCAGCTTTTACTTCACTCACAACCAGTCATCATGGTTGCCAAAGCATCTGCTCCCCAGCATTGACTCCTACCACCTGAGTCGCACCGGACGGCGAGTTCTCCTCAAATCCAAAACACTCCGTTCAGGCGTAATGCAATTCGGGGGCAGCACGATTGACTTGCAAACACGGGAAGTCCTTTCGATGTATCATCTGTCTCAGGCGGATACACCACCGGAATATCGTCAGTTGCCGATGCGCAGTCTGCGCACCCGGTTTCTGAGCATCGGCATTCTGGAGAACTCGACATTGGTACTCACGAGTCGACGTGGCACACAATGGAAGATCGAACCTCGCGAGTTCCTGCCTGTTGAGAAGAACAACCCAGAAATGACCGGCTTACCCCCCAAGGAGATGATCCGCGTTGGAATGGAACATTCCGGGCGACAGGCCCTCAGCAAACAACTCAAACTGGTGATGATTGACAGAGCAGATTCAGCGAGAGTCCGGAGTCAGCGATCCTTCGAGCAGATGCGATCTCCCGGCGGAGTCGGATTTCGGTTACATCAGGCTGTGTGGGAAGACGGCAGCCGGGCGATTCTCGACTCGCGAGGACTGCTGCACCTCAAGAGCAGCGACCGCTCGATCCCCGAGGTGACACTGGTCCTGAGTGAACCCGAAGTAGCCGTGTGGGTGTCAGACGGACGCATGTGCGGTTCGCCCTACTACCTCGGAGAGCACCCCTCAACCGACCTGCACGACATCATCAAGACAGTCATCACCCCGTTCATTGTCCGAATCACATGAACCGTCCAGCACTCCAGCGACAGACATGACCCCACTGGCAATTCAACTTCGGTACTCACACGAGGCGCAGCGGGCGACGTGCGCGCGGTATGTGGCTGGGAGTGACAGCTTGGACTGGCTGCGGGTCATGGCTTCCTGGGGCATTCCGCTCGGCGAAATGAAGTTGCTGGTCGTGCCTCGATTGGTGAGTGACCTCTCACCGTTGGGAGTGCTGGTCATGTGTGGGAAAAACATTGAAGGTCGAATGTCGAATGTTGAGAGACAAGAGTTGAGAGTAGAGAGTGGAGAGAAAGCCCCGCCCCTTCTGCACTCGCAACCCTCAGCTCTCAAATCTCAACCCTATGGCGTGGTCGGCGGCAAACTCTACGTGCCTGTCGAGGCCACCTTTTCCCCTCCGGTAAGCGACAATGAGTGGGCCAATCTGCTCAGCGAAGACATAGCGGCCTACGTGTGGCATCCGGTCGTGGGGTTGATCGGGTTCGAGGAGGATGACATTCGGGGGGTCAGCGATCTGGTCGAGACACCCACAATCAATGATGACGACTGGTCGCGAGCTGAGCCGGGCGTGACGGTGAACTCACGCTTGTGGTCGGTCGCCGGTCCGGAACTCCCGTCTGCGGACGAGGTATTGGGCACGGGAAAGGGGACGATCGGCACGCAGGCCGACAAGATGGGGCAGTTCATCAGCGGTCCGATCGAGAAGATGAGCCAGGGCGTATCAGCCGCAGCCGGAGCGGCGATGCTGCCCTTCGCCATGCTCGCAAGCAAGTTGGCATCGATGATGCCGAAGGGCGGAGCAGGAAAGTCTGCTAGCGGCACAAACTCGCCGGGCGGGATCGGCGACGGCTGGACCGCGCGAATGTTGAGGAAGACGGCTGACCTGTTGAGTGCCCGAAATCGGCAGATCGACAAGCTGCTGGATATGCTGCACTCGAACCCGGACGAGGGGCTGAAGTTCGCGATTCCGTTTGGAGGCAGTTTCGGTGCGGCCTTTCGCGGGTTGGCCCTCCCAGGGTTTTCACTCTTCGCGAGGCTGGTGGATTTCAGTCTCGCTGGGATGGGAGGCGGCGGCGCGGTCGACCTGTGGGACATCGATCCTGAACGTCAGATGCGATTGATCAACCGCTATCGCGAACTTGCCGAGCGAGAGATTCGGCTGGGGCGCTATCGCCGCGCGGCCTACATCTACGCCACACTGCTCAACGATCTCCCCTCCGCAGCCTCCGTGCTGGAAAAGGGCAAGCAGTATCGCGAAGCGGCCGTCCTGTACAAGGAGAAACTGCATCGACCGTGGGAAGCGGTCCGCTGTCTCGAACAGGGAGGCCTCTTCGACGAGGCCGTCAAGTTGTACGAGGAACTGGAAGCGTACGAGAAGATCGGCGACCTGTACGTTCGGCTGGAACAACCCGACGAGGCCGAGCAGGCCTATCAGCGGGCGGTCGGCCAATTCGTGATGAAGGACGACTATCTGGCAGCTGCGAAATTGCAGGAACAGAAGCTGCACGATGTTGATGCCGCATTAACGACACTCGATGCGGGCTGGCCACGCTCGGGACAGGCGCGTGCCTGTCTGGATGAGTCCTTCCGCATGCTCGGACGCCTGGGACGTCATGACACAGCCCGGCAGCGAGTCAGTGCACTCGGTCGACAGACTCTGCGGGACGACCGGATGCCCCTGCTGGTTGATGGACTTGTCGAGGCAGCGGTCGGCTATCCGGATGACGAGGTGCAGATGCTGGCCGCGGATGTCGCACGAGTCACCACATCACGAGTGCTCACACGTCGTCGAGTCAACTCAAAGCCGCTCCTCGAAGCCCTCCGCCGCCTCGCCCCCCAGGACCGCCTGCTGGACCGCGACTGCCACCGCTTCGCCCGAATGAGCAAGCCGAAGCCGGTGACGAAACCAACGACGTCGAAGCAGAATTCGGGCGGTGTTCTTAGTTTCATTCCTGAGCAAATTCGTGAATACCAATTCAACAGGGATGTGGACTGGTCAAAATGCCAACTGACCTCGCGGGGTTTTTACGTGTCAGGGTTCAGAAAGAAGGAAATCGTTCTCACTCGAGGTGGGTGGAATACTGACGAAGATGAGCTTGCCTCGTGTGTCTGGTCGCCGAAATGTAATTCGGACCGTCCAATCCTGATGGCAGTAAACAATTTGGGAGATGTGTACCTAGACTTCGGGTTTCCCGACTTCGGAGATATTTCAGGACTTGAACGTGCCGAGATAACTCCGGACGATGATTTTCGCAATCGCTCGGTCGCGGGCACGCCGGGTTGGTTACCATTTAATAAGGCTGGTTTTGCGTTGACACCAGCTGGACACCTCTGGTGCATTGAATCCGATTTCAAGACGCTCAAGGTGATCGATGGTAGTGGAACACCGTTGTCAATCAGGGAGCTGCCTCGCTTGGAAGGAAGTTATGATCTCAGCGAATGGCCACCTCCGGAAATCCCAATCTATGCCAGAGATGATGGTGGGTTGATCGGTGTAGGACCCCATTTGCTTGCCGTGACGAAGAAGGATGTAAGCTTGGTAGGAGATTCACACACTCCGATTCGATCAATTGTTGGTGCGATCCCATTCTCGTCACGTCAAGTTGTCGTCTTGAGTGAACAACGTGGACTTATGATCTGGAGAATCTTCGAGAATGATGTCTACGAAGCGTTTTATCATCCGCATGAGTCACCAACTGGGACCTTCATGCGTGACGGTCGTCTCGTCGTGGTTGGAGACGCAGGGATGTCGATCTACTCGACAGAGAACGAGGAACTGAAACTGCTGGCCGAGTCGTCTTACGCGATCCCGGATGCGTTGGGGGCGTGTCAGTTGCCGGGGACGGCGCATCTGGCGGTGTGCCGCAAGTCGGGGGTGATTGACGTACTCTCGTTGCCGGACTGCCGTCGCGATTAATGCCGGCAGGT
The DNA here is from genome assembly GCA_020426325.1 of Planctomycetaceae bacterium. GTDB lineage: Bacteria > Planctomycetota > Planctomycetia > Planctomycetales > Planctomycetaceae > JAHBXU01. Next base: position 32,340 of record JAGQQG010000022.1, on the reverse strand, counting down.
TTGTGGAGACTTTACTGGGCGATCAACGCTCGCACTGGCCTTTCCAGCGGAGCCAGTGGTCGGCGATCGTGATGGCGACCATTGCTTCGGCCATCGGGATGAAGCGGGGGAGCAGGCAGGGGTCGTGGCGGCCTTTGGTGCTGATGGTGGTGGGCTCACCCTCACGGGTCACCGTCTCCTGCTCGATCGGCAGGCTGCTGGTTGGCTTTACTGCGGCTCGCAGGACGATGGGCATTCCGGTCGAGATGCCGCCGAGCATCCCGCCATGACGATTGGACTTCGTCATAATGTGCGGGGCCTTGCCGGAATTGTCTGTGGTGAAGATGTCGTTGTGTTCGCTCCCTTTCATACTCACACATCCGAAACCGATCCCGTATTCGACGCCGAGCACGGCTGGCAGGCTGAACAGGGCTTTGGCGAGGTCCGCCTTGAGCTTGTCAAACACCGGTTCGCCGAGGCCGGCCGGCACACCGGTCGCGACGATCTCCGCAGCCCCGCCGATCGAGTCGCCCGCTTTGCGGCATTCTTCGATGAGTGCCACCATACGACCTGCTGCTTCAATGTCCGGACAGCGAACGATGTTCGCGGAGCCGTCGGGAAGCTGCTCGATTTGCGCCAGAGTCAACGCAGCGGGATCGTTGATTTCGGCTTTGACATGGCCCACCTGACAGACGTAACCGAGCACCTGACCGCCGAAGGCGCGGGCGATGAGCTTCTTAGCTACGACGCCTGCGGCCACACGCGCGACCGTCTCACGGGCACTGCTGCGTCCGCCCCCGCGATAATCGCGGGAGCCGTACTTTGCATCAAACGAGTAGTCCGCGTGTCCGGGGCGGTATTTGTCCTTGATGTCCGAATAATCGCGGCTCCGCTGGTCCTCATTGCGGACAAGGATAGCGAGGCTGGTCCCCGTCGTCTGGCCCTCGAAGACGCCCGAGAGAATCTCCGGGGTGTCAGATTCGTTCCGCTGCGTGACAATCTTGCTTTGGCCAGGACGGCGTCGGTCAAGGTCGACGATCAGGTCTTCGACCGACAACGGAATGCCGGGAGGAACGCCGTCAAGAATGACCACATTCCCCGGCCCGTGACTCTCGCCAGCGGTGGTGATGCGAAACGCCTGTCCGTATGAGTTACCTGCCATTTCACGATTCTAATGCGTAATCGAAGCTGCGAACATGGAGAAAAATCAGAGCCACACCCGTCAGGAAGTGGCCACAAATACGCATTGATCTGTTCCAAAGGAATTCGACCCCGGACCAGGAACCCCTGCTGCGTGGGACACTGCACCTGTTGCGATTGATTGAGGTGATTCAATTGCTGACGGGCAAAAGCGAGAAGACGTCAACATCCACGCCGCGGCACATCAGGGCGTGATCCGGCTGTCGCTCCGAGCGTGGGAGGCTGTTCATCGGAAAGAGTGAGTCGTCCCACATCTCGACGTTGGCTGAACTGACCTCGTAGGGAGGATGATGGACGGCTCCGCTCCAGAACAGGCCATCGGGAGACTGAGCAAACAGGATGTATCGCTCGACGAGGAAGAATTCCAGCGTCTCAAGGTCAGCGGGTGTGGGATGGCCATCCGGGGAGTAGACGAAACGGCTGGCGAATTCCGAGTCCGTTCCTCTCCGATGCGTGGAGAATTCGACCAGTCCCGATGTCGCGTCGTGACGATGAGACATGGATGCCAGGTGATATGGCAAATGATAGAACCTTCGCGCCCCCCAGACCGTGAGACGTGAGTCGGTATCGAGAGAGTAAAACCAGACGCCCGGCAGGCCATCAGGGCCGATCACGTAGGTTCGGCAGTTAATCTCCAGAAAATCGGAGATCCCCCGAACCCGCGGCCCCCACCACGGACGGATGTTCCGCATGAAGAACGGCACGACCCCGACGTAGGCCTGCCCCTCAAACGTGTCGACCGTCAGACCGTCCGGCAGCGTCGACTGGATGACATCCGGATCAAACCGCCAGTGCAAAAACAACAACTCCTGCCAGGACTGGTACATGGCCGCTCGCCGCCTCGGCCGCTCACGCAAAGCCAGACGTTGTGCTTGAAGGTCAGGAGAATTCAGAGCTGTGCTCAACGGTGAAACCTCGGTGCTGGAGTGACATACGATTAACCGTTGAGTGCGTGCTTGATTAACGACGTTGTCGATAAAATCAACGGGCTGATCTGATGACTCAACTGCAAAGCCATTTCGAACTGGAGAATGAATTCTTCAATCGGTTCGTTATAGCCTGGATGCTTCACCACGGAGGCACTGACACACGGAGGGGGACTGGAAACTGATCTGCAAAAACAAATACTTCTCGACTTCTCCGTGCCTCCGTAGTGAACCAATCGATCGTCAATCATTGTCGTGAGGAGACATTACTGGACTCATCGACGTACTAAAGCCCCGTCTGGCGGGAACTGAAGCCCGATCGTCATTTTCGTGGGCCGTTTCAGGCGATGATCTCGGACACGATCCGTGCCGGCTCGACTCCGATTAATCGCTGGTCGAGACCCTGGAACCGGTAGGTCAACTGGGTCGGGTCGAACCCCAGCAGATGCAGGATCGTGGCGTGCAGGTCGCGGACGTGGACGCGGTCGGCTGTCACATTGAAACCGAATTCGTCGCTCTCCCCCAACGTCACACCCGGCTTGATCCCACCGCCGGCGAACCACATCGTGAAGCAATTCGGGTGATGGTCTCGGCCATCATTGCCGCCCCCCTGGACCATCGGAGTGCGTCCAAACTCGCCCCCCCAGATGACGAGCGTGTCGTCGAGCAGACCTCGCTGCTTGAGGTCCTTGATGAGTGCGGCTGTCGGGCGATCGGTGTCCTGGCAGTTTGTTTGCAGGTCCTTCACCAGAGCCCCGTGTTGATCCCACGCTTCATGGAAGATCTCGACGAATCTCACTCCCCGTTCGACGAGCCGTCGCGCGAGCAGGCATGTGTTGGCGAAGGAAGGTTTTCCAGGTTCCGCACCATACATCTTGAGGATGTGCTCCGGTTCCTGCGTGAGGTCCATCGCCTCGGGGGCACTGGCCTGCATGCGATAAGCCATCTCGAATGAATTGATCCGCGTGGCAATCTCCGGATCACCCACATCATCCAGATGCTTGTGGTTGAGCGTGTTGATCGCGTCAAGTGAGGATCGCTGCAACTCCTCATCCACGCCAGGCGGACTGGACAGGTAAAGCACCGGATCGCCCGTCGTACGGAACGTGACCCCTTGATGGACGGTTGGCAGAAAGCCGCTCCCCCAGTTGGAATTGCCGCCACTCGGTCCCTTCTTGCCGGTGCTGAAGACGACGAACCCCGGCAGGTTCTGAGACTCGTTCCCCAGACCGTACAACGTCCAGGCGCCGAGGCTCGGTTTGCCAAACTGTTGCGATCCGGTGCTCATCAGAATCTGTGCCGGTGCATGGTTGAAGGCGTCAGTGACCATAGACTTCACAATCGCGACGTCGTCCACGACGTTGGCAAGGCAAGGCAGCAACTCCGAGAGTTCCGCCCCGCACTCACCATTCCGGGTGAACTTGAATTTTGGCCCAAGGAGCGTTGAGTTCGGGTTGATGAACGCAGCCCGATACCCCTCGATCAGTTGCTTCGGCGGGAGTGTGCCGTCGTACTTCGCCAGCTGAGGCTTGTAGTCAAACAACTCCAGATGGCTGGGTGCCCCGCCCATGAAGAGATAGATGACGTTCTTCGCACGAGCGGGCAGCGGTGGCTGCCGTGGCGTGAGTGGATCGGTCGCAGCACGAGCTGTCTCGCTTGCCAGCTGCTGCATCGCGATCGCTCCAAGACCGACGCCGCATTCTTTCAAAAACCAGCGCCGGGCAATCGACTGCTGCGAGCACTGTTGGTCATGTGGGGACTGGCAGTTCATGGTCTTCATTCGGCAGGAAACAGGAACAGAGGAATCACAAGCATCGATGAGCTGTGTTCTCTCTTCATTCCTTGGTGATCGTTTCATCCAGATTCAACACGACTCGCGAAAGTGCCGTCCAGGCAGCCAGTTCGGCCGGGGTGACTCCGCCCGGGAGTTCTGACGGATGCTCCTCAGTCTCACAGATGAGAGGCCATGGATCGGCTCCGGCTGCTGCAAACTTCTCTCGCTGTGCAACGAGGAATGATGACAGAACCTGTGCTTCCTCAGCTTGAGGCTCTCGGGCGACGCAACGACGGAACGAGAAGCGAATCCGTTCTGCATCATCCTTGCCACCTTCTGCGACAGTCTGACTCGCCAGTGCGCGGGCACATTCGACAAACAGTGGTTCGTTGAGTGTGGTGAGTGCCTGCAGCGGTGAGTTGGACCGCGAACGGCGGGCGCATGCGATATCACCGTTGGGGGCATCAAACGTCTGCAAGGCGGGGTACGGCACGGAGCGGAAGCGAAACGTATAGAGGCCCCGCCGGTAGTTCTCCGGTCCCTCTTCATACGCCCAGACCTTGGGGCCGTAACTGGCAGGTCGCTGGAACAGGAATGCCGGAGCAGGCGGATACACGCTCGGTCCGCCAACTTTGGGATTCAACAGTCCGCTGGAAGCGAGTGCGATATCCCGCACCAGTTCTGCATCAACCCGGTACCGAGGGCCACGTGCGAGCAGCCGATTGTTCGGGTCACGCGCGACGAGTTCGGGCGTGACCGTCGACGACTGCCGATAGGTCGCAGACGAGACGATCAGTCGGTGCAGTCGTTTGAGGCTCCAACCGTTGTCCATCAGTTCGACGGCCAGCCAGTCCAGCAACTCAGGATGAGAGGGAGGCTCCCCTTGCGTACCGAGGTCTTCCGGAGTTGCAGTGAACCCGGTCCCGAAATACGCCTGCCAGATGCGGTTGACGATTGCACGAGCCGTGGTTGGCGAGCGACGATCCGCCAGCCACTGGGCAAAGTCCAACCTCGTCGGATTCTCGGAAGCCTCCAGCGGATGCAGAAAGGCCGGCACACCGGATGAGACGGCTTCCTGCGGTTTGAGGAAGTCCCCCCGCATCAGACGATGTGTGACACGCGGATCGTCCCGCTTCAGGAGCACCAACTGTGTCGTGCCACGCGGATGCTGTCGCCACAATGTCTCGATGCGGTCATTTGCATCCTGCCATTCAGGAACAGTCGTTCGCCAGTAGCTGAAGACTTGCGAAGTCTGCTTGTCGGTCCGCTCTGATGATGGGACATCGAGCATTGCGCGCACGGATGCGGGAATCGGGTCAGCGACTGCATCCGGAGTGGACGTCACTGCGAAGCGGAATCGTCCCAGATTGTTGTTCTGATTGTCGTCGCTGTTCCAGCCTCCATGAAGCTGTTTGAGTCTGAAGGTGATCCGATAGCCGGCTGCGTTCTCCAGTGGTTGCTCCAGAACGAAGACCGCCTGATGTGGGACGTTGCTGCGGCCCGGTCCGATGTCCTGTGCCCAGGCGGTTAAGTCGTCGCCATCGATCGCGAACTCGATCGGCCCGGTGACACGCTGTTTGTCAGTCTGGTCATCGAAGGCCGTGTCGAGAGGAGTCCGCTCCGGGTTCACGTCTGCGGTCGCACGCACGAACTTCAACTCAGTGGTCTGATCAGGATGATCAAGCGGAGCAGCAGTCGCCTGAAACTCGCTGAGAGCGGACAACCCGTAGATCGAACGACCCGGTCCGCCATGCGGGAGATTGGGGTCGTTCAGCAGTTCCAGTTTGACGGCCGTGATTCTTGGCAGTTTGACTTCGACTGTAAACTCGGTGGTGTGCTTGGTCGGTGCATAGCCCGCGGCCAGGATTGACCCGTCTTCCAGGAGGTAATGCTTCTGTCCACCGCTCGCATCCAGTTCGGGCCTGACGATCTGCCACTCCGGCTGATCATCCCGGATTGAATCTTCCCAAGTCCGCATTTGTTGAGGCCATTCGGGATTGGCAGCACGTAGTTCATCTTCAATGTGCTGGATTTCTTGCAGGATCTCTTCCCGCTGCAGCAACTGCTCGTCCGTGTAGACGGTCGCCTGTCCCTCATGGCAGTTGTTGAGGAAGGCGAACATGCGGTAATACTCGGTCTGCGTCAGCGGGTCATACTTGTGACTGTGGCATTGCCCGCACTGAATGGTCAGACCGAGGATGCCCTTGCCGATGGCGTCCATGCGGTCATACATCGCTTCCATGCGGAACTGTTCCGGGTCGATGCCCCCTTCTTCATTGATCATCGAGTTCCGCAGGAATCCGGTCGCAACGAGCTGGTCTTGAGTCGCGGTCGGTAGAAGGTCGCCGGCAATCTGCTCAATCAGAAACTGGTCATACGGCTTATCTTCGTTGAGAGCGTCGATGACCCAGTTGCGATACATCCAGACGAAACGGGGCTTGTCCTTCTCGAAGCCGTCCGAGTCTGCATAACGCGCGACATCGAGCCAGAGACGCCCCCAGCGTTCGCCGTAATGGGGTGAGTCGAGCAACCGCTCAACCTGTGTCGCGATTGCCTGTTCAGATGTGTCAGCCGTGAACGTGTCGATTTCCTCGATAGTGGGGGGCAGACCGATCAGGTCGAGCGACAGACGTCGCAGCAATTTGACCGGATCAGCTTCCGGAGACGGGGACAATCCTTCATCCTGCAACCGGGCTAGGATAAATGCATCAATCGGATTGCGGCCCCAGCCGAAGTCCTCCACCTGCGGCACATCCGGTCGCACGGGCGGCTGAAACGCCCAATGGCCTGCATACTTCGCGCCCTGCGTAATCCACGAGCGGAGGATCTCGATCTGCTCCAGCTTCAGTGATTTTCCAGAGTCCGGAGGGGGCATCCGCTCGTCGTCATCGTTGCTGATGATCCGAGCGATCAGCTGACTTTCGTCCGGATGTCCCGGCACGATGACTTCGCTCGCACCGTTGACGTCGGCTGAACTTTCAAACTCATCGAGCCGCAGGTCTCCCTCACGATTGTCCGCATCCGGCCCATGACATCCCAGACAGTTACTGGCCAGAATGGGCCGCACGTCGCGAACAAAATCGACCTCATCCGCACTGAGCGTCCCCGCAACAACGAAGCCACTCAGCACCGCAGACACCATAAGAGAAGATTGTCTACTGGTCGCGAAAAATGATGGACAGGGAAACCACATGACCAAGTCCTATAAAAAAGTGAGGCTGTAAAATTGATTCTCGCAGGCTGATCCGCCTGACGCAACATGCCCGAAGTCGCCCTGACTATCGTCGGCTTATCTTGCGATTCTTACAGATTCTCGACACACTCAAGATGGCTCCCCAGCACCGATCGCAGATGTAGTGGAGTTCTCCCGAATCTCGTTGGTCACATCACGTTCAAATCGTGACTCACGCAATTGCAGAATCAACTGACTTTTCCCAACTGTCGTCTATAAACCTTCTCTCGCTGGCCATGACTCATCTCTGGAAGCATCGAACATGAAATCTAAATATCTCACTTTCGGAATGCTTGTCGTACTCGGAGTCTTCTGTCTGGGGCATTCAGCGATTGCAGAGGACGAGGCAGAATCAGCCATTCGCCAGCGACTGGCCGATTATGTCGCAGCATTCAATTCCAATGATGCATCTGCAGTCGCTTCGTTTTGGACTGAGGATGGTGTTTCCGTTGCCGGAGAAACCGGGGAACGAACGCAAGGTCGCGATGTCCTGCAGAAAGAGTTTGAGACATTCTTCGGCGAAAAAGCTGACGCTCGTCTGTCTGGTGAAGTCGATCTTGTCCGGATGGTGCGACCCGACATCGCCGAAGTAGAAGGAGTAACGACGCTTTTTGTAAGCGATGCTGAACCGGTCCAATCATCGTTCACAGCGATTCTCGTGAAAGTGGGTGATGACTGGTTGATCAGCAGCTCGCACGAGCAGGACGCTCCACAACCGGCGACGCCCTATGACGCCCTCAAAGAACTGGAATGGCTGGTTGGCACCTGGCAGGATCAGACGGATGATGCCCAGATCGTGACGACAGTCCGATGGTCAGCGAATCAGGCATTTCTCATCCGATCATTTGAAGCGAGGTTTGAAGATCGTGGAATTTCGCAGGGCACACAGGTCATCGGCTGGGACCCGCTCAGCCAGCAGATTCGCTCATGGTCGTTCCACTCGGACGGTTCGTTCGGACAGGGCACGATCTCCAGGCACGACGACGAGTGGATGATGAAGATGACCCAGATTCTGAGCGACGGCAGTGTCGCAACGGCGACCAAAATCGTGACCCGGGTCAATGATGACACGATTTCCATGCAGACGATCGGTGAGACTCTCAACGGCGAACCTGTTCCCCCCTTGGAGACGGTTGTTGTCAACCGCATGAGTGTTCCCCCCACTGACTCCAATCTGGAATCTTCTCGATAAGTTGGAATATAGCTATGAATTGGGTTCGATCAATCCTGGTATTTACAGTTGTCTCGCTTGTTTTGCCCGGACATCTTTTTGCCATCGGTCGAGGTGGTGGAGGGGGCGGACGCGGTGGAGGGGGAGGCGGAGTGAGTCGCGGTGGAGGAGGGGGAGGTGGATTTCATGGAGGAGGTGGTGGTGCACGACCATCGATGCCTTCCCGTCCGCAGACAAGCACTCCCAATCTGGGTGCGTCTCGTCCGAATGTGAGCAGACCGAGTATCAGCTCACCCCAGAGCCGTCCAAACATCAGCCGTCCATCAGCACCTGCACAGGTCAATCGCCCGAACGGTGGCTTGTCTCCATCGAGTCGTCCTCCGGTTGCATCACGTCCAAACCTTCCGTCGAGTAGGCCAACCACGCGACCCGGCAACAGCGGATTGGGAGCAACCACACTGCCGAGTGCTCGTCCAAACACGAGCCTGCCGAATCTGGGAAACACACGACCGGGAACCGGGATCTCACGTCCAGGTGATGGATCAGGGTTGTCGAATCGGCCCAATCTTGGCGACCGTCCAGGATCTGGCACCAGACCCACACCGGGAACACGTCCCGGCACAGATCGACCAGGACTTGCGAATCGACCAGGAGTTGGAGGACGCCCCGGTGCGGGGGGAGGGCCGGCTGCGAGGCCGAATCCGGGTGACTTGGGTGACTTCCTCGGCATGGATAAGCCGTTGAAGCCAGGAGGCGGTGATTTCGCAACGACGCTTCCTGCGAGACCCGGTGGCGTTGATCGACCGGGTCAGGGGAATCGCCCTGGAAACGGGGGTCGGCCGGGCATTGGCGATCGCCCAGGAAACGGCGACCGTCCCAGACCAGGAGATCGTCCGGGCATTGGTGATCGGCCGGGTCCGGGAAATCGTCCGGGAATCGATGACCGACCAAATTTTGCTGATCGCGATAAGTGGTCTAACAACCGCGTCATCAATAATCGTCCCACCTGGGCCAACATCGACCGCAGCACCAACATCAACATCCACAACAACTGGAACAACGCATTCGTGAATCCACGTTACTCAGGTTGGTGGAATCGCCCAGCGAATCGCATTGGATATTGGAATGGTTGGGGCAACGGCGTTCGCAACAACTGGAGGTATTACCATTACCACAACAACTGGTTCACCGGAGGGTGGTGGAACCGGCATTATTTTCCCATCGGAGGCTGGCATTACTGTTACTGGAGACAGAACTACCCTTGGAACTACTGGTGGAGAGTGCCCGTTTGGGGAAGCCTGACGAGTTGGTTTGTCTGGTCTGCGCCTGCAAATGTGTGGTCCCAGCCGGTCTACTATGACTATGGAGCCGGCGGTAACGTCACCTATGAGAACAACTACGTCTACATCGGCGGCGATCAGGTGGCGACAACTCAGGAATTCGCTCAGAGCGCGATGGACCTTGCAACGGTCGCACCTCCTGAGTCGGAAGACCAGGCTGCAGAAGCAGAATGGATGCCTCTCGGAACATTCGCGGTCTCTACGGACGAAAAGGACACAGAGCCAAGCATGGTCCTGCAACTCGCCGTCGACAAACAGGGCGTCATCAGTGGAACTTTGTACAACATCGAAACCGATTCGACTCAAGCCGTACAGGGACAGGTCGACAAAGACACCCAGCGGGTTGCCTTTCGCTTCGGCGAGAGTGAAGAGATCGTCGCTGAAACAGGCCTCTACAATCTAACCCAGGACGAAGCTCCCTTGCTCGTCCACTTTGGCACAGATCGGGTTGAGAATTATCTGCTAGTTCGGATGGAGCAACCCGAAGAGGAAGGTTCGTCTTCTCCTCAGGAATGATTGCAATTGGCGGAGACTTACTGACCAGGTTCAACCGGTTCCGATAGCGGGAAGCGAAGGCGGCCAGTTCGTGCTTGGCAAAACCTCCATCGCCGGCAAACACAGTTTTTCGCCGGGGGAAACCACCGCATCCAGACAGCCATCAAGCCTCGCATCAGTTGGGGAGGTGTCTTGTGAACAACGCCCGCCTTCCGGCTTTCCTCGGGAGTCGATCAACAGGGGGTGTGCCCAGGTCCGCGTTGCTCCGGGCACAGGGATACGCAAGGCGAGGACCACTCACATGTGCCCCCAGCGATGAACCAGGTGTTGATGGCTCGACCGAACGGCATCGCGATGACAGCCCTTGCCGTACACGTTCTCCCCCCGGTGCTGACTCACCATGTCGTCGCCAGCGACGTCCAGACGACCCTCGGCTGCGAAACGTTTCACCACGGCCATGACCAGCTTCTTTGCCAACGCATGACTCAACCAGCGTCGATGGGAAAACACACGATGACAGGAACTGAAGTGGCCTATGGATCGCTCACCCGACCACCGAATCAGACGTCAGATTGCGCGTCTGCCACGAACCATGACAGCCGCAATCAACAGGCTCAAGAACCGCTGCCAAACCGATGACGTGAAATCTCGGGAGCAATCGTCCAACAGATTCTGCACCGCGTTTGGTATCCTCGTCATCGGAGCATCCTTGCTCGGGGAATGAGACGTCGTGATCACACTCACTCTACCCGAAAGGATGCCCTTTTGACTTCACGACTTCACTGCCAACAAGCCTTTCATTCCAATGCAAACGTCGAGGCTAAGCAGCAAGTGGGGCTTTACTGGTTGTTTGTCTCACAGAGAAAAACTATGTGTCGATCCATTCGCAGGCCCGGTCGACGAGTTCGTCGATGGTTGAACAGGTTTGGTTGCGGGTGAAGACTTTGTGGAGGTACCACCATAGGCGTTCGATCGGGTTGGCTTCAGGTGGAGACACTGGTAGGTAATGACGGGTTCAGCGCGATTGTAGAGCGCATCTTGAGAGCAGCACTGAACAGCACAATTCAGCCAATTCGACTACGATGGATAATGCGACATTTCGTGGAACATCGACAACAAGGTGAGTGACATCCAGAATCTCAGTCATCCTCGTCAGTGGTCCGTCGAACGGACTGCCGGCGATCGTCGGTCGTGCGTCGATCTTGATCGTCTGAACTTTCCGGTGGGGAGGCTGCTTCCTCGCGGCGCTCGTGTTCGCGGCGTTCTGCCTGTTCACGCTTCTCGATCAGGTGGTCAAGTTCCTGGGGCAGGTCAAGTTCGTTGGGCATGGCGGGGTCTTGTTCAGTGGGATTGCAAATCAGCGTGTCGGCTGTTGAGGCACATGAAACCCGTAGGGACCGTACAGCCCGCTGGCTTCTTCGGAGATGCTGGGGAAATAGTACTCCTTGGGATTGGGGTACGGCTCGTGCAGATTTCTCAGAGAATTCGGGATCAGCTTGCGGGAGACCCGACGCGGATCGCGCATCGCGTCGGGGAGTTCCGGTTCCCATGATCGGCGATCCACACGTCGCAAGGGTCCTTCGAGCAGTGGAGTCGTGGCCCGTTCCAGTTCAGCCATCTCTCGTTCGGTCGGAGTCGGTCCACACGACAGAATGCGGGGGACGAGTGCGATAATGATCTCGCTTCGATTGCGGACGTGAGACCGGCGCTGGAACGCGCGGCCTACAAGCCACAGATCGCCAGCGATGGGAAGTTTGTTCTGAATCTCCGTCTCTTCCTCTTTGATCAGCCCGCCGATGATCATGCCCTGTCCATCCTGAAGCATGACCGTGGTCTGCACTTCAGTCGTATCGCGGTCCGGCAGACCGGTGTCGGGGTTGATTCGTCCTCCGGACACTTCAGGTTTGACCTGCATGAGAATGCGACCGTCTTGGCTGATGATCGGCGTGACGTTCAGCACTACTCCAACATCCAGAAAGTCGACGTTCTGCAGGGTGCTGGTCTGAGTGGTCGTCGTGACCAGATAGCCGAGCGACTCGCCGACCTGAATGCGGGCTTCCTGGCCATTGAGCACGAGGACCTTCGGAGACGCGAGCGTCTTGGCGTCCGTTGTTGTCTTGAGGGCTTCAATCAGACCGTTGAGGTCGGTGCTGTCGACACCCAGGAAGAAGGCGGGACTGGAATCCGAGTCGGCGAAACCTGTCGTCTCCAAGGTGATGCGCGTGTTGCTGATGTCCAGGAGTTCCTGGAAGTTCACGCCATGCTTGGTGTCATCCTTGAGGTCAACCTGCAGGACGTGTGCCTCGATCGAGACCTGTAATGGCGGACGGTCGACCTGCATGATGTAACTGGCGATACGAGCGACATAATCCGGAAGGTCTTCAATGACGATTTCTTCCCGGGTTCGACGCTTGTCGATGGGATCGGTCTGAGTAATGACAGACTGACCGACCGGCGAGAGGAGTCCTTGGACGACTTTGTCGATATCGAGTGCAGAGACATAATTCAGGGAGAAGACTCGCAGGATGCGGCCCTGAGCAGCAGCCGTCATTTGCGTATCCGTCCCGAGCCGTGAGATCAGCAGAATGTTCTTCTGGCGACTCCAGGTGTAACCATTCACCGTCAGGATGGAGTCGAGGGCGTCGCCCAAGGGGACGCCTTTCAATGTCACGGTGATGCGGCCGTTGACTTCATCCCCTGACACGACGTTCAAACCGTGTTGCTCCGCAATCATGCTGAGCACAACTGCCAGCGACTCATCACGTGACACGAGTGTCACCAGATCATTCTCTCCACGTTCTCCGTCGATCGGTCCGGTGTGACCGGGCGAGAATGGAATCAAGTATTGAGATGACGGGTTGAAGTGACCCTGCGTTGATGGAGGTCCGAAGTACGGAGACGTCTCGGGAGACTGAGGTGGCGTGGTGTAGTCAGACGAGTCGCCGTACTGTGGCGGCACAGTCCAACTTTGTTGAGGCTGTTGATAGGGAGCGGAATGCGGCGAGTTCCAAGGCTGAGGAGCAAGGTTTCCTTGCGGCGGAACCGCGTCGGAATAGAACTGAGCATTGACCTGTCGGACTCCGGCTGGAATGGTGGGCTGCGTCGTCGGATTCCTGTAAGGATGGAATCGTCCCATCGGACTGACCGGGTTGCCTCCGGTCGGGACGGAATGCCCCTGAGCGCATACGCTGGACGTGGAAAGTCCGTGGAGACTTCCGGCTACCATCCAGGCCGTCAGGAGGACCAGTCTGTGCATCCTTGCATATTTATCTGTGAGCCCGATTCGCCTCGATGTCATGCTGTCCGGCAAATCTGATGATCGATTGACCTGTGGGATTGCAGGCACCGCGTCTGCTATGTGCGAGGTCGCTAAGTTCGTATCGACCGTTGCGTTCCGAACAATCCGTTCAGAGTGCTCTCGTCGCTACAGCCGTCAGGTTAGGGGAAGTCTCACTAATCCTCACAGCTTCTCAGAGATCCCTGTAAGCCTCTGGCGACATTACTCATGGTCCAGTTTGAAGATAACTCCCTCGGGACCGAGCTTTTCGATCTTGATGATGCCATCAATGACATCGCCTTCGCGCACGACCTGGGATCCGATTCGAGCAACGACGCCAGATTCGGAACGATAGAAGGCCGTTGGTTGGGCCGATTGCCACTCCTCCAGCAGTTTCTGCCGACGGTTTAGTTCCGTGATTTGGTCCTGATCCATCTCCGGAGTTTGTGCTTGAGATGCGAGCATCTTCGGCTTGGTCGGTACGAATTCGGTTGGATAGGCGAACGGGTTTCTAGCGACGATCTCTTCGATCGGCAGATGAGGCCAGGATGCTTGTCCGGGCCCGGAGGTCCCCATCGAGTTCAGAGACTGCTGAGTCGGATGAGCAGTTGCAAGCGAAGGAGAACGAACTTCAACAACTGTTGTGGGCGAGGTTGAGGATGTGTCCTGATCACTCAGCACGGACCACAGCACTAACCCCAGGACGGGGATCAGTGCCAATTTGACCTTTTCCTTAGCCGCGTTCGCAGGAGGGAGGCTCTCAGCCATGAGGAACCTCCTCATTCTGGTTTCTGTCGAAGGGCGTGTAGAAGATGCGTAACGTCATTTCGACGGGATAAATCGTCTGCTCGGGTGCGGGAGCTGCCAGGCTCAAACTCGTGACATGGCATAGCCGCGGGAGGTCAGCCAACCCGTAAAGGAACCGACAGATGCTTTCGTAAGACGCATCGGCCCGCAGTGAGACTTCGAGATCCGCGTGAGTCTTTTCCTGCTGTGCCTTCCCCGGTGTGTATTGGCTGATCGTCATCCCGGATTGCCTCGCCAGCTGAGTCAGCTGTGCGAGGAACTCGGACTCTCGTGGGGATTCAGGAATGCGGGTCAGCAGTTCTTCGAGCCGGTTCTGTCGATCTGTCAACGCAGCTCTCAATGTCTCATGCCTGGCTGAGATCATGGAGGCCGTATCGTTGTAATCCGAATGGACAGTGATCTGTTGTTCGAGGCGAGTGTTCTCGGCACGAAGAGCGCTCAAGACGAGTCCGTGAATTCCGAGCAACAGGGCTACGGCGACACTCGCACCGGCGGCATGCAATCCCCAGCCCAGGCTTTTCAATTGTTGAGACTCGTTGTTGTTGTTCATGGAGCCCTCATTGATAGACACAGACGACCTGAAAGCGGCGGACATCCTGCGGCATCCCCTGAGCATTGACGGAGGATTGCAGCATCACACTTTCAAAGATTCCGGTCTCCCTGAGACTGGCGACGAATCCCGCGACTGCGAGATCATCCAGACCGAGGCCAGACAACTCCAACTGATACTTTTCGACGGTAACAGAGATGTTCTTGCTTCGCCCGGACTCATCCACAACCGTGTGAGTCACGGTCTGTGTGACAGGAGTCAGTTCGAAGCTGCCGACGTGAACTTCCAGGCGTTCCCCGTGAGCTGCCTGTCCGATGATGCCAATCAACTGGGCGGGCTGATCGGTTCGCTCCAGCTTCGCCAGCAGTGATTCCCGGTCATACAGTCGATCGAGTTCCTGCTTCATCTGAGCGGTTGCCTGCTCCTTATCCCGAAGTGGTGCACATCGAGATTCGATCTCTGCAAGCTGACTGCGACGGCTTAACACAATCCCGTATTCTGCGAGCGAGACACTCCCGGCCCCGCAGACGGAGAGAATCCAGATCACGGACCATTCCCGCAGCCGGCGACGGATGAGCAGCCGACGGCGAAACGTCACGGGAATCAGGTTGATCGATGACATCAGGATTCAAATCTCAATGAAGAGAGGGCAATTGCCGAGGAAAGCAGGCTCACTGGAATACGCTGAACAGGACTTGAAGACTCAACCGATGGAAACTCCCAAAGTCTGGCCATGATTCCGGTGGACTGAGTCACCCAGTCCACGACCCCCGGTGTCAGTGCACCTCCGCCCGTGAGACAAATCATCGCAGGTTCAACCGGTGTCCGCTGTTGGCGGAGAAACGTGAGCGTCCGATTCAATTCCTCCTCAAACCGTCTCAAAGGAGTCGCTGCCAGATCAAACACCATCTCCTGAATCTCCCTTCTCAGAGGAGAGTCTTCAGGGGAATTCTGGGCGCTGCTCAGGAGATACTGCACTTCCCGTGCATCGAGGTTTAGTGATTCGCACAGAGCTTCTGAAACGTTTCTGAAGCCGCAATCGCGGAGAGGGCGTGTGTAAACCGGGACACCATGCCTCGCGATGACGAACAGACTTGACTCGTATCCCCAGTCGATCACAGCGATCGGGCCACCGGGATTTCCCAAGCGGTCCAGTGACGTCAATCGGCTGAGGACGTGGGGATGTCCATCCAGCACTTCGCAAGCGAGTCCCCGTTCATACAGGGATTCGGCCAGTTCTTCGACCAGTCCCTGAGACGCCCCTAAGACAGAGGCCGCCGTCGGTCTTGCCTCACCCATCCCTTCGTTCCAGCACTCGAAAATCATCGGCCCGGCTGACTGCCGCGCATCATGAGAAAGTTCCGATTCAATCATCCGTTGCTGATCCTCGGAACTTGTCGTCGGGAGATCGATTGTCCGCAAAAACATGAGCGGCAACGGGAGCAAACAGGCGGCTTCGTCCGGGAACCAGCGGCCGGTTGGTGACCAGGCCTGGTCGAGGCTCTCGAGGATCACATCGATCGCGAGCGAACGATTCGCGATGTCGAGAGGTTGCCGATACGGCACACAATGGGCTCTCTCCAACGTCAGCTTCTGACCAGTCTTCCGCACCTGAGCAATTTTGAGTCCGTAGGTGCCCAGATCGATTCCCACGTATCCCAATGAGCGGGAGATGTGAAACGACTGTGAAACGCTGTCAGCCAGCGTGGCAACCATTCCGGATTTGACCATGATTGCTGGTTCCTGTTGTCTTACTGAGAAGACGTCTTCAATTGAGGGATCGCACGTTCCAGACGCTCGAGACGTCCGTCGATTCGCTTTAATGTCGAGGAAATCTCGTTCAGGATCGCGACCGATCGTTCATCACCACTCTGGAACGCCTCGCGTCGGGGAGTCTCACGCACATCCGCCTGCACGATCGAGGAATCAAAAGTGGAACGCCCAATGAGGAACCCGCAGGCGAGCAACAACAGCACCGTGGTGAGCTTCGACGAGCGGGAAGGTTTCAAGGGAACTTTCATCATTGGCTCCTGATTCAAATTGCGTTGTTTGTCTGCTTATCTTGAGATTGTCGAGACGTCGAGCAGTGGCAGGATGACGGAGAGGACGACACCAGCCACGAACACGCCCATGACAACGATGATCGCTGGCTCCAACAGTTTGACGAGTTGCCGAATCAGCCGTTCTCCCTCGTCTTCGTAGAACTCGCCAATCAGTTCCATCACCATGCCCAGCTTGCCTGTCCGTTCGGCCGTACTGATCATTTGAGCGGCTCCGGAGGGAACGAACTCTGCAGATGCGACTGCCGGAGCAAGGCCTTCCCCGTTCACGACGTTACGTTCCAGTGAGTCAAACAGTTCTCGAAAGTAGAGGTTGTTGATGGACTGTCTGCACATGCGGACTGCCTCCAGCAGGGGCACGCCGCTTTGAAGCATCGTCCCCATCAGTCGAAAGGACCGTCCGGAAAGGAGTGAGCGGGTTGCCCCTCTTAGCAGACGAGAATTCAACACGAACCCATCCCAATATCGGCGCGCAGCCTCCGTCCGCGCTAACTGCATCAGGCCGATGATTGCGCCAACAGCTCCGAATGCAATCGCAATGACATGTGAGCGAAGGAGTTGCGAGATATCCAGCAGCAAGGCAGTCAACGGCGGGGCCGGGCGGTCGAGGCTGGCAAATACCTTCCCGAACTGCGGCATCACGAAGAACACCAAGACATTCAGCACCACAAAGGCGACACCGATCAGGACCACGGGGTAGGCGAGGACGGATTTCAGGCTGCTTCGGAGTCGGATCTCATTTTGTAGCATCTCAGCCAGTCGAGGCAGCACCTCGGTGACGGTCCCGGAGGCTTCGGCGGCCGAGATGCTGGCGATGTAGGCTTCTCCAAACACGGCGGCATGTGTGCGGATCGCAGATGAAGCGGGAATGCCGTCCTGGACGTCCTGATAGATCAACTCCAGGATCTTCTTGAGCTTCGGATGCCGACATTCCACCGAGACAGCACGGAGAGCTTCCGCGAGGTCGATTCCCGATTGGCACATGATTGACAGCTGCGATGTGATCATCAGCAAGTCGGTCTTGCGAACGTGTCCGCGGCTCCACGACTGCTTTGGCGATGACGCTCCGGACGAAAAGTGCGATGAGCGCAGCGGACTGCTCGCCGGCCCTCCCTGGTCTGTGAGCGACGCTCGAAGATCGGTCAGCTCCGAAGTGCTGATTGCATTCGAGTGTCGATCCTCGACGAAGGATTGATTTGAAATCTGGAAAGGCATGACGCCCCTTCACTTTCCTGGCGAACAAGGCTCAGTCAAACATCGCGACACGGACGACTTCCTCAAGGCTGGTCTTTCCTTCCTCCGCAAGCAGAATTCCTTCTTCAAGTAAGGATCGACCTCCAAGTCGCTGATAACACTCTCGCAGCGTTTCGAGGTCAGCCTCACTCGCAATCAACCGGCGCATCTCTCGGTTGGCTGTCAGAACTTCGTAGAGGCCGGTCCTGCCCTGGAAACCGGTGTCGTGACACTGTTCACATCCCTCGCCTTTCGTGAACGGACGACGGAGATCGCCCGTGTAACGGATCATCTGCAGGAACTCAGCCGTCGGGTAGTACGACGTCTGACAGTTTGGACAGACGTTGCGGACGAGCCGCTGGGCAATCACGCCGACGAGGGCAGCTGCAATTTTGTATGACGCAATGCCCATGTCGAGCAGTCGAGTGACGGCGCTGGCGCTGTCATTGGTGTGCAGCGTGCTCAGAACCAGGTGACCGGTCAGAGCCGCCTGGATCGCGACTTCAGCTGTCTCCGCATCACGGATTTCGCCGACCATGATGACGTCCGGATCCTGACGCAGAATCGACCGCAAGACATTTGCGAACGACAACGACCTCGACCCGCTGGTCTGGACTTGGTTAATCAATTCCAGCTGATATTCGACCGGGTCTTCGACAGTGACGATGTTTCGGTGGATCGACTTGATCAGCTCGATGGCTGAGTACATGGTCGTCGTCTTTCCGCTACCGGTCGGACCGGTCGCGAGCACCAGGCCGTATGGCTTGCGGAGCATTTCGTTGATGGCCTTCAGCTGTTCATCCTGCATGCCCAGCGAGCTGAGATCGAATGTCACGTTGTCCCGGTCGAGGACACGCAGCACGGCCTTTTCCCCGATCACCGTGGGGAGCGTCGAGCACCGCAGGTCAATCTCACGTCGCTCGACCACGACGTGCATGCGACCGTCCTGAGGCATGCGCTGTTCCGCAATGTCCATCTTTGCCATCACTTTGATGCGGGAGATGATGGCGGGATGAAACTCACGACGCGGACGGAGGACTTCTCGAAGTTGCCCATCGACACGAAATCGAACGGAAGAATGTCGGTGCCCCGGCTCAATGTGGATATCGCTCGCGTGCTGACGGACCGCGTGCACGATGATGTAGTTCACCAGGTTGACGACCGGGCTGCCTTCTGCGAGCGAGCGGACATCCTGCAGGTCGACTTCGATCGCATCCGGGTGGAGTTCAACCGCATCGGCTTCCATGTCCGCCGTAACGGCGTCGACGCTATAGTCGTCCTCGTAGCAGCGGGGAATCAGCTTTTCAATCGTGTTCCGTAGAGCCACGACCGGACGGACCTTGAGTCCGGTGATCCGTTCGAGTTCATCAATAATGAGCAGGTTCTGCGGCTCTGCGAGAGCGACCGTTAACTCGCCCCGCACGCAGAACAGGGCCAAGGCCTGCAGTCGTTCAGCTTTCGCACGAGGAATCAGCTGGACGACTTCGGGATCGACGAGCCCCTCCCGAAGACGTACGGCCGGCATGCCGAGTTGCAGACCGACAAACGGAAGCAGGTCCTCCTCGTCGACGAAGCCCATTTCGGTCAGCACTTCGCCGAGTCGTCCCCGCTTGGCCTGCTGTTGATTGAGCGCGGCTTCCAGTTCGTGCTGTGTCAGCAACCCTGCACGAAGCAACTGTTCGCCGAGACGAAATGTCTGACCGGCCTGTTCCTCGACAGGGCTTTCGAGTGTGGCTGAGGCGCTCATCGGGCAAAGCTCCTCACGGCGTCGGTCACGTTGTCGAACACCTCGAAGGAATCACCAACCCCCGTGGCGCGCAGGATGTCACTGCAGAGAGAATTCGGTGAAGCAAGTTGCAGCAAACCGCCACGTTGAGCACAGCGATCCGATGTGTCCAGCAGCAAAGTCAGGCCGGCGCTGTCCAGCAGCGGGATCTGCTCCAAATTGAGCACGATCCGGGGTTGCCCCTTGGACAGACACTCATCGAGAAACGCGTTCAACTCATCCGCCGACTTGGAAGTGATCGCATCCGATCCGCTGATGATGTGAACTGTGCCCTGGCAGGTCTTCTGGAACATGGACGGCTTCCTTTCCTACAACGGCAGCGTGACTGTGAATCGCGATCCCTCGTTAACCGTGCTCTCCACGCTGGCCTTGCCGCCGTGCAGACGGACGACTTCATGAGTGAATGCCAGCCCGAGTCCGTTGCCGGAGATGCCTTTCACCCGCTCGTCCTGACTGCGGTAGAACTTCTCGAAAACCCTCGGCAGGTCCTCAGTGGCAATCCCGATGCCCGTGTCCTGAACATGAAATGCAATGTGTGTTGGCCAGAGTTCGATCTCAAACGTGACGAACCCTTCGTTCGGCGTGTACTTCGCTGCGTTGCCGAGCAGATTGACCAGAGCCGCCTGAAACTTGTCCTTGTCGATCGACACCTTGGGAATCTTCGGTGGACGTTTGACTTCAAAGTCGATGTGCTTTTGCGTGAACTGGGGTTGAACGTATTCAATGACGTCATTCAGCAGACGTTCCAGGTCGGTCTCACGACGGTCCAGAGCCAGCGACCCGGCTTCCATCTGATTGACATTGAGCACTTCGTCGACAAATCGCGAAAGGCGTGTCGCCTCTGCGTTGATGATGTTGCAAAACTCCTTCTGTTGTTCGACGTCGATCCCGTCATGAATGGCCAGGGTCTCGGCATAGGCTTTGATGTTCGCCAACGGTGTCCGCAACTCGTGGGTCGCGGTCGAGACGAACTCGTTACGGGCCACGTTCACAAGTGCCTGCTGCGTGACGTCTCTGACCATCCAGACAAACCGCCCCAGCGAGTCACCTTGCACCGGATTCCGTGACAGCCGCAGGACGCCTTCCTGGACATTCGCGCTGCGACGAATTTCCACCACCACAGCACCGGTCGGTTGTTTGGCGGCCCGTTGCACCTCGCTGGCGTTGTGAGCACGCTGTACGTCAAGTTGTTGAAGCAGGTTGTGACCGAGGACCATGTCCACTGAGTTTCCCTGCAGAAATGCAAGGATAGTCTCGTTGGCAAACACAATCGCTCCGTCCTTCTCCGTAACCGCGATGCCGTCGGAAATACTGTTCAGAACATTGAGAAGCCGTTCGTCTTTGCGTCCTTGCGTGGCCGAGACGATTCGCTGCTCAACATCTGTGAGTGACTGCAATGACAACAGCCGGTCGATCAGGGCGTTCCATCCGACAACGGACGGATCATTCCCCGGCAACTGGTGCACTTTTGAGAGGTTGTGAGGATCAGTCGCGACGCGATTGAGTTCCTCTTCAATCATCGAACTTTGACGCACGGTCTGATGCAGGACCAGCCCACCGAATGCCAGAAGAATCCCAGGTCCGGCTGCCGCCATCGGGATGAGGCTGGTCAGCGAACCGCGGAAGGCCAGCGAGAGAGTCGTCACCAGACAAATCAGCAGACCTGCCAGCGCAAAGGCCAGATAACGCCCGACCAGTCGCCGAGTCAATGGGATGGGATGGTTGGCACCGTGCATGACGAGCCCTCTTCCGAGGTTGGGAGTCAGGAAACCTCGACGGGGTGATCGAGGATCGACTTCGCCAGAAACACGAGCTCCATCGGGCTGAACGGCTTGAACATCACCTTCGAGAGGTTGTAATCCACCAGGAGTCGTGCCGTATCGATTTCGAGTCCCTTGGCGGAACAAATCACGATCGGCAGGTCCCGCAGTTGGGCCTTCTGACGAATGTGCTGGCACAGTTCCTCACCCGAGAGCCCTGGCATCTGCAGATCGGTGAACACCAGATCGAAGTGTTCTTCGTCGATTCGTCGGGCCGCTTCAGCTCCGTCCGGCGCAGGACAGACCTCGAAGCCGGCGCGCCTGAGATTGAAGCAGATGACGTTGGACATCGCCGGGTTGTCTTCGGCGACGAGAATACGTTTAGGACTGTGGCTCATGACATGTGACCCGGGGAAAGTAAATGTCGGTCGCCAGCGAAATCACCAGGCAAATCCGTCTGCGTGATTCACTCGGATTTCACCGGTCGTGACGTTGTAGATCCAGCCTTCCGTCCCGGCCGGGGCGGCGATGGGGTCGTCCGTAGACACGGCCACACCAGCATCCCCAGCATTGCCGACCTCGGGTGCCGGGAAGGAACCCTGCAGGTAAGGCTGAAGAGTCGTGCCCAGCACGGCTCCTGGATAACTCCCGACTTCGGCCCGATGGAGTTCAATCGCACTCCGCAGCACCGACAGGGAGTGTCTTGTGGCTGCTGTGCGTGCATCACCGGCGGTATCGAACATCCTGGGAGCAGCGACAGCTGCGATGATTCCCAGAACAAGGACCACGATCACCAGTTCGATAAGAGTAAAACCACTGCGGCCAAGACGTGTGGGGATGGACGTTGTTTTCATGGCTCCGGTCAACTTGAAGTTCGTGCAGGGGAAAGTTGATTGTGATGTCGCATTCGTCTGAGGGACGGGCGACGGTCGAACGCATGACGTCGGGATAGTCCCTTGTGACGCCACGAGAAACCTAGGACAGGCTTGCCACATCGCAAGATTCCATCGCACGAAGTTGATGGACAGACGGCAAAGAATGCCGGTTGTAAGGATCAGTACGACGGCGTCAGGGCAGGTTATGACGCCTTTGAAACTTGACCGAGTTCCGCTCGGATTATGGCTCGACTGCTGACAGCAGGCAGGTTGGCAAGTCGCATTCGACAGTCAGTTCTGAGCTAACGTTTGAGGCGCCCGTAAGAGAATCCACCGTCGATTGAGTTATTACGCCCACTCCTGCCGATATCATGACCGTATCGCCCTGGCGGCTCACGACCGAGACGCCACAGAATCTGGAGAGCTCCGCGAGGGAGTTCATCGCCTATCTCGAAGAGAGTATCGGCGTTCCGTTCGCGCTCTGTACGGTCGGCAAGACTGATGAAGAGTTCGAGACTGATCCACTGCCGTCTCTCGTGACCGATTCGGATCTTCGCAATCTCGTGAACACGGTCGCTCACCGCGGATATGCGCTCGGCTGTTGTGACGATCGGCACACGACGCTTCTGGTCAGGCTGCCCAATTTACCCGCGGAACGGATTGTGGCAGTCGGGATCGTTCAGACCAGACAGACATCACTCCTCGAACGGCTGGTTGTCATGACGCAGAAGGCGTCCCAACATCAGCAACAGTTCGAGCAGCAGTCAGATGAACTCAACCAGTGCGTGGAGCAGTTGACCTACGACATGGAAGAACAGACCTGGCTGCGCGGACTGGCCGAGCAACTCAGACTCTGTGACGTTCAGGTGTCGTTTCACACGATGGCAGAAGAGCTGCTCGCTTCCCTGCGTGGAATGGTCCGTGCTGAGTCCGTCGCTTTGTTCCCCTGCGAGACCGACTCACCCGATCAACAGACCATCTGGCATGGAACCTCATTCCTGAATGACCGAGACTGGAGGCAGTGGCTGTTCTCCGGTGTCCAAGAAGGAACTGTGCCGACAGCACGCGTGGTGAACGGAATGCGGATGAATCCCGCGTTCCAGGTCGCTGGAGTACTGTCAACGCTCGCTGTGCCTCTCACGTCCTCCAATCAATTAACGGGCTGGCTGGTTGCGGTCAACAAGAAGACCGATCTGGCCACGGAGGAGATGACCTACGTTTGCAGCGAGAGTGAGTTCGGTACGATTGAAGCCACGCTTATGGAGGCAGCCGGCACGCTGATCGCCACACACTCTCACAATGTCAATCTGCTGAATAAACAGGAACGGTTGATCCAGGGAATGATCTGCTCAATGTCGAGTGCGATTGAAGCCCGCGACCCCTACACCTGTGGTCACAGCGACCGCGTCGGCCGCTACGCTCGCCTGGTTGCCCAGCAGATGCAGTTGCCTCAGCACGATCAGGAACGAATCTACCTCTGCGGTCTGCTGCACGATGTCGGCAAGATTGGAGTTCCGGATCACATCCTGTTGAAACCCGGTCGACTGACCGACGAAGAGTTTGATGCGATCAAGCAGCATACTCGGATCGGCTACGACATCGTCAAGCAACTGGAAGAGTTTCACGATCTTCTCCCGGGCATTCTTTATCATCATGAATCCATGGATGGGTCCGGATACCCTGACGGGTTGTGCGGTGAACAGATTCCACTGCAGGCTCGGATCCTCGCTGTAGTCGACTCCTTCGATGCCATGACCAGTTCCCGCCCCTATCGCGCGGGGATGAGCGAAGATCAGGCGACGAAGATCCTTCAGGAGGGGGCAGGGACTCAATGGGACGCGGAGATCGTCAAAGCGTTTCTGAATGTGCCGGCGGAAAAGCGACGAAAGTCGGTCGCCAAGGGGCATGCCTCCCGCATCACGTCTGACCGACAATTGCCCCCCATGTTCAGCGACGAGATCGAGTCTCTCCTCAAAGAAGTTGCGACCGAGTTTGCCATCTAGGGAGGGGCCGCTGCCGTGACAAAGACACCTGTTCATCAACGCAGTGACCGCCGGGGCCTCTCACTCATGGATCTGGTGATCACGGTGCTGATCATGTCGATCCTTTCCGCCGTCGCAGCGCCCCGGTTCTCCTCGACGCTCAACCATTACTCAGCTGAGACTGCCGCCCAGCAGTTGTGTGCTGACCTGAACTATGCCCGTCAGTACGCCCGGCAGACCAGTCAGGAAATCCTGGTGCAGTTCACCCAGACGCCTCCCGGTTACACGCTGACGGGGGTGCCATCACTCGACAAATCGGGCAACGACTTCTCCGTCGATCTGGTCGACCTGGGCTACAACGTTACTCTCCCCACCGTCGACTTCGACGGCGAGTTGGGCCTCCGCTTCAACCCATACGGCAGGCCGCTCGTTGCCGACGGATCGGCTGCGCTCTCGTCCGGCACCGTGATCGTCCGGGCGGGAAGCGACATCACGACGGTGCTCATCAACATCGACAACGGCAAGGCTGAGGTCCAATGATCCGTCAGCACTCACACTCCAGGCATAGCGACCTTCGGCGCGGCTACTCGCTGATCGAACTGATCATTGCGGTCGGCGCGTCAGCCGTGTTGATGGGAGGCATGGCGTCCGCACTGCTGATCTCCAATCATGCTCTGGATGTCCCGGAGAGTCAAAGCGGCCGACAACTCGATGCCAGTGACGCTCAACAGGACCTGCTGTCAGATCTGCAACATGCCGTCTCATTCTCCGAACGGACCGAGCATGCCGTAACGTTTCAGGTCCCGGATCGAGACGGCGATGGCGATCTCGAAAAAGTCCGTTATGCATGGTCCGGGACGGGTGGCCAGCCGCTGACCTACGAGTACAACGACAGCTCACCGATCACACTGGTTGAAGATGTCTATCAGTTCGACCTGAGCTTTCTTACACAGACAATCACGGCTCCGGAGGTGATCGAAGACGAAGGCCTCAGTTCCGGCACGCTGTTATTCGTTTCCGGCGGTCTGGTCGTCGAGCCAACGTTCCTGGACAAGCTCGCTGGCGAAACCTCCTATGTCGACATCGCAGAGACCGAAGAAGGCTACGTCAGCCTGTTCGAGTCATGGGGCTACGACGTCGAACACATCTCGCCCGATCAGGAAGACTCGGTCATTCAGAAGGCCCTGGAAACTGCTGATGTCGTTTACGTGTCGGCGGAAACGATCTCAGCCGGGAATGCGCTGCTGTTCGGCACCACTCTGGGCGTCGTGAATGCGATGACGGGATACGTCGATGACTTCGGATTCTCCAGCACCGTAGAAGTTGAGACGAGCACTCAGCTCAAAATCAGTGCAGCCCACTACATCACCTCCGACTTCTCAACAGGTCAAAACGCGAAAGTTCTGCAGAGCAATGGATCGATCTACCGTCTTTCGGAAACCATTACGAGTGACCTGACTGATCTGGCTTTGTTCGGCAGTGAATCGAGTCTCGTGGCGATGGAGGCGGGGATTGATGACTTCAATGGTCGGACCGTCGCCGGGCGACGCGTGCAGATTCCCTGGATCACTCCGTTGCAATCTCCCAGTGCTCTCACAGCTGACGGTCAACTCCTGCTGCAGCGAGCACTCGAATGGGCCGCCGGTGCGGACCTCGCAGTCGGCGGCAGCGAAAGCGAACTCTTGGAAGTCAGCGGAGGTTTGTCGGACACTTCCGGAGACGTCACGACAACCGGGAACGGGAATGGTAACGGAAAGGGGAAGAACAAATGAAAATCCCCCGTAGCCAACTGAAGCACACGCGGCGAGGCATCACGCTGGTTGAGGTGACGGTCTCGACACTGCTGGTCGGACTGCTCATCGTAGCCTCGCTGCGCTCGGTCGGTGCAGTTGCACGGTCGTGGCAGGTCGCCGCGAACGACACGGGGGGCGAAGCTCTCGCCCAGCAGTTGCTGCGTGAGATCCTCATCCAGAGTTACGAAGACCCCAACGAAACTCCCGACTGGAAATATGAGTCGAGTGAATCCCAGTCCCCCACTTCCCGCGCGGACTTCGATGACACGGATGACTACGATGACTGGTCTGCTTCCCCTCCGCAACTCCCGGACGGCTCCCCGCTCAGCGGCTACACAGGATGGACGCGCTCCGTGCTCGTAAAGAAGCTCAACGCTTCGAACTATACCGCCAAGAATGACAACTTCCCAGATCAGGGACTCCGCTGCATCAACGTGACCGTGGTGGACCCGACCGGACAGACATCGACGGCCTTTGCCTACCGCAGCGATGACGGTGGCAGCAGCCAGCCGATCGGCGTCGACACCACGATCGTGACCTGGGTCGGTTGCAACCTGCAACTCGGTAGCACCGGCCAGTCCGTCGCCGCAGGCACCCACATCACCAACCACGCCGAAGACCAATGAGAAACGGACTTGATTGAGGTTTCCATGTTTCCTGTCACTCATTCACCAGTCGACCGCCATCCCCGTGCAGGATATCTGTACCTGGGCGTGATGATGACCGCACTCATCGTCGGGCTGGTCGGTGTGAGTGCGCTGTCGGTCGCGCGCGTCAAGTTCGACACAGCACAACGGCAGAACGACCTCTTCACGGCACAAACGCTCGCCCGGACGGCCATCGAGGACGCAGTCCGGCAAATCAACGACGATGCCAGTTGGCGCACGAATCTGTCGATCAACATCGAATATCCTGACCCGGCACATAACCTGGGAGCGGGAAGTTTCACGTGGAAACTCTCCGACGACGACGGAAACCTGTCTGACGACGATGCGGATGCCGCCTGGCTGACGGGGATCGGCCGGGTCGGCGATGCGGTCTTCGTCGAGACGGTTATGCTCCAACCGACGGGTGCAGGTCTGAGTTGCCTCGAGGCGGCCTTCCATTGCGGAACCAGCGTCACCCTCGGAAGTGCAGCAGACATCGAGACTGATCAGTTTTTCAGTTCCAACGGATCAATCAATGCCTCCGCTTTGCTGTCCAAGATCGACGGCAACGCCGAAGCCGTTGGAACAATCACCGGAGCGGTCACCGGCACGACGACCGAGGGGATCACCCCACGCCGCATGCCCAGCGAGACTGTCTTCGACTACTACCTCAGAAACGGCACCTGGATCGATTACGACTCGCTCGAGAACGGCGGCGGCGGCAAACGAATCAGACAGACCGTCCTCAGTCCCAATCTGAATCCGTTTGGGTCTGCCGTCAATGCCGAGGGAATCTACGTCATCGATTGTCAGAATCAGCAACTCACGATCGAGAACACCCGCATCCTCGGGACACTTGTGCTCGTTAACTCGTCCGCGTCCACGTTTATCGACTTCAGCCAATACTGGTCGCCGGCCGTGTTGAACTACCCGACACTGCTGGTCGATGGAAGCATCTCCTTCCGATACCTGTCAGGCGATCTCGATGAAAACGACCAGGGATCAAATTACAATCCGGTCGGTGCCCCCTACGAAGGGAGCGAAGACAGCGACACAAACGACACGTACCCGTCCAAGATCAAAGGACTCGTCTACGTGTCCGGTACGCTCAAACTTCCCACACTGACGCCTGACAGTCTGGTCGACGGATGCGTGATCTGCGGCACACTGGATGCCCGTTCTGATGCGACCTTTGACTACCGCGCCACCTTTCTCAACTACCCGCCCCCCGGCTTCGCCTCCGGCAACCCGATGCAGATCGCCCCCGGCACCTGGCACCGCACCACCGGTCCCTGAACGCAGTCGCGATCCATTTGAATTGCCAACATCGAAGCATATAGCCAACCCTGAGTGGCCGGGGCTGGACCAACGGGAAGCCCCGGTGAACGTGGATGCGATGTTTGTCAGCGGAAAACATGCTCCCCGGAGCTTCGGACTTCGTCCTCCAGCCCTGACCACCCATCAGATTTCTTTTTCAACGGGCTGCTAGAGACGCATCAAAGATGAAGATGCGTCCCCGATCACTCTCGCGACCATCGACCACGTTGCCATTTCGCAACACGCTGTTGTCTTTCGGCAACAGCAAGCCCCCACAGCGAGCGGATTCTGTGCGTCTCGGAGATTGCTAACTCCCTGACATGACAACATCTGGGTAAAGCGGTCGCTCCAAGCCTCTCGCGCGCGGTATCGCGCTTGCACTCTTTCTCAGGCTCCAGTCCCCCCCGGTCTGTCTGAGACGAGCCCTGATGTCGAGCCCGCAACTTTTCGTGATCATCGTGGCGGTGCCTCTCACGTTCGCCATGACCTGTCTGGCTGACGATCCACCTGCCTCGCTTCCCTCGCACGTCTCCAACGATTCCTTCGTCGCTGTCCGCCTCAACGACGGCCATCTCACGCAGGGTGTGGTTGATGGACGAACCGATGAAGAACGGCTGTGGCTGCGTGTCGAGTTGCCCTCGACGAGACTGATCAGCGGCTTTCGCTGGACGCAGATTGAAGAGATCTCACCCACGTCACCACCACTGATGGAGCCTGCTCCTTTCATCGCCCCGGACTTGGTATCTCCCCTGATTCCGTCAGTACCAGAACTCGATGAGCTGCATACAGAAAATCCATTCGAACATCGTCTGACTCAACCGACGATTCCGCACGACCCCGAGTATGACCCTGCCCATGCAATCGCATCGATCCACATCGACGCCATCCTGGCCAACTGGGACTCCGATGCACTGCAGGACGGATTGCTGGTCCGTATCACAGCCTTGGATGACTATGGTCACGCAGTGCCGCTGCGGGGCAGTGTGGACCTCACATTAATCGGACGACGATTTGACCCGCCGTCATATCGCACTCGTCACTTCGAACGAAGATTTCTCACATTGGAACGTTGGACCGTCCGGCTCAACCCCGACAACTTCCTCAACGATTGCACGACCATCAAACTCCCCTACCGTCGCCTCTCTCGCATCGACGACGACATCCTCAGCCCCTACGCCCGCCTCCACGCCCGCCTGCGAGTCCCCGGAGTCGGCTCATTCGAAGCCATCGACGACAACGTTCTCTGGAGCGAAAGATCCCTCTCCGAATTCCCACTGCGACAGCCATTTTCAGCCATCGATCACCTCGGACTGAATCCATGAAGTGATCGATTCAACAGTCGACGATCACGCCGAGCCGCCCATTCGGTCGGTGCTGGCGATCATTGTGAAGTCGCTCGATGAGCGTCGCGACGATCCTCGATCAACCTTCACACAGAACCAGTCTGCCCGTTCACGCGGGGTGTTAATCTGCTCGGTTGGGTGGCTTGCTCTCCCGCCAATGGTCGGGTGAGCATGATGGTATCGACACACCGAAACATGGCGACCCGGCTGTCGCCGTGACGCCATGCCACCCGTTGAACGTCTCTGGACAAGGCAGACGGTTTGTCAGGACTGTCCCATCGCCGCTGCGAGGATTTGGCTGGTGCTTTCTCGCATGATGCGGGGGTCGACCAGTTCGCCCTTCTGGAGCGTGGCCCGGACGTCTTTGCCGCTGATGAAGACCGGCTTTTCGTCGGGGTGATTTTCCATCAGGTCCACGCGTCCCATTGAGTCGTAGTAGGCTGCGAAGCCCACGTTGACCGGCTGAATCTTCAAATCGCCGTTGAGGTTGTTGAAGATCTCCTGGGCATCGAAGTCCCCCCAGATGGCGGAGCCGTCAGAGAACGGGGCGTCGGCATGCTTGCGGCCGATGACGATGTGCGTGTAGCCCATGTTCTGCCGGTAAATCCCGTGCATGACCGCCTCCGCAGGACCGCCGTAGAACATCTTGATGTCGAGGCCGAGCAGCTTCACGCGGTCCGGCACTTCATCATCGCGGCCATCCCACAGCGAGCGGTCGCTGTCCCCGTCGCCCATCTGCCGAGAGGTGATGAGCTTCTCGTACGTCTGCATGCGGATCTCTGCGTTAACGTCGTCTCCCTTTGTTTCACCGATGAGCGGATTCAAAACGGCACCTGCGTTCTTGCCCGCCTTGAGCAGCGACTCCAGACCATACACGAGTGCGTACTCGTGGGCACGGTGGAGCGGGTTGCGTGTCTGGAAGGCGACAACAGCGTCCCAGCCGGCTTCGGCGATGACCTTTCGTACTTCCCTGGGGGTCAGCACATACTGACCGAACGCAGCGTTCTTCGGCTGCGGAAGTGCACGGATTTCACCGCCGATGAGATGCGTTTTATCAGCATCCTGCTTGATGACCATATCGGCACCCGGATGATCGAGCCGTCCGGTGCGGTAGACCTTCTTCAAGTAATCACACTTGTCCCAGGGGAACACGTCGCTCACCTTGAGCGTGGCGACGACATCGCCGCCCGGATTCGTCAGTGCGATCGTCGTTCCTTCCTTGAGTTCCTTGGCCTGTGCGGCTGTCACCGGGAAAGAGAGCGGGATCGTCCAGGCGTACTTGTTGCCGTGATGAATGATGACCTGTTCGTCCAGAACACGCTGGTAAGCTTCCGAGTCCATAGGGCCGGTCAGCGGGCTCAAGGTTCCGTCAGCAAAACGATAGACGCTCGAAAGATCGGCAGCGGAAACGGGCACGGTCGGCAGAGAGGCGGCCTCCGCCTTGAAGGCAGCGATTTCGCCCTCGGGCACGGTGCAGCAAACGGGTTCGGTCAGTCCGCCATGAGGAGGGATCAGGTCTGTCATAGTCGTCGCAAGGTTCTGAAAGGTCTGTGGAAAGGTCGTGTGAGGGCGCGAGCCTAGGGCATGCCTGAACTGCCGTCAAGCCGCGAATGGCCGCAAGAGATAAGAGCAGTCCAATCCCAAGAGTGGACCGACTATCACGCGATGAGTTCAGGGACCACTTTCCCGTGGATATCGGTCAAACGGTAATCGCGGCCAGCATATCGGTAGGTCAGCCGTTCGTGGTTAAATCCGAGTAATGCCAGCATGGTGGCGTGCAGATCGTGGACGTGAACGCGGTTTTCGACAGCCTTGAAGCCGAATTCGTCGGTCGCTCCAAACGCCTGCCCCCCTTTCACGCCTCCGCCGGCCAGCCAGACCGAGAACCCGTGATGATTGTGGTCCCGCCCGTTGATTTTGCCTGCATTTGACCCCGGTTTCGGCAACTCGACGACCGGCGTGCGACCAAACTCTCCCCCCCAGAGCACGAGCGTCTCATCAAGGAGTCCCCGCTGCTTGAGGTCCTTCAACAGAGCAGCCAGCGGTTGATCAAGTTCACCCGCGAGACGGCGATGGTTCTTTTCGAGGTCATCGTGATTGTCCCAAGGTTGTCCGCCACCATGCCAGAGCTGCACGAACCGCACGCCACGCTCGATCAGTCTGCGGGCGATCAGCAGTTGCCGGCCGTGCACACCTTTCCCGTACATCTCGTGAATGTGTTTCGGCTCTTCGGAGATGTCGAAGACATTTGCGGCCTCCATCTGCATGCGATAGGCCAGCTCAAATGACTGAATCCGGGATTCCAACTGCGGATCTGTGCCTCGCTGTGCGAGATGTTTCTGATTCAGGGCCTGCACCAGATTGAGTTGCCGACGCTGTTCGTCCAGCGAGAGTTGATCGTTACGGATGTGGGCAATCAGCTTTTCAATTTCGGTGTTTTTGGTATCGATGTGCGTCCCCTGATACACGCCCGGCAGAAAAGCCGATCGCCAGTTGGCGGACTCCGTAATGGGCATGCCTCCCGGACACATCGCGATGAACCCGGGCAGGTTCTGGTTCTCCGTCCCCAGACCGTACGTCACCCAGCTGCCAAAACTGGGGCGGACCTGTCGGCCCTCGCCACAGTTCATGAGCATCAGGGACGGCTCGTGATTCGGCACGTCAGCATGCATAGACCGGATGACAGCGACGTCGTCGATGCACTCGGCTACATGCGAGAACAATTCGCTGACTTCAATGCCGCTCTCTCCGTACTTCTTGAACTTGAATGGAGAGGGAAGAGCGGCTCCCGTG
>JAGQQG010000229.1 GCA_020426325.1 Planctomycetaceae bacterium | reverse complement strand
CAGCTTCGATTCTTCGGAATATCGATGTCTTTGTCGAAGTCCGGCTGCGCTCCTCGGCGGACATGCTCGGCGTAGATCGAGTGGGTCCGTTGGAGCCACATGGCTCGATTCATAAACTGGAACGCCTCAATTGCTTGGGCGTCCTGCTGTAAGAGTTGTAATCCGGCCTCGATCCGTTCTAGCGTTTGGCGGCAGTTCTTGATGGAGACTTCCGGGGCGGCACCGAACTGGCTCAGTCCTTCGCTGGGATCGTCGAGCTTTTTCGCCTCGCTATCGATCCATTCCCGGTAGGCCGTCACCAGCGGGCCGAGCATCTTCGGCAGCTTCTTGGCGTCGGCGTCCGCCAGTTCCTTCATGTCGAGGACCAGCCCCTTCAGCTTTCCGAAGGCCGGGTTCTCCTCGGCATCGTCTTCAGTCGGCGGGGCGGTGCGAGGCACCTCGTAGCGAGGCACGAACTCGGTCCGGATCAGCGTGGCGAGTTCGGACGACTCCTCGGAGACATCAGCATGGACGCTCACCCCGTGGCCCACGGCGAACTCGACGTGATGCCGGTACAACATCGCCATCAGGTGTTCTTCGAGATCGTCATTCGAGCCGACCGTCATGCGTTTGCAGAAGATCGACTTGCCATCGACCGCCTCCACGGTCAGCGTCGGCTGGAAGACATGGAACTCGTCCTTGGGACGGCCCTCTTCCTGAGCGTTGATGAGGAACAGCGTGACCACCCAGTGAGAATCTCGCTTGCGGATTTGGCCTTGGATGTAGATGTCGCCGAACTGGGAGTCGGGAGCCTTCGGCTTGAACGCTTCATTCTTGAGCGGCACCTCGATCACGCCGCCACGATTGTAGCGCTGCCAGACCCGGATCGGCTTCCCGGTGCGTTCGTCGATGCGGTCTTCACGAACCTCTCGCTTGTACTGCCCCCAAAACGCCGAGACCTTGATCGCCTTGGCGTCCGCATCCACACAGAACGTCATCCCAATGGACGGGGGAAGATGCCCAGCGGCGACCGGCACGTCCTTGTCGGTTGTCCCGTCGTCCGCCGAGTCACTGCCGCCTTCGGCCAGTTCATCGGGGATGAGCGGCGTCTCTTCATCCTCTTCCTCGATGGCCGTGTCGGAAGGTGCCCCTGCCCGACTCGGAGCCAGCACGCCTACAATGTAGCGATCACGCACGGTACGTTCGGTGAGTTCTTCACTCTCGCCCCCGGCTGGTCCGAGCAGGTCTCCAACGACCATCGCTTCGAGTTCGGCTCGAATCTCGGCTGCGTTGGGTGGTTTGGTTAGCACGGTATCACTCATCTTGCGCCTCAAACTGATGTCGAATCTGTTGTATTTTGTCCGTCACATCATCCAGTCGCTGAATGGAATAAAGGTTTACGCCAATGACCAGCATCCGCTCGACATTCCTTTCCTTGTTGTCACACGAAAGGACTTTGCCCAAATCATCGGGCTGAGCATTGCACCACTTTCCAAAACCCTCATCGAAGTCCCACGTCTGAGCTACCTTTGCGACTGTTTTGTTCGGAGGCACATCGTACTTGGCCCGGCCTACGACCAGTCGTGGCTCCTTCAGACTCCTGTCATCGGAAAAGAATCGAATGTTGAATCCTTCCACGACCCCCGGAAAGGCGTCCTCGTTCTGGTACATCCTGTAGATCATCTTTGCCATCCAGTGGGGCGAGTACGCTGCCCGTGAAACACCCCACGTCACAGCGTCCCGTGTCCACAAGCGAGTCCATCGTGCTTTGGACATGTACCCATCAAAGTCGGCGATCAATCGCCCCACGTCTTGATGACACTGGCGCACGGCCTCGAATGCGATCCCGACCTTCAGTCCATCTTGCTCAGGCATTTGACCACTCCGCTTTGACAACAGCGACGTTGTTGAGAGACGATCCACCGTGAAAACCATCAAAGACGCCTTTGGGCGAATAGAATGAACCCACGCCCTCCGATAGATGAAGTGCCGAAGGCAACGTGCGAAATCCACGGAAGTATTCCAACTGCCGAACCTTCAAGAAGTCTCGCACATCAACAAGGATTCGTTGGTGGAACTGCGACTCCAAGAGCAGCACCGAATCGATTGCCTCAATCATGTCTTGCCATTGGATGCGAAACAGGCGACGACGGTCTTGCTCTGTGTCACCCACTTCCATGAGACTCTCTTGGACTTCGCTGAATGCTTCACGAGGTGTCAGGTACACGACAACGACGGCTGCGTCTCTTGGAGCGGGGGGCTGGAGTCGGTCGATTGCGTCGGCGATTCTCAAATACCGCATCAATTGGTCGTACTCCCCGTGCCCACTCTTGAACGACCACATTTTCACTTCGACAAGCACCACCAGTGGTTGTTGTCCTCCTCCTGAAAAACACAGAGCCATTTCTGGTTCACCGAGACCGAACACTTTCGGCCAGAAATGAACGTCGAGTGTTTCGTATTGCTCAAGCTCATGCTCAGCACCAACAATGGCGACAAGTGACCTCTCCGCTCCGTCAATTGGAACAGTCTTGGCCCGTGATAAGAAATCCCGCCAGAATGGACCGGGCACGACATAGCGAAGATGCCCGAAGACTGTCGAAGTCAGGTAGTCTTCGTGGTCTCGCACGGCGATGTCATACTTTCCGTGGATTTCGGCAAGTAACACGGTTATTCGGCTCCTGTAGTTCTCGTCACGTCGAAAGTCACTGCTCTCTCCAGATCATACTGCCTTCGTACCCAAGGACACCTTGGCGGATAGCGCTGTTGATTGCTGATTTGATAGGCTCACGCACGGCGTCGGTCACACGGGAGAATCCCAAGTGGTGGGCGACGGCATAGATCACATCTTCTCGCTCGTAGGTCGTTCCTTTGCGCATGACGGAGATCAGCGTGTCCCTGAGTTCCTCTCGTGTGTAGTCGTTCATCGTGGCGGTCAACGTCCGAACGGAATCGCCATCGGCTTCGATGACTCGTCGTCGGATCGCTGCTCGCATGTGTCCCTTCAATGACTCCTTGATGCGGGAGCCGAGTCGCTGGTAGCCCAGCAGTCCGGCGACTTCCCTCAGCATCTCTGTTCTTTCCATCCAGCCTCGATTCCTTGCGGCCTGTCGAAATGCCGCCATCACCTCGTTGGTATCAAATCCATCCAGCGATGCGTGCCCACCTTCGGTGGCGGTCTGCGTGGCTGGCTTCGGTTGTGGTTTCGGTTCTGGTTTGACCGTGCCGGTCAGCCTCCCTCTTCGTCGTCATCGTCGCCGAATAACATCCGGGTCGCTGGCTGCGACTTCTTCGATTTCTTGGGCGTGGCGGTCTTCTTGACCTTGTTCTTCTTGTCGTGCAGACCTTGCTTGACTTCCTCGGCGTACCGCTCGTTGTTTAGCTTGAGGAGCCGCTGGAGAACTTCACGACGGGCCGGTTCATTGATCGTGAAGCGAAGGCCCTGCTTGGTCTCGTGGAAGCCGTGACCGAGCTTCAGGTCGCCCCATCCGTAAGCGGCGGCGACCGCCTGATCCATCTCGACATGGAGATCA
>JAGQQG010000228.1 GCA_020426325.1 Planctomycetaceae bacterium | reverse complement strand
GGAGGGACCACGCGGATCGCGCTCCGGACTGCTGGCGTAATAATCCGCCCCGTACCAGTCACTGCACCATTCCCACACGTTCCCCACCGTGTCATACAGTCCGAACGCGTTCGGCCTGTACTTGCCGACTGGTGCCGTAAAGATGTGGCCGTCCCGTGCATTGATCGTGTTCCAAGCGGAGAACTTCGTTTTGGCAGTCCCATCTGCGACGTTGCCGACCAAGGCCAGCCCCTCGGGGTCCTTACCATGCTGATAAAGGGTCGTTGTCCCGGCACGGCAGGCGTACTCCCACTCCGCTTCCGTCGGCAGCCGACAGGCCCGACCCTCCTTGCGACTGAGCCATTCGCAAAACGCCACGGCATCGTTCCACGTGACGTTGACCACCGGATGATCATCCTCGTACGGAAACCCGGTGTGCTTCCAGGTGTACTTCGGGTCGCGGCCCTCGAATTCGCCCTTGGTTTCGTTCCAGCCGTAGCCCCCCTCGCCGTCAAGTTCCGGTTCCGTGCGATAGTCGGCCTCGCGAACGAACTGGGCGAACTGCCCTTTGGTCACTTCGTGGATGCCCATAAAGAACGGCTTTGTGATCCGCACCCGGTGCTGCGGGCTCTCGTCGTCCTGGTGTCCTTCCTCGGAATCGAGTGAGCCCATCAGAAAATCCCCTGCCGGGATCAGCTTGAGTTTCATTCCAAGGTTATTGATGAGCAGGCTCACGTCGGAAAGCGACCGCAGTTCCCAGAGGCCGTCGAAGTAGCCCTTCTGCCGTGGGGTCTGTGGGGCCGCCAGGTTCAAACGCGCATACGTCTGCGTTTGGGACTTGGTGTAGGCGATGATTTCATCCAGCGTTACTTTCTGATCGCGGTCGCCGTCCGCCTGCCCCTTCCAGCCTTCCAGCACATGGTAAAAGAAGATGCCGTGCTTGATCGGCTCATGCTGCAGCGCCTGCTGCCCCTCCGCACAACTGAAGAGCGCGACCACCCCTTCGGGCAGCGGCGCCAACTGCGGCAGCGTGACACTCGCCAGCCCCGGTCCCCCGCTCGCATCCCGAAAGATTCGTGAAGCCGGGTCGTTGCGGCAGGCATCGATCAACAGCAGCTTCTTGCGTGGCTTGCAGCCGGAGTTGGTCTTGGAGTCGTAACTGAGCTGATCGTACAACCAGGTCAACGAAATGAGCGACTCCTTGTCGTCCAGCCGGGCGTCCAGCGGGCAGAAATACGGCTCCTGCTCACCCTTGAACTGCACGCCATGCCCGGCCAGGGCGACAATCAGCGTGTCGTCCCGTTCGAGTGCCGGCAGCAGAAGTTGCAACTCCTGGCGAATCTTGCTCGCTTCCGGGAGATAGCGTCCCGCCGGCCGCGTCTTGGGGAGGACCTCCAGGTCATCCACCATCAGCACGACGTTGTCCTTCTTGAAGCCGCTCTCGATCAGCACATCGCGGAACTCGATCGCGTCGTTGCGGGGATACTCTCCCAGCGGCGTGAGCTGCTTCTCGTCATACCCGCCAATGCCCACAATGAACGCATACTCCTCAGCGACCACGCCCAGCGGTGCTGACAGGATCAAGCAGACAACGACAAACAGATAGCCCGAAGCACGCATGACAGTCTTCCCCTCGACCGATCTGCATTTCTGGATTTGTCATGAACGACGAAGCCGTCAGCCCCCGACACGTCGGCAACGACGCTCCGACCCGGCATTGAACATACCGCGATCCCCACGGCCGATCAATCCGTGGACCGGCCTGATGAAATCACGACACATGCTGCCGCCAACCTGCCAACGTCCGAAGTCGCAGATTCTTCCTGCAATTCTGCTGCGTGTGTTGCGGTGTCTATCACCGACCGCCGCGCCTTACGAGAAATCTCGATGCAGCGAGTTTCGGACCTAATTCGCGTCGAGTCCCTCCGAAATGGTTCAGATCATGATGGCTCGATATCATGGGACTTCTCTCCTGATCGAATGACCACACGTTGAGCGGAGATGCCATGAGTGAGACAGCCACCATCTGGGGAATCCACGCCGGCAGAACCGGGGACGCGAATATGCTGTTCCTTGACAACAATGTCGTCGCGCTCGGCTGGCCTCAGATGGGGGATCTGTCGAAACTGGGTGCGACGCGGGACGACTTCAAGGAGGCTGTCGCTGCTGCCTACCCTCAGAAAAAACCGGGAGCGATTCCCAACAACGCCGGACAGCTGTTTCGGTTCGTCCATGAGATGAAGGAAGGAGACATCGTCTGTTACCCCTCCAAGGCGGACCGTCAGATTCACATTGGCCGCATCTCCGGCGGATACGTTTACAGGACAGACATTGAACCAGGCTACCCGAATCAGCGGCCGGTGAAATGGCTGAAGGCTGTGCCAAGAACGAGCTTCACTCAGGGGGCCCTTCACGAGATTGGATCAGCGATGAGCCTGTTCCAAATCCGGAACTACGCTGAGGAATTCCTGGTGGCTCTCGAAGGCAAGGCGGTCGTTTCCTCGGTGGAGTCTGACGAGTCTGTCGCTCTGGTCGCACAGGAGATCGAAGAGACCACTCGCGACTTCATCCTTAAGACTCTCTCGCAGGAACTGAAAGGCAAGCCGTTCGAGTACTTCGTCGCTCATCTCCTCAACACGATGGGATACCGCACTCGTGTTGCTCCGGCTGGTACAGATGGCGGGATCGACATCGTCGCCCACAAGGACGAACTCGGCTTCGAACCGCCAATCGTCAAGGTTCAGGTCAAGAGCGGAGACGGTAGTGTTGGCATCCAGGAAGTCACAGCGCTCTACGGCCACGTCGAGTCTGAAGAATACGGCCTGGTTGTCACGCTCGGCTCCTTCTCAAAGCAAGCCGAGACGTTTGCCCGAAGCAAAAGCAACCTGCGGCTGGTCGATAACGAAGCACTTGTTAATCTTGTACTCGCTCACTACGAACAATTTGATTCCAAATATAAGGGCATACTACCGTTGCAACGTGTGTATGTCCCGGAGCCGATCCCTGAAGAGAGCGACGACGAATAGCAGCATCTGCTGAAACACTGATAAGAAATGGACAATGGCCAAACAGACAGACAACAACGGCAACGGCGCCAAGCTCGGGTTTGAATCCGAGCTGTGGAAGGCTGCCGACGCGCTGCGTTCCAACATGGACGCAGCCGAATACAAGCATGTGGTCCTCGGGCTGATTTTCCTCAAGTACATCTCCGATGCCTTCGAGGAACAGCATGCCAAGCTGGAAGCGGAAGTCGACAGCGGTGCCGATCCAGAAGACCCGGACGAGTACCGGGCGGTCAACATCTTCTGGGTCCCTCCCGACGCCCGCTGGTCCAAGCTGAAGGACGAAGCCAAGCAGCCGAAGATCGGCAAGATCGTCGATGACGCCATGATCGCCATCGAGCAGGACAACCCCACGCTCAAGGGAGTGCTCCCCAAGGACTACGCCCACCCGCGGCTCGACAAGCACCGGCTTGGCCAGCTCATCGACCTCATCAGCAACATCGGTCTCGGCAACAAGGCCGACCGTTCCAAGGACATCCT
>JAGQQG010000227.1 GCA_020426325.1 Planctomycetaceae bacterium | reverse complement strand
TCGCTTCGGCCGACCCAATGGGGTCAAGTATCCACTCACCCGCTGGAACAAGGTCCGCAACTACGTGCTGGGGCATCAGGAACTGGGCCTGCCGCTCGACCGGGTGCAGGAGCACTTCGTCACTTCGGGCCTGCTGCCTGCGGCCGAATGGGACGCCCTGCTCGCCGATCCGGAGCACGCCACTCCGCCTCAGCCGCCCAGCTCATGCGGGGGCTGCGGGAATCCACCGGCCGCTGCAGAAACGCGCACGCTGGAAGAGCTGTTCACCGAAGCCACCAGCACCCCCAGTGATCTCAACGAGCACTGTGAGAAGCTGAAGGAACTGGCCGCGCAGTGTGAGCACGTGACCGACTTTGGGTCACGGCCCCATGTCAGCACAGTGGCCCTGTTGGCCGGTCAGCCACAGCGGCTGGTCTCCTACGCCGTCGATGACAGGTTTGCCAAAGTGCTGGTGGAACGACAGGGACAAACGACCTTCGAAGCACGCCGCGGCGATTCGTTGACGGTCGAGATCGACGAGACCGATTTGCTGTTCATCGACACGAAGCACACGGCGGGTCAGTTCGCTGCCGAGCTGGAGCGTCTGTCCCCCCAAGTTCGCCGCTGGATCGTGCGTCATGACACACAGATCTTCGGTGAGCAGGGGGAGGGAGGCGGTCCGGGGCTGTTACCGGCGCTGCGAAAATTCCTGCGTGAGCATCCTGAATGGTCGGTGGTCTATCACACGCAGGCCAATCACGGCCTGACCGTCATCAGCCGGGACGCCCGCGACAAGCCCCAACTCCCCTCCAAGATCACGATGGCGACCAACTTCGCCAAAGCGGTCGC
Organism: Planctomycetaceae bacterium; assembly: GCA_020426325.1. GTDB lineage: Bacteria > Planctomycetota > Planctomycetia > Planctomycetales > Planctomycetaceae > JAHBXU01. The sequence goes on along the minus strand of JAGQQG010000227.1, from coordinate 2,708 downwards.
CGCGCATGTGGCCGACGGGGCGCAGCAGGCGGACCGCGAGACGCTCGAAGCGCGACTCGAAGTCTGCACCCTCTGCGAGCACCGCAACGAAGACCGCTGCACCGTCTGCGGCTGCTACCTGGCGGAGAAGGCCGCCTGGCGTTCGAGCGAATGCCCGCTCGGCAAGTGGAACGAGGCCCGTGAAACGGAGACGAACACCCATGCCGCATGAGCTGCCCTTCGTGAGCTGCCTCTGCCCCACGTACTTGCGACCAAAGTTGCTGGAAAACTCGCTCGCCTGCTATCTGGCACAAGACTACCCGGCCGATTGCCGGGAACTGCTCATCCTCGACGACGCGGGCCAGCTCACGCCACAGAGGGGGGACGGCTGGGAAGTGATCTCCGTGGCGCGACGGTTCCGATCGCTGCCGGAGAAGTTCAACGCACTGGCCGGCCTTGCCCGCGGCGACGTGCTCGTTGTCTGGGAAGATGACGACATCTACCTCCCTTGGCATCTCACGGCACACGTCGACGCTCTGACGAACGGCGGAGTCTCGAAACCCTCGCGCGTACTGAGCCTTTACACCGGCACGCTCCAGGAAGAGGCAGCGAGCGGCCGCTTCCACGCCAGCATCGCCTTCACGCGGAAGACTTTTGAGACGGCCGGAGGCTGGCCGCTGACGCAGCGCGGCGACTTCGATCAACAGTTCCTGACGCGACTGTCTCAAGCAGCGACCACCGTCGATCCCTGCCACACGTATCCCCCCTCCTATATCTTCCGCTGGGGCACAACCCACTCCTACCACGGCCAGGGCCTGATGCAAACCGCCAGCGACACGCAGTGGTACGACCGGGTCCAACTCCACCATCCCGCTACCCTCGTGTGTCCAACCCTTTCACCGTCATTCGACGATGAGACCGCACAGGTCGTCACTTCGGGACAGTGACAGCCGTGTCCGAATGATGTCGATCACTGCCAGCAACTCACGACCACATCACTGACATGACGGTTTCTCGGCTTGCGCATCTGCCGTCATCGTCAATCGTTTCGAGAGGGGAGCCAGGGGTTCGAGCTCCCTGTCACGTTAGATCGATTGATAAGGAAGGGAATACTGTCAGCAGTTTACACCCAGATTTGCCATCGTAAATGAGGCAGTTCAGGCCACGCGTCTTGCCGTTCGATGTAGTGGCTGAAGGCTCGAACTCTGAGCCTTGAGTTCGACCAGGATGCCAGGATCGCTTACAAGTAAGTTTGCGCTGCGGAGTTCCGCTTCGATTTCGGGATCGGCTCCGCCAATAAGCCCATGAATGAGACGTTCAACTTCGCTCATTTCTGTTCCAGCCAGAACATAAAAGTCGAAATGCAAGAGTCCTCCGTCAGCTGCGGTCGCGTAAGTATCGTAGACATCGACATGCATTGAAGAAATCTCTGATTGTTGCTGACGTCACCGTCTGGCCTTGCCCCAGATGGGAGCCGTCAGAAGAAAAGAAACTGAGCGCTATTGATGTTGATCGGCAAGGATGCTCATTCTCATGAAACATATAATCTTCGGCATCGGAAATATATGCAGGAAAAATGCTTGTTTATGTGCAGCGTGAAACGATCTTCGTTCGAACGAGGTTTACTGAGGCATTTTCAGCACAGCACGGTTCATTCGGCATTGCCCGGGATTTCATACCGTTTTCGAAAGAGACACATGGGGAACATTTGTCACCCCACGAGATTCTGCAACGGAGAACAGCAGCCTACCCGCTCTCGCTGCAGAACTGAAAGCTCTCTTCAAACAGATTGGCAAGTTGCTGGAAGGCCATTGAGTGCGACTGGCTGGAGAGTTTTCGGAAACGGAACCCTACAAGTCAACTCGCTTGAGTTGCCGCCGGGTGGGAACGACGTCCGCGAGGGTCACACTATTGAGGTACTCTTTCTGTATTCGCTCAGCCTCGGCCAGGACGCCCTTGAGTTTACAGAATGAGTGAATCAGACAGGACTCATCAGTGCCAACGCAGCTGAGAAGGTGCAGATCGCCCTCCATGCGCTCGATCACATCACCGATCAAGATGTCATCCGGTGCACGAGCCAGTTCAATCCCACCCCCGATCCCGCGGATACTGCGAATATATCCGTATCGGCTGAGCAGGTTGACCACTTTGGCAACGTGGTTCGCGGAAATGCCGAACCCTGATGCGACATCCGACACCGTTAACCGTTCCGACCGTGTTGCCAGAAGCATCAGCGTTCGTAGTGCATAGTCCGTGAGGGTTGTGAGTCGCATGGGCAATCTCTATCGGCTTGGCATCAGTGACAACTCTGCAACGACCGGACGGTGATCTGAAGCGACCGGTTCATCAATCACCTTTACCTTTTCAATGGCCCACCGTGATGACGGCGAGGCGAAGATGTAATCGATCTCGACGGACGGTTTTTTCGAAGAGAACGTGAAGCGGTCGTCTTCGGGCTTTGCGGCTTCAATGGTGCCCTGCTGCAAGAGCTTCAACGTGCGTGATTCCGGAACATCGTTGAAATTCCCCAACAGAACGTACGGTGTTTTCAACCCGTCGAGGAACCTGTTCAGTTCTCTTGTTTGAGCGAAGCGAAATTCGTCGTCTTTCACCCAATCGAAGTGGAGGTTGGCAATCGTCATCGTTTGGGCGTCAGGCAGTCTGACTTCGACCGCCAAGGCGACTCGCGGTTCATGTCCCTCCGAAAGTTTCACGGTCGAGGAATTGAC
>JAGQQG010000226.1 GCA_020426325.1 Planctomycetaceae bacterium | reverse complement strand
CGAGCGTACCTGCTGACACTCTCTCGACCACCGACGGAGGACGAGTCAGATCTCGCTCGGAAGTGTCTCGCAACAGACGACGGTCTCTCACTTGCCGATCTGTGTCTGGCTTTGTTCAACTTGAATGAGTTCATCTACCTTGATTAAATCGAACCCGTCGTTCATCAACGTGATGCGTTTCACCGTAATATTCGAAACCAGCTCTCGTCGGGTCAACCCGGACCAGTTGATGGCCGAAGGGTTAGCTGTCGAGTAAATGTCAAATGTTGACGGGCCGGCAAAAAGTCGGTGGGTTGGGATTGTGGTTTTTCGCTTCGGCGCTACGCTGCTTCGATGAAACGCATGCGAGACCACCTCAGCCCTGAGCTGTTCGATCCGTGGGAGCATTTGGGGCCGAAACGACGACGGTTACTGGAGATCGGCTGGGCGGGCGTCTTTCGCGAGTCTCTGCTGGAGCATTTGCCGATCCACGAACTGGCCGACGGGTTTTGTGATGACCGGGGACATCCCAGCAAGGACCTGTCGGTCGCGCTCGGGGCCTTGATTCTTCAGCAACTGCATGATCTGACCGATCAGCAGACGACTGAAGCCGTGGCGCTGAACATGGCCTGGCACTACGCCTTGGACATCCGGCACGAGCCGGATGCGTATCTGTGTGAACGGACACTGCGGAACGATCGCAACCGCATCCTGGAGTCGAGGCTGGATGAGGTGCTGCCAGCGCGGCTTGACGGACCAGTTAATCGCGAAGGTCGGAGTGGACACGAGCCGGCAGCGGTTGGATTCGACGACGGTCCAGTCCGCGATCCGAGGGCTCACACGGTTGTGTGTGAAGCCTGTCCGGACAGAGATCGATGCCCGACCGCAGCGATCGGGCGTTCATCATCCCGCTACCAATACACCCACGAACGTGTTCAGCACCGTGCCCGTCGTCTGCATGATGCCAGTGACGAATTTCGAGACCGCGACCGCTGGCGAGCCGACGTCGAAGCCACCACGTCCCGCTTCAAACATCAAATGGGCATGGCTCGCTTGCGCATCCGTGGCATGAAAAAGGTCACGTTCACCGCCCGACTCCGCGCCCTGGGGCTCAACATCCACCGCGTGGCTGCCTGGAAACGGACCTTGGCAACAACAGAGACCGTTGAGGCAAACCCAGTCCCCGCCCTGCACCCCTGACATCTTCGGAACGAGACAAACGCTCCACACATCGCATACCCGGCCCCCGCAAGACACAACAACTGGCAGACAATCCGCATCACACACCCACCGGTGAGAGGCCTTTTTGCCGGCACGTCAACTTTCGACACTACCTCCTGACTCGTTTTGTTTATCCCAGATTCGTAGGAGCGACTTGCGAATTCTCAAGGAAGGTAAAAATGTGGCCTGAAACACTGGTCTACACAGGACGTCAATTCATCGCCTTTGAATTGTTTGCACGTTCTTTGAATTGTTTGCACGTTCTTTGAATTGTTTGAATGTTCACAGTCGAAGGCGTACATCACTCGACTCTATCCACTTTTTCGATATTACAAGTAAAACTCAAATTGACGTATTGTTGCAAGCATTCAACGAGCAAAGCTGCGAACGCCAAATTGGGAGTTTACGTTCGTCAGTCCTGCTCGACTCATGGCATATGACCTTATGGAAAGTCGACCGTAATACAGGCATAATAGAAAAATTCTGGGTGCCCGTACTTGATCGAGTGGCGTTCCACTGCTTCGGATGGGCGGGTGGGGTCGTGGAATCGACAGTTTGAAATGCTGACCCGGCCCAAGTAGTGCTGAGCTTGCGTTCAACGCTGAACGTCGGCCGCACAGACAGTGGCACATCACGGGTGTTTCGCGAGCCTTACGATGGTACAGACTAAATCGACGGGAGTCCTGCAGGACCTGCTTGCGATTCCTCCCGGCAGCGAGGAAGATCATGGGACGCTTTTTGCATGACTTATTCTCCCTATTTCCTCCGGTTGACGGAATGCTCCCCACTGACTGGCTCTCGACATTCACAAATCGTGTGGTCGGCTCGCGAACACGCGGCCGTCGAAGGCGCATTGGTCTGGCTGCGACTGAGGCATTGGAGTCGCGTGTCCTGCTCGCTGCCCCCAATCCGGTCGATCTGACGACTCTTGACGGGAGTGATGGCTTCCAACTGGCGGGCATCGCGGACGGGGACCAGATCGGCTACTCCGTCAGCAATGCGGGGGACGTCAACGGTGACGGGTTCGACGACCTGCTCGTCGGGGCACACGGTCTCGACACAGCCGGGGGAGTCGATGCGGGAGGAGCGTACATCGTCTTCGGGGCGGCGGATGGTTTTCCGGCCGTGCTTTCGGCAGCTGACCTCGACGGCACGAACGGCTTCGCCTTTCACTCTGCCGAAGCGGATGACAACGGCGGCTACAAATCCAACACGGCGGGGGACATCAACGGTGATGGATTCGACGACATCATCATCGGTGCGAAGTTCGTGGGAGATGATGACCGAGGTGCAGCGTACGTCATTCTCGGACATTCCGGGAACTTTCCTGCTCTGATCACTCCAGCCGACCTCGACGGTTCCAACGGATTCACCATGTTCGGCGTTGAACCGAACGATCAGGCAGGCTTCCCTGTGGCGCCGGCGGGTGACGTGAACGGAGACGGTCTCGATGACTTCCTCGTGGGAGCGGACTACGCGGAAGAGGTCGTTCGTGGAAGCGTGTATGTCGTCTTTGGCCAGAACACTCCTTACTCGGCGACGCTCGATCTCGCAGCCCTTGATGGAACCAACGGATTCGCGGTTCTGGCTGCTGAAGAAGGTGATGGGATCGGTCGTTCAATGACCACTGCCGGAGATGTGAATAACGACGGATTCGATGACCTGATCATCGGAGCATGGTTCGCAGAGCAACCCGGCGGAGACACAACGGGCGAGAGCTATGTCATCTTCGGGAAGGCGAGTGGGTTCTCAGCAACCTTCAGCGTCACGGATCTCGATGGCAGTAACGGGTTCACAGTCGTCGGTATCGACACCCGAGACCGTTCAGGCCGCACGGTGAGCAACGCGGGCGACATCAACGCCGACGGGTATGATGATGTGATCATCTCAGCTCTTTATGCAGATCCCGGCGGCGAGACGTATGTGATCTTTGGTCATGCCGGTGGATTTCCTGCACTCATTGAAGCGGCCACTCTCGATGGTGTCGTCGGATTCATGTTCACCGGAGAAGGAGGCAGTTTCGGTCGGAGTGTCAGCGGAGCGGGTGATGTGAACGGTGACGGCTTCGATGACCTGCTCGTCGGCGCCCCTTATACGAGCGATGATGGGGCCGTGTATATCATGTTCGGACATGCGGGGGCCTACCCCGCTGAGGTGACCGCGTCCAGTCTCGACGGAAACAACGGTTTCCGGCTCACCGGAGCATCCCCCAATGACCCGAATGTCGGTCGAGCTGCCCGAATCGCGGGTGACGTGAACGGCGATGGTTTCGAAGACATCATCACCAGCACCGTCAACGCGGACCACATTGGTGGAACCGATCAAGGCAAGGCTTACGTCTACTTCGGTGGCAACTTCACTGGTGGGGTTGAGACGCAGGTGGGGGATGGTGCGGGGAATACTTTGAAGGCGAATCAGGGGGCGGATGCGGTTGATAT
>JAGQQG010000225.1 GCA_020426325.1 Planctomycetaceae bacterium | reverse complement strand
ACCACCACGGCCAGTTGACTTCAACACAGAAGAAGCAATCCTGAGACCAAACCCATCACCAACGTGCGATTGCCGTGCGGGCAGACCGCTCCCTACCTTGCAAGCGGCTTCTATACTGTTGGGGTCAATATTCAGGCAATTAAAACCTCGGTTATGGCTCATGGACCTTCGTATTTTAGGTATGACGTCTATGACGACTTTGGTAGGTATTGGCGTACAGGTAATACTGGAGATGTTTACCGCAACGTGTCGAATAACAAGCGTGGAGGCCACGCTGTCTTGATTATTGGCTGGAGCGACTCCAAAGGCGCATATCTCTGCAAGAACAGTTGGGGGGAAACAGCTGGCCCCAACAATGACGGCACCTTCTGGATTGCTTACGATGGTCACACAAACAACCTCGGCATGCAAATGTTCAACATCACCGGGTTAACGAGAGTTGCAACTTCCGAATCGCTCCTTGCTTCGAAACAGGATAGCCAAGATGTTCGCCAACAGAGACTTTCAGTTGGTAAAAGTACTAGTGACACCGAGAGCACAACTGCTCCCTTCTCAATCGATCCTGTCATGATCGAATCGTATGGCGGAACAATCACTGTCGAAGCGGAGACCGAACCATCGACGGATACGGACGCCAATGCATCCTTTGGATGGTACAACAATCTTCGTGTGAACGGTTCAACGACGTTGACGGATACTTCTGGAACAACCCAACTGAGCGTATATGCACGGGACGTGAAGTGGAGATTTGGTTTTGGTTCTCGTGCGATCCAGAGCCCCCAAGGAGATGGAGGCGTTGCAGGGAGTGGTTGGAGGTTTCCCAACGCTCATAAGTTCGGCATCGTCGTCGTCCAAGGTGGCAACTACTGGAATGTTAATTCGACCAGCAGCTCATCACCAACCGTGATTACGGGGTTAAGCAATACCCAACCAGTTACGATCTACGTGAACGACACGAATGGTAATGACAAGGATAATGGCGGATCATTCGACCTTTTTGTCCGCAAAGATAATTGAGACAGTGAGTGGCCGGGGCTTCCCTCCTTGCGTCGGTCCAGCCCCGGTCACACTGGTTCGTGGGTTTACTTTCTCCACGCACCGTTGGCCGGTGCCTCCGGTTGGGCATCCGGGCCGAAGTAGCGGAGGGTGACGAGGGGTTCGGTGCCGGTGTTTTCGTAGGTGACGCCGGATTGGGCCTTTTTCGCGGTGACGAACACTTCGTCTTCGGTCATCGCACCGAAGAGGATCATGACCGGGCTGTCGAGGGTGACCTTTTCAATGAGGCCGCTGCCCTGGGTGGTGATGAGGGAGAAGGCGCCGCCATCTTTGATCGTGCATTTGGCGCCCGGCTGGAGCGTGAGTTCCTTGGCGGTGAAGAGTTGCTCGCCGTCGACGGTGCCGTAGACGATCCACTTGTCGCAGTAGCCGTCCCCTTCTTCGCTGACGATCGGTTCGAGGTAATTCGAATCCTTGTAGTTGGGGTCGACGTTTTTGTCCCAGTCGAGGGCGTCCACGAGGTACTGGTTGTCGTCATGGAACTCTTCGGGGAAGTCCTTGGTGAGCAGGGCACGCGGGACCTCACGACCTTCGACGAGGTTCTGGTACATGGCGAACACGTCGCTGCCCCATTGGGGTTCGTACGTGACGAGTGAGCCGGGGGCGTGCAGGACACAGGGGGGGATGAGCCAACCGGTGCCGGGCTTCAAACGGTAGGCTTTGGACAGATCGAGGATGCCGTTCTCGCCTTGGTTCCAGCGGTCGAGGCAGTCGACGACGTCCTGCTTGGTCGTGCCGGGCTCCAGTCCCATGAAGGTGTACGGAAAATTGTTGCCGATGGCGTTCATCTGCGGCGGGAAGTAATAGGACTCGGGCTTGCCTTCCTGCCCGACGAGGGCCGCCTGCTCCGCGTTCTGGTGCATGTGGTGCGGGATGGGGCCCATGTTGTCGAAGAACTTCGAATAGACGGGCCACTTGCCGTACTTCTTCCAGATGGCGTCGCCGATGATCTCCCCCTTCAGCTCAGCGACCGCATCTCGCAGCAGGAATTTTTCCCCTCCTGCGACGACGTAGGAGAGACCTTCATCCCAGTTGCGATTGTCGTTGGCCGCTTCGGTCGTCGAGCCGAACCAGCGTTCATCGATGCCGCCCCGATGCATGCCGAGGGCGTAGTAGTGATCCGGATGCAACTTCAGCCGACGTCCCGGCTGCAGGAACGATCGCGGCACCCAGTTGGGAGCGAGACGCAAAATGCCATCAGTTTCAGACAGAGCAGCAGACGCAAGCGAGGCGACGTTAGACATGGTGTTTCCTTTTGGTGCGATGATTGTTTGATTGAGATGAATTGAATCCCAAGCCGACGGCTCCGCTGTCGGCTTGGGAGGGGTTTTTCGGTAAAGTTTTCGCAGATCGCATTCTGACTGTTGCCGCCCTCTTTTTCAAAGCCGATGGACGAGCCGTTTTCCTGGTGGAACATTGCGAAACCGGGTGTTTGATCGTGACATCCATCATCGCAGCACGCCCCAAGACTCACATTGACGTTGGGAGACGCCATGCAGACTCCGTTGTTTTCAGCGCTCTGTTTTCTCGTCGCCTCGCTGTTGGGGACGGTTGGGCAGTTTCTGTACAAATGGGGGGCGGAGGCGGCGAGTGGTGGGTTGATGACGTACATCGTCAATCCCCGGTTGTGGGGTGGGGTTGTCTGTTACATCGCGGTGATGGTCCTGTTTGTGGCTGCCTTCAAACGGGGCGGTGCGTTGAGTGTGCTTTACCCGGTGTATGCGACTACGTTCATCTGGGCGGCCATTATTGGTCGCTTCTGGCAGAATGAGGTCATCACGCCGATCAACATTGTTGGGATGATCACATTGATCGGCGGCATGTGGCTGATGGGGATTCGCTCATGACAAACAAATCTGCACAAGACGGGACAGCGGTCGATGCGGACCGGCGACCGATCGCGACGCGAGATCGTGCATTCGCTCAGCAGGTGGCACACTGGCTGGCGACTCATGGTGCCTCGCCGAATGGCATCTCGGTCGCCGGGATGATCTGTGGTATTCTCGCGGGAGCCTCGCTGGCCGCGACGACTCTCTCCGGGTTCGCGATCGTGGGGTTCGTGTTGGCTGCGGTGTTTGTGCAGATGCGACTGCTGGCCAACCTGTTCGATGGCATGGTCGCGGTCGAACAGAACCGCCGCTCGCCGTTGGGTGAGATGTTCAACGAGGTTCCCGATCGTGTTTCGGACGCAGCGACGCTGATTGGTGCAGGGTATGCACTGGGTGGTTCGCCCGTGTGGGGATTCACAGCTGCGGTTCTGGCGGTGTTTGTGGCGTACATCCGTGCGCAAGGCAAAGTGGCCGGGGCTCCGATGGACTTTTGCGGGCCGATGGCCAAGCAACACCGGATGGCTGCGATCACGGTGTCATCCCTGCTGGCAGCCGGACTCATGATCGCCGGTCTTGAGGGGTCAGTTGTCAGTCTGTTCGGTCCTTCAGAAACACAACCCGTTGGCTTGATGCAGTTGACGTTGTACGTGATCGTCGTCGGCGCGATTGTGACAGCGGTGCGTCGACTGCGTCGCATCGGCAGAGCGTTGCAACAGAATGCCAATTCCGCCCCGGTGGAGGTCAACTGATGCTTGCACTCATCGACAACGTCACGTGGCAGCGATGGTTCGGAGTCGGCGAT
>JAGQQG010000224.1 GCA_020426325.1 Planctomycetaceae bacterium | reverse complement strand
TGAAGCATTCATCTACGTCGCCATGATCCACATCATGGTCAGACGACTCAACTAACCCTTTTCAAACGCGTTCTTAGTTCTAAATTATGTTGTTGTTCTTAATTGGAATGTTTGTGATTGAGTTTTTCATTAAAGTTGTGATTGTGTTTGTGTGACTCATCATGATTGGGAAAGTCGGTTCCTTCATCATTGGGGTGACAGAGTCTTGGGTCACGCTTCGTTTCTGGTCCGGCACTGAAGCTCACCGGGGATGTCATTTCGGTGGTGTTCACCACTTTCATGACATCAACTTCTTGCTCTACTTCCTCAACGAATGAGGGGATGGCTGATGCAGTCTGAATCTGAGTTGCTACGGGCCTGCAATAAAAAAACCTGTGCTCCGGATGGAACACAGGGCCAGTGGATTGACGGCAGTTGCCGAGGTCAATCGGTCGAATCGAAATGAAAGCCCTTCACTTCTTCAGGGCCGAGGTCACGAGATGACTTCGTGGCCGCATAGGCCAATAGGTGGATCACATATCCCACCCGCTGCTCCGTCACTTTGGCCAATAGCGGGAGCGTCACCTTCGGGTCGTGAATCGAAACGGATGTCCCGACCGACGTTCTAGATGCCGAGCAGGTCTTGAATGAGTGACTCTGTGAGAGTTCGGTCTGGCTCGTCAGCCGCCGCAGCATGAGCCTTGATACCGAAGCGGAAGCTCTTGCCGGACTCCTTGACCATGAAATGAAGGACATCGTGTTTTGTTCGGACCTTCCAGGCGTCACTCATCATTGTGAAGAACTCGACCATCTCATGCTCTTCGGGTGGGCTCATTCGAATCACCTCGAATCTTTCCCGAAGGGGTGGAATGACTTCTTCCAGTCGGTCCTCCATGATGGCTGTGATCAGAAGTCCGTCGAAGTCCTCGACGAATTTCAGCATCGCTTCCTGCGATCGTTTTTCGTGGAGGTGATGGAACTCATCCATGAAGAGTGCGACATCGTCTTCGAACCTGTGTTCATCCAGGACTTCGATGAGTTGCGTCCGGTTCAGGGTTGTACAGTCACACTCACAGCGGCGATAGGGTTGACCGTAGCCGTTGTAAATTTTTCCGAAGCACCGACACCACTGGCAGTCGCTGCACGGATCAGCGGTCACGGGATTTCGGTGTTCACAACACAGAGACTTCAGTAGCAGTCGGGCGAGGGAGGTCTTTCCGTAGCCATATACGCCGACCAGCATCAGCGGAGTCGGGAGCCGACCTTTGAGCAGCTTTCGTTGTAATCGTCTGATCCGTCTCTGATTGTCAGCCCCGACGACTTCCGAAAATCGTGATGGCCTCCAGTTGCGAATTTGATCCGGGTCCATAATGTTCGTTTCGTGATAAGCGGGCAACTGATGCGTTTCTGTGCCCAATGGGTTACGTAATCAGGAGTTTGGTTTGCCCACAAATCAGGGCAGGCTTTGGGGAAATTGGGCAGTCAAGTCGTAGAAAGCTTTCACCTCCTTTGGATTTGGAAGATGGGCGAAGACGGACCGTCCGTTGCCGATGTCTTCGGGAACGAGATATTCCAAAGCGGCATTGTCGGCTGCCTTCCGGGCTTCAATCAGCCCTTCCGAATGGAGACGATCAAATCGAGTCCGCACCATCTTGTAGGTCCAAGTCGTCATTGACTTGACCAATTCAGACACGTCTGGCTTCTCTGTGCGTGGTGAAAGGTGCGACCGACCTGTGGATTGGACGCCGATATGCTTGAGAGTTTCGAAGTCGCCGCGTTGCACGAGTCCTTCGATCAGCATTTTCGAAATGAAACTGTTCGGCTTGCCGAGGTCAACGAGTTCTCGTCGAGTGATATGGCGGGGAATTTCGCCAGCGGTCGGCTTGCTCTTGTTCGCTAGAAGCGTGCTGATACTTCCGGCTCTGCCACCGAGTCGTGTTGACTTCACAGCCGTGTCGTCAGAACTGTGTCGGAGGTACGCATTCGCCCTGGCCAACATTTGAATGGTTAGGTCATCATGTGGCTGGTCAATTGTGTGAAAGGGGCGTGTATTCAGAAGCTCATACGCCTCGGCATAGTGACTCGGCCCCGGTGCAGGCAGCGGTCGGTCAAACGGCCAATCTGGTAAGGCGTCGTGTATGACTGCCCCAGTCACCAATCCAGTGACGATATGTATGTCTCGAACCGAAATGGACCGCCGATCGGCTGCCTGTTGGATAGCACTCTGTAATTGATCAGCGTCGATTGAGACGGCAGTTGTGGGGGCCTCAACGGGGAGTTCCAGCATCGGATTGCTTTGTTGAAGCCATCGCCACAAGTCGTCGCAGAGACCGTCGTTGGCTTGAACAATCAGCGTAGCCCCAGGTGTATCGGTACTGGTTCGGTGATGGGTTGAAAGGATGGCGGGGAGTGGCTCGCTACCGCTTCGTCGAATTTCGACCAACCAGTCCACTACACTCGATGAACGGACTCGACTGTCACAGCCGTAAATTAGGACGACGCGCGCACAGTGTGGATTGCTTCTGAGTCGTTGAATATCAGCGTGGGAGCACACCTCGGCTACCGTCTCTGGTGGTAAGGTTCGCACGACGGCCCCCCATAGTCGGCTCAACAGGTCAGCAGGAAAGTCCCGGAAGACGATGGACACGGGAGTAGCCGCGAGACCACCCAAGATTCCGTATCTAATCAGTTTGATCAGCGGCGGGTCATCGAGAGGAAGGGATCGACTCATTGGCGCATCTTTCGACGTCTCGTCGCCCGTCGTACTTTGCCTTTCAATAGGGTCTTGAATACCTTCCCCCTTGATTGTTCCAATGGGCATCACTGACCTCCTTTCGGAGACGATTGTGCCAAGGTAAGAATGGCATTTCGAATGTGGAGTGATAGTTCTGGCCAACCTTGAAGAGGACCTTCATTACCGGGGTTTTCTTCCCCTAATTTCTGACTGAACACTACTCTGTGACTTCTCATCGTCTTTGGGCCTGTGGTGGTGCACAGACGGAGCATTCTTCGAAGGCTGCGTTCCATCATTGGTGAGTTCGAATCCCCTGACTGTGATGTGTCACTCGTCTTGACGGTGAACTCAGCATCCGCCGTCCTCATATCTGCGAGTGTGTCGCCCTCGATTGTTTGAGCACCTTACCTCATCCAAGGGAGAGAACTCTGCATACAGACTGTTCCCGTCATGTGAATCGTGATGGGCGATCAGGTCATCGAGTCAGATTCGCCTTCGAGACGTTTCAGGACCTGTGTCACGCGGGCCCGGCTGATGCCGAGGTGGCGGGATAGAGCGGCACGACTTTCGACGATTCCCTTGTCGAGAAGAGATTTGTAGAATCGAGCGCGGGCCAGCGGATCGTGTTTAGCCTTGGCCGATTTTGGCGGACCGAAATCAGCGGAGAGATCGCCCCAAGGCAGCAAGTGGACGTTTCGTTCCGTACGGGAACTCGTTACAAGACAAGTACCTACTTCAACAAATGACTTGTTCGTCGAGAGGTCGACTCGGGGAGGGACGGCCCGCTTGCCCATCACTCCGGGGATACGCCAGTTGAGACCGACCCGGTCCCCCGGCCGGCGCTTGTAGTCCGAGAATGGCAGACTCGAACCGTTCCAGCTCTGAAAGCTCTCCCCGTTCCTGCTCCAGCGTATCTTCGATGTACTCACTGCGATACCGGTTGAGATCGGTTACACAAATCCGGCTACGTTCGTTTTAGAGCATTTCCAAAGTCAGTGTGCAGTATAGCCGCAGTGTTTGAAGTAGTTCCGGCATTCCTGGGGAGAGAACTGG
>JAGQQG010000223.1 GCA_020426325.1 Planctomycetaceae bacterium | reverse complement strand
CATCGCGTCCGCGAATGGACTGCGGCAGCCGGTGCCCTGTTCATCGTCAACGACCGCCCCGACATCGCAGCATTGTCACAAGCCGACGGCGTCCACCTCGGCCACGACGACATGACCGTCCGCGAAGCCCGCCAGATCATCGGAGCGGGCGCCCTCATCGGCGTCTCCACCCACAACATCGACCAGGCCCGCCAAGCCGTCCTCGTCGGAGCCGACTACCTCGGCGTCGGCCCCACGTTCCCCTCCACCACCAAACAGTTCACCAACTTCCCCGGCCTCACCTTCATCCGTGAAGTCGCCACCGAAATCACCCGCCCCTGGTTCGCCATCGGGGGCATCACTTCCGAAAATCTCCCCGAAGTGATCGACGCTGGCGCATCGCGCATTGCTGTCAGTGGTGCCATCACGTCTGCAGGCGATGCATCGTCTGCTGCGCTCGTAATGCGTCACACACTAAGCACACATCTGCCGGCGAACTGCGAGACATAACGATACGAAAGGGGCAGCTCCATGCTCGTCGGCATCTTTGCAGACACTCATGACCATCTCGACTACATCCGCACGGCGGTTGATCGGTTCAACGAGGCGGAGTGTGAGGTGGTGCTGTTTGCGGGGGACTTTGTGTCAACGATTTGTGTGCCGCCGCTGCGGAAGTTGAACTGTCCGGTCGTCGCTGCGTTCGGCGATAACGACGGCAACAAGGTCGGTCTGCGGGCTGGCTTCACCATCATCGGCGAGTTGGGCGAACCGCCGGTCCGTTACGAGGCCGACGACGGCACGCGGTTTGTCATCGTGCACATGCTCCGCCAACTGCGCGGCTACAAGGACGACTTCGACGTCGCCATCTACGGCCACACGCACAAGCCCCGCGTGCACCACGATGAGCAGGGGCACCTCTACATCAATCCGGGCGAAACGGCCGGCTGGACCTTCAACCGCCCCACCATCGCCACCTTCGACACGGCCACACGCGACACCCAGATCATCGACCTCGCACCCGCGCCAGAAGGAGATGTCGGCCCTCTGATCGCGTGAACGAAATCGGCAAACACATTTGCTCTCGGTGCCGCTACGACTGTCTGTTCCCATCAGCGTTTCGACGACTGGTGCGATCTGGCTAACTTTCGTACCTTGGTATGGGCGTCGGCCTGCAACCTGCCTGGTTACATGAAACAAGTGACTAGTACAGGAAACGTCGACTTCCTTTGTCCTTCGCAGAGGTTCGACGTTTCTGCTGTTTGGTTTTGTTCACAAGAAAGACCGAGAGTCATGTCCCAAGCGGGTGAGCAGTCGAACCCGATTCCGAAGTCAGCGAAAGCCTGGTGGCAACGGCTGTGGGAACCGTGTGACATGGCGAGTGTCGTCTTCTTCCGCATCGCATTTGCAGGAACGGTGCTGTTTCATGTGGTGAGGGTACTGCAGACCCAGTGGGTTGACTACTACTTTGCCGGCAGCCGGTATCACCTCAAGTTCTACGGCTTCGAGTGGGTGCAGGCTCTCGACGGCCCCGGCATGCGGATGGTCCATGTGCTGATGGGACTGGCTGCGGTCGGAGTCGGACTTGGACTCTGTTAGCGGCTGAGTGCAGTGCTGGTCTTCCTCACGTTCACCTACACCTTGCTGGCGGAGGCGGCGCTCTATCAGAATCACTACTACTTCACGAGCCT
This sequence comes from Planctomycetaceae bacterium, assembly GCA_020426325.1. Taxonomy (GTDB): domain Bacteria; phylum Planctomycetota; class Planctomycetia; order Planctomycetales; family Planctomycetaceae; genus JAHBXU01. Next base: position 2,105 of record JAGQQG010000223.1, on the reverse strand, counting down.
GATCGCCTTTCTGCTCATCCTGATCCCGGCTCATCGTTCGTTTTCGGTCGATGCACTTCTCTTCCGCAAGAAAGCCAGTCCGTTCATTCCCAACTGGTGTCGCTGGGTGTTGATGTTCATTGTGGCGTTGCCTTACTTCTACGGGGGGATCGCCAAGATCGATGGGGACTGGCTGCACGCGCTGCCGATGCTGATCTGGATCCCGCAGAAGACGAATCTTCCGGTGATCGGTCCGGTTCTCGCCGAGAGCTGGGTGCCATGGACGCTGAGCTATGTCGGCCTCGTGTTCGACCTGGTGGTCGTTCCACTCCTGCTGTGGCGGAAGACTCGCTGGATGGCCTATCTCGCAGCAGTCTTTTTCCACGTGACCAATTCCGTGTTGTTTTCGATCGACATCTTCCCGTGGATGATGATTCTGCTGACGACGATCTACTTCCCGGCTGACTGGCCGCGCAAGCTGTTGGGAGGGGCAGCACTCAAGGTTCCGGACGAGGTCATTCAGGCCAGCCAGACCCCATCGTTGATGCAGCGATGCGTGCTCGGTCTGGTGGGAGGGTTCGTCGTGTGGCAACTGGTCTTACCCCTGCGTCACTTTGCCTATCCGGGAGACGCGAAGTGGACTGAGGAAGGGCAGAACTTCTCCTGGCGGATGATGCTCCATCACAAGGATCTGTTCGTCCGCTTCTATGCCCGGGACGGAGTGACCGGGCGGGTGGCCGAGATCCCGATTGGCCAGATGCTGACTCAGCGGCAGTTGTTGGACATCTCCCGGTCGCCCGAACAGATCGCAGCTGTCTCTCACCACTTTGCAGAGATTGCTTCGGAGCGGATCGGTCTGAAAGATGTGGAAATCTATGCGGTCGCGATCATCTCGCTGAACGGTCGCAAGCCCCAACTTCTGTTCGACCCGAGCCTGAACCTGTTGACGGTCGATCGCTCCTGGCGTCACCAATCCTGGGTTAACCCGTTGGAGGAACCTTTGCGGGAAGAACGCTGGAACGTCCCCTCCAAGGCATGGCCCGAAGTGCTGGGAATCCAGCTTCCGCAAGCGACACCTCCCCGGCAACGCTGAACGCGCCTGATCCGGTGGATCGTCCGACCTGAATTGACGGACTGGTTGCCATGCTCTCAGACCGACAGTCGGGTGAGCATGCTGAAGCAGACGTCACCAAACATGGCGACCCGGCTGTCGCCGTGACACCATGCCACCCTATCGGGAAAGCGGGCGGATCATGGACTGAGCGTTATCGAGCAACGCCGTTCCGGATAACGCGCCAGACGTGTGACGCGAGAATTGCTGTAAGGGACGATTCTGGGTACGCTTAGGACAAGAGTCACGGTTTCCCTCATGAACGTTATCGAGCATCGTTGAGAGTTATAGAGGTCTCGATATACATTGTTATTTGGCAAGCCCATGACACGGAGATCAATTCCATGAAAAGTCGCTTTGTGACCCCTGCAGGCATTCTTCTTGGCCTCGCCGCCTTCGCTGCAATCGCGTACGGTGTCAACTCACCAGCCACAAGTCCTGACCCTGCACTCCCGGCGTTTGAATTCCATCGCGAGGGTGCAGCTAGCCCTGAAGACGCTGCCAAAGCGATGTTTCTCGGCATCGCCAAGGAGTCGCCAAACGACTTCGTTCGACACCTACTTATCGGCGTCTGTGATGGCCCCATCGGTACGCTTCAGAACTTCGCTGAATGCTTGCATGAAACCAAGTTTATCCGAAATGGCATTTCCCTCACTGTCTACGACTTGCCGAAAGGTATCGACACAAGAAAACCAATTCGCATCGTCGCAACTCAAGCTTTTGATGGCGAGAACGAACAGGTCAAAGCACTGCGGTTTGAAATGCTGAGTACTTTCTACGGAGATAGCTTTGCGTGCGTTGATGTCGCCGCGGAAGGTGGCGACGGACTTGAGTATCAAACACGGTTTGTCGTCGCTAAGCAAAATGACCGATGGTACGCGATGCCGAGGTGCCGGAGCGCAATGTCATTCTACAAAATTGCGGACGCAATGTAGCTTCGTAGAAAGGATGGCTGGACCAGTGGCTCACGTTGATCGTGGGTTATGGTGTGGTTTTCTCAAACCGGCTCCACAGA
>JAGQQG010000222.1 GCA_020426325.1 Planctomycetaceae bacterium | reverse complement strand
GATGTGCGCCCATGGTGCTGTGGTTCAGGCATTGGAATTCCGGCATGCCCTGAGCAGCTCACGGGAATTCGAATTGGCCTGCAGGTCGAAGGGTGAAGCTGTCGTGTCGATTCGTGGTGGCGTTTGTTCCTGTCTCGCGATGTTTTGGTTTCACTCTTTGCGTGTGTTTTCAACGGCCCTCCGAATTAAGCCGGCAGTGGTTTGAGTTTCTGCCACTCGGGGTGGTGTTGGATGCTTTCGACTTTCTGATTTTTTCCGGCGACTTTTGTTGACCTCAGACTCGACGAGAATAACGAATGCCGATTTCCGCTCAGCGAATCATCAAGACGGACTCTGTTCGCAACTTTGGCAAGCTGCCTGGTGAGTTTGAGCTGTCCGATCTCACGCGGATTCAAACGGAGTCTTTCGATAAGTTCCTGCAATACGACAAGAAGCCGGATGCGCGGCGGGACCAGGGACTCGAAGGAATTCTTCGGGAAGTGTTCCCGATCGAGAGCTACGACGGCCAGTATCGCCTTGAGTATGTTAAGTACGAGTTGGGACACCCGCGGTACACGCCCACGGAGTGCCGGCAGTTGCGACTGACGTATGGGCGGCCTTTCCGTATCTGGTTGCGGCTTGTCAAGGAGCAGGCGATCGAGGAGGAGGTCTATCTCGGCGACATGCCGATCATGATCGGCGGTGGTGAATTTATCATCAATGGTGCTGAGCGTGTCGTGGTCAGCCAGTTGCACCGGTCTCCTGGTGTCGACTTTGTGGAAAACGCAGAACCTGGTGAGCGCAACGTGCACTCGTGCAGGATTATTCCAGAGCGTGGCAGCTGGATTGAACTGGTTGTCAGTAAAAAGGACACGCTGGGGGTCCGCATTGACCAGAGCGGCAAGTTTTCCGCAATGACGTTGCTCCGTGCGATGGAGCGTGAGAACAGTACGGACAATGCTTTGTTAAAGCTGTTCTATAACGTTCAGTCCGCCAAGGTTGTGAAAGCCAACGAGGGTGAAGCATTAGCCGGGAAGTACGCAGCGGAAGACATTGTCTATCCGGCCGGTCACGATCGATGTGGGGAGATTATCTGCGAGTGTTGCCATGCAATTACCGCAGAGCAGGCTGTGGAAATTGCTGATTCAGGATTGAAGAGTGTTGAGGTTGTCGATGGTCCTGAAGACACGCTTATCCTGAACAGCATTCTGGAAGATGCGACTGCAAGTCATGAAGAAGCGCTTCTCCGGATCTATCAACGCCTCCGTCCGGGGAATCCGCCCCAGCTGGAGAAAGCGATTGACCTGTTCCAGGAAAAGTTCTTTGACGTGAATCGCTACCGCTTGGGGCGAGTCGGTCGATTCCGGATTAACCGCAAGTTCAACCAGGACATCTCGGATGATGAGATGACCTTGCATTCGCAGGACTTCATCAACTCGATTCGCTATCTGGTCAAGTTGCGGATTGGTGATAACTCAGCCCATGTTGACGACATCGATAACCTGGGGAACAGGCGTCTGCGGACGATTGACGAGTTGGCCGCAGACGAACTGCGCAAAGGGTTTCTCAAGCTGCGTCGGACCGTTCAGGAGCGGATGAGCCTGAAAGACGTAGAAGAAATGACACCTCGTACGCTCATCAACCCCAAGAGTGTCTCAGCTGCCATCGAGTTCTTCTTCGGTCGAAGTGAGTTGTCGCAAGTCGTCGACCAGACGAATCCGCTCTCGATGCTGACTCACGAGCGGCGGCTGAGTGCATTGGGGCCCGGAGGCTTGAATCGCAAGCGAGCCGGCTTTGAAGTGCGTGACGTTCACATCTCTCACTACGGCCGCATCTGTCCGATTGAAACACCTGAAGGTACGAACATCGGTTTGATTTCGAGCCTGAGTCTGTTTGCAAAAGTGGACGACTATGGTTTCCTCATCAGTCCGTACCGCAAGGTGGACAAGGGGAAGGTCACTGAAGAGATCGAGTGGTTACGTGCAGACGAGGAGTCAGAGGTTTATGTTGCCCCTGCAGATACTCCGGTCGACAAGGGGAAGATTTCGGAAGAACGCGTTTTGGCTCGTTATCGCAATGACGTGCACTGGGTGGAGTCGAAGCAGGTCGAGTTTATCGATGTCGCTCCGAGTCAGATGGTCGGCATTTCAGCTGGTCTGATTCCCTTCTTGGAACACGACGACGCCAACCGGGCTTTGATGGGTTCCAACATGCAACGGCAAGCGGTTCCGCTGTTGATCACTGAGGCTCCGATTGTCGGCACAGGCTTGGAAGAACAGGTGCCAGTTTACTCCGGGATGGTCCAGCGGGCTGAGCGGGCAGGTCGGGTGACCTATGTGGACGCCGACGTTGTTGAGGTTGAAGGCAAGCGGTATCCTTTGCGGAAGTTCACTGGACTGAATGAGCGTACCTGCCTCAATCAGACGCCCTTAGTCGAGGTCGGTCAGCGTGTCAAACGGGGTGAGATCCTCTGTGACAGTGCTGCAACGCAGAACGGGATTCTGGCTTTGGGCCGAAACGTGCTCGTCGCCTTCATGTCTTGGGAAGGATACAACTTTGAAGACGCGATTATCCTCTCTGAGCGTCTTGTGAAAGACGATGTATACACGTCGATTCACATTGACGAGTTCGACGTCGAAATCCGCGAGACCAAGCTCGGTCGTGAGGAATTTACGCGTGACATTCCCAATGTCAGCGAGAAGGCACTTCGGCACCTTGATGAGAACGGAATCGTCGCCGTGGGTACTCGCGTCGTCCCGGGGGATATCCTCGTTGGAAAGGTTTCTCCGAAGGCGAAGTCTGAGTTGACCCCCGAGGAGAAGTTGTTGCACGCGATCTTCGGGCGTGCTGGCGAGGATGTGAAGAATGAGTCTCTGGAGGTTCCCAGCGGTGTTGAGGGAATCGTGACCCACACGGAGAAGTTCGCTCGAAAAATGAGCCTCACCGAGGCTGAGCGGAAGGCCTATGATGCTGAGATTCATAAGGCTGAAAAGAAGGGCCAGGAGGTAATCGCTGGGAAGTTCAGCGAGTTCCTGGCTGAACTGGAACGGACGATCGGCCGTCATCTGACAGATGATGATGGGCGAGAAATTCGTTCGCTGGATGACGTTAAGGCGATCGCTAAGTACGCTCGCGAGTTTGAGGATCACTTCGAGAAGATTGATTTCCGTTCACCGCAGAAGCAGGCGGATGCACGCAAGGTCATCAAGGACCTCTGGCCGGTGGTCGAAGATGCGATTGAAGAGACTGACCACAAAATCAACTCACTGAAGCGCGGAGAAGAGCTTCCGAGCGGCGTGCTACAGATGGTCAAGGTCTACGTCGCATCAAAGCGGCAGATCTCGGTCGGTGACAAGATGGCCGGTCGACACGGCAACAAGGGGGTCATCTCCAAGGTTCTCCCAGAAGCCGACATGCCCTATCTGGAGGATGGCACGCCGGTCGACATCATCCTGAATCCGCTGGGTGTTCCCAGTCGTATGAATGTGGGGCAGATTCTGGAAACGCACTTGGGATGGGCCGCATCGAAGTTAGGCTTCCGGGCGATCTGTCCTGTTTTCGATGGCTGCGAGGAAGAAGTCATGCGTGACTATCTGCGGGAGTCAGGATTGCCCGAAGATGGCAAGTCTGTCCTCTACGATGGTCGCACGGGCGAGCCTCTCGAACAAAAGGTCACCGTAGGAATTATCTACATGCTCAAGCTGCACCACTTGGTCGACGACAAGGTACACGCTCGAAGCACAGGACCTTATTCCTTGATCACTCAACAGCCACTGGGCGGAAAGGCTCGCTTTGGCGGACAGCGCTTCGGAG
>JAGQQG010000221.1 GCA_020426325.1 Planctomycetaceae bacterium | reverse complement strand
GACGTCCCCTTCGATCTCGATGGGATAGCCGTCGTCGGTGCGTCCCTCGTTGAGGGCAGTGACAACCTTGGCTCGCTGGTCCTTTGGGAACAGCTGCAGCGGCTCGCTGTTCATCGGGTCCCAGGTGATCGACCCGTCGTCTTCTTTCCAGCCGAAGGTGTACAGGGCACCTTCCTCGGTGCGGCTGTAACGCTCGGCCCCGCGCTTGAGCAGGCGGGCGATCGTCGACTTGGACGAGCCGACAGGTCCGTGCAGCAGCAGAACGCGACGCTCGGTGCCATACTTCATCGCGGCTGACTTGAAGACGTTGACCAGTTCCATCAAGGGTCGTGTGAGGCCGAAGATGGCATCATGGCCATCGTTGTGTGGATCATCGAAAAAGCGATAGCGGACCTGATCCTTGCGGCCTTCGACGGAGTACGATCCGTCGGTCATGATCATGTCATACAACCTCTGGTAGGCTGTCCGCGCCACCTTGGGGTTGGCTCGGACGATGTCCAGATACTCTGCGAACGTGCCCTGCCAATGCTCCTGGCGGTATTGTTCGGGAGACTGTTGTTTGGAAATCTGGTCGAGTAGTTCTTGTCCGGTCGTCATCAAACAACTCCCTGGAATTCCCGACAGATGGTGGGTTGTCTCTCACCCTCGCGTTCCGGTGGCTCACGTCACAGTCGCACTTCGTCCGATCGAGACCAACAGCGAGGAGTTGAGGTTCGCGCAGCAAAAAACCGCGCAGACTTCCAAGAGCTCCAACAGCTGGTCAGGGGAAGAGAAGAGCGACCGTCCATGGTCAGACACCGGATTGCCAAACAGCGGAAGGTGTCGAGTCATCGCGTCGGGCTGCGATAACCCGCGTTCCGGCCGACCAGATCCATTTGATCGACACGGCTTCGAGCAACGGAATTATTCTCAGATGTCCAGATTTGGGCAAGACCAATTGTTCAGCTGTCACGACGTATGTCGGGATTCAAAAGGGTTTTTCGACGATTCGTGGTAGCTGAGTTCGCCAGAATTCAGCCACCTTGCACGTCTGAATTCTGGCGAATCCAGCCACTGAGGATCGGACGCTACGACAAATCATCCGCTCTGCGGCAGGTCCATCAGACGGCCGAAGCGTTCGAGAACCTCTCGTTTGAGGGGGGCGAACTCGGGAGTATCGAACTCTCCTGAATCGACCACTGCGAATGCTTCGCGGCGAGCTTCGTCGAGAATCTTGATGTCACGCGTCAGGTTCGCCACGCGGAGCGGCATCTCGCCATGCTGTCTTGTTCCGAGCACGTCGCCCGGTCCGCGAATCTCGAAGTCCACCTCGGCGATGCGAAAGCCGTCCGCTGTCGATTCGAGTGCGTGCAATCGCTGAGCCGCATCCGGAGCGGACGATTCCGAAAAAAGAAAGCAATATCCCTGGTACGATCCCCGACTGATGCGGCCCCGCAGCTGATGCAACTGCGAGAGTCCAAACCGTTCCGCGTCGAGGACGATCATCAAAGTAGCGTTGGGGACGTCGACGCCCACTTCGATGACGGTTGTCGACACGAGCACGTTCAGTTCTCCGTCGCGAAAGTCATCCATCACGACTGCGCGTTCTTTGCGATCCATCTGTCCGTGCACAAGCCCCACCCTGAAATCCGGGAGTGCCTTAACGACTCGTTCGTAGATCACGTCCGCTCCGCGAGGCTTGTCCTCGTTGGACTCGTCTCCTTTGACAAGTGGACAGACGATGTAGGCCTGCCTGCCACTCGCCAGTTGATTCTTGACGAAGTCCCACGCCTTCTGTTTAGCCCCTTCTCCTGTGATGCGACTGGTGACGACCCGTTGTCGACCGGGTGGCAGGTCGGTCATCAATGACAGGTCGAGGTCGCCAAACTGTGTGAGGCACAAGCTGCGGGGAATGGGGGTCGCCGTCATCACGAGTACGTGTGGGTTGTCGTCGCCGGCTGAGATGCGGGCCCGCTGAACGACGCCGAACTTGTGCTGTTCATCGATGACTGCAACTCCGAGTTTCGCAAACTTGACATCCTTCTGGATGACGGCCTGCGTACCGACGACAAGCTCTGCCTCGCCGCTTGCGATGGCAGCGAGGGTGTCGCGGCGTTGAGCGGCTGAGAGGCTCCCGGTCAGCAACACACGTTTGACGCGACTGTTTTCCAGAATCGTTTCGATTGTCTCCGCATGCTGCAATGCGAGAAGCTCGGTCGGTGCCATCAGGACCGCCTGATACCCGCACGCAACTGCGACCAGCATCGTGTAGACCGCGACCACTGTCTTGCCTGCTCCGACATCCGCCTGCAACAGTCGATGCATTGCCGTACCCGATTGCAAGTCAGCTACGACATCGCGAATCGCCGCATCCTGTCCATCGGTGAAGCGGAACGGGAACAGTCTGCGAATGCGGGCATCGATCTTGGCCGTCGTCTGCATGACGGGTGCGTCGTCCTCCCGTTTCCAGGCACGCCGCCGTAAGGCCAACGCCAGTTGAAACTCGAATAGATCATCAAACAGAATCCGATGACGTGCCCGTTCATACTCATCAAGTGATGATGGGAGATGTAATCCATTCACAGCCATGTTTAAGGCGGGCAACTTCAGCTTCTGACGGAATGATTGTGGTAGCGCATCCGGGATGAATTCCGCGAAGTCTTCCGCCGCGTTCTGCGTCATCCGCCGCAGCTCGTGCATGCGGAGTCCTTCGGTGAGGCCGTAGCGTGGGAGAAGTCCGACGCCTTCGCCGCTGTCGTCGTCATCGAGCCACTGCACCTGCGGATGGCCGAATTCCCATCGCCCCTGATGACGCTTCGGCTTTCCCGTGAAGAGCACCTTGCTTCCCATCATGAGCCGCTTACGCATCCACGGTTGATTGAACCAGACACCTCGCACGTAATCCCCGCCACAGTCGAGCAGGGCCGCGGTAATGGTTCGTCCTCCTGAGACTTGCTTCGCGTCCACATCAACAACTTCGCCGCGCACTGTCTGTTCGAGCTTTTCAACCAGTTCGTCCGGCTGGCGGACATCCGTGAGATCCAGCACATCTCGCGGCACATGCCACAACAGATCACGGACCGTGTGGATGTCGAGTTTCTTCAAAAGTTCCCCTCGCTGCGGACCAGCACCGCGCACAAACTGTGCCGGCGTGTCGAGCGGATTATCGGGAGTCTGTGTGGTCATTGCGTCGTATCTGATTTGAAATCTCAGATCTCAGATTTCAAATCCGAGATTTCAGAATCATATGTTGAGAGCAAATGTCTTCTCTCGTTTATCTCTTACAGAACAAACATGCCACCACATTAACTGAGATACACGCGTCAGGCGCCCGATCGTAAGTGCGTCGACATACTGTCACAGGTGTCGTGGCATGGTTCGTCCAACACTTCTCCGGGTCCTCTCAACCCGGGCCTCTTGATTCTCAATTGACTTGTCACTTGGCGACAAGCCGTCGCAGAGATTGGTGCGCTCAGCGTACGGGTTGTGCCTTCAAACTCCAATGGAGGTCGACATCATGGCATTCTGGCAAAACAATCGACGTTCACGAGCCCGACGGCGTCCAACCAACAATACTCCTGCCCAGGTGGAGACCTTTGAGGACCGGATGCTTCTGGCCGGTGTGACCGATAACGGTTCGGTTGTGGATCCAATCACGCTCGATGGTCTTGCGTCGAATCAGGAGTTCGCCTCGATCGACGGGACCGGGAATAACATTGACAACCCCGAGCTGGGCAGCACCGATGAAGCCCTGCTGCGGCTGACGAGCGCCGAATACGAGGACGGCACATCGAGTCCCGCTGGTGCAGACCGGACGAGTGCCCGTGAGGTCAGCAACGCCATTGCGGCGGTTGATTCGCTGGCTGAGAACGATCGTTATCTCTCTGACTTCCTGTGGATCTGGGGCCAGCT
>JAGQQG010000220.1 GCA_020426325.1 Planctomycetaceae bacterium | reverse complement strand
ACGACAGAGAGAAGTTCCGCGGGACAGCCGACTGTGCTCATCGAACAGACATGGGAACCGCTTTCAGGGATGAAACACCTCTGCGATCAGATCTCAGCAGACTTTGTGGTCGCAGTCGTCCCCTCCACCAAAACCGTCCGTGCGTCGACAAGTTCCGGCACCAGTGAAGTTCTTGGCTTACTCGCGGAGCGCGCCGCTCAAGAACAGATCCCGCTTCTCGATGCTTCACAGGAAATGGCCCGACACGAGGATCAGTCCCACCTGTTCTTCACCCACACCGGTGCACTTTCTCCAGAGGAGCATCAGCTGTTCACTCAAATCCTGGGCAACGCCCTGCTGGACCGACAATCAACTGACAGAACACTTGTAGCGATTCCGGTCAGCAGTGAGGCTATGGATGAAGTTACTGCGACAGCATTTGCACACTCTGGACAGACCTTAACACGTCGCGCTGCCTCGGCAGGAAACGTCAACTCGAAATCGCAATGACGGCAATTGAACTTAATCGTGGTCTCATTGAGTTCAGACCTTCACAGACCAGGTCGTTGTCGCAGACGGATTTGGCGTGGCGGGATCGTCTCAGTCGTCAGACTTGGCATGTGCTTGTCGCGCTGCCTCCAGCAACTCGTTGGTGGCTGCGAGTTTCTGCAAGGTCACCTGTGTGGCCCAGCCGTTGTCGACGATGGTTTGCAGGTCGGTTTGCGTCTGTTCCAGCAGGCTGATCGCGGGTTCGGACTGACCGATCATCAACAGAATCTGCGCCATCCGGAAGGCCGAGAAAAACGGCCCTTCGAGGGCATCGGGGGTGGCTCCCCATCGCTGGCGGATTGTGTCCCAGTTGGCCAGGCTGCGCTGCAGGAACCCAGCCGCTGTCTGCAGATCCTCCGCGGTCGGCTCCCCATCCGGCTGCAGATGAACCCCTGCCATCCGCTCATACGACAGCGTCACGTCCCGCAGGCTTTGGGGCGACTCCCCGAACCGCTCCACGATTCGCTCACACAGCTCCAGGCTCTGCCGGTAACGCGCCAGCGCCTCAACCCGCTGACCCTCGGACCGTTCCACGTCACCCACCCGGTCGAGGGAGATGCTCACGTCCCGCAGGCTTTTTTGAGTTTCACCAGATTGTTCGACGATCTGCTCACAAACATCCAGGCAGCGACGAAAATAACTCCCTGCAACCTCTCGATTTCCTACGGTCCATTCGAGGTCACCTAATCGCTGGAGAAACAAGTTGAGATCGCCGGTCAATTCATCTGCGCTCTCCAGCTCCTCGATAGCGGTTTCGTAACATCGGCGAACAAACCCAAGGTCTTCTCCGATGTATCGCCATTGGTCAGCTGTCGCCCTCCATAGAGTGACCGACGGGGCTTCACCGGCTGCCTCCAGGATTTCGATGGCCTGACGCCCCCACAGAGCGGCCGTCTGCCATGCATACAAGACATGAGCGAGGCCGTGGACCGCTGATGCGGCGACACTCTGGAGGACATGGGTCGACTCGGCAGCAATCGCCAATTGGCATAGCAGGAAGTCACAGGTCACCGGCCAGTTGCTCTGCGCCGCTGCACCGCCCCATTCGTCAAACAGGGGGTCCGTGATGATGCCGGCGATCTGTGTGACTTCTTCCTCAGAGAGTGGAGTTGTGGGAAGAGCATTCTGCGTGGATTCGGCTGCAGCGATTTCCACCTGCCGTAACAGGTGGCTGCGCACCAAGGCATTGACAATGAGTGACTCCGTCTGGGAGTCGACGGGAGCATCCTGCCGCTCCAACAGGCCGAGACCACAAAGCCGGTTCAGATCGTCGCTCTGAAACCCCAACTCTGTCTCCAGCAGCGTGATCATGCTGCGCGGAACCGGGACCGAGAACAGGGTGCAGCAACGGAGCAAGTCCCGCTGATCGTCCGTCAACACGTCCAGTTGCCGGTTCAACGCAATCCCCTGGAAGAACTCGACCAGGGCATCATGAGCAACGTCGGCTCCAGAGTCCTGTCGTGCCTGCATCTGATCGAGCGCGACCCGGCATTCGTCAGCATCATCGAGGGCCAGACGGGTGAGCATGTCCTGCAGGCCGGGGTTGCCGAAGGATAGTTGCAGGATGCGGTTCTGGAGTTCGCTATCCACCTCCTCAGGGCGGGTCCCTTTGTCGAACAGGCCAAGGGTGAACTGCTTGCGTTGTTCGATCGGCTGCATGGGAGGCAGCGGTTCGAGAAGCAGGCCGTCCATGAGGTTGTCCCCCTCGTCCTGCAACTCGAAGTTGGACCGGCACGTGATCATCAGGCAGGATTTTGTTTCGGGGACGGCTTGGAAGGCCCGCAGGATGGCGATCACCGCAGCCCGGCGCTTGGGGAATTGGGGATCAAGATGCGGAGCGGCTCCGGTTCCCTGGGGGAAGTGCAGCATCTGCTCAAAGTCATCCAGCACGAGCAGGACCGGATGCTGCGCGGGATGATCATTGGCCTGCCTGACATACTGCACGCACGGTCCGGACAGGAGTTCCTGAAGAGCGTTCTTCAGCTGTGCGGGGTTGTCTGCGACCAGCGGCTTGTACTTGTCCACGATGGTCTGCACGGCCTGTCCGCCGATCCGCTGCTCGAACTGCCTCAAGACGTACAAAGCATCAAAGGTGCCGTAGAGGACAACTGGCCGGTGTTCAACGAGCCTCTGCATCACCCGATAAGCTGTGGATGACTTCCCTTGTCGGCCCACGGCGTAGAGCAAGGCTCCACACTTTTGCTCAGCCGGGTCTTTTGATGTTCCGCGAAACGTCCGCAGGAGTCGTTGGACCACTGCACGTCTTCCGACAAAAGTCGCTGGACCGGCAACAGCGGTCGCGGCGTTGCTTGCATCCAGCATGGACCTGTGGGCATGCTTCGCGTTCCAGAGCCTGCGGGCCTTCGTGCCTCGAACCAGCGTGCCTCCGCCGGTAGGACCGAGATACAGCCGGGCGAGATGCCAGTCGTTCGATGGTTCTGCTCCTGCCTCTGTCGGATGCAGGAGTTCCTGTCGAGCCCTCGCCAGTGCCTGCTCGAGGGACGACTTGCGGGCCAGCCAATGGTACAAGGTGCCGGCAAATCGCGTGGCATCCCGGTCGTTGACCTTGCCGGCGAAGCCCAGCACCGATGGAAACGCATGCCGGACGAGCGTGACTGCGAGCGAATCGACCAGCGTCCGCGGGACCGTCTCTGCTGTTGCAGCCGAGTGACAGGCAGAGAGCACCGTCAGCCGAGGCCGGGGTGTGGTAATCTGATCTGCCAGCTGAGCTGCCGTCACACGGTCAAGTCGCCCCTCGTCCGTTTCGAAGGCGAGATGGGGTTCCGGTTCCAATCCACCGTGACAGGAGAGATGTAACACGTCCGGCGGGTGACCGTCGTCTGTTTCGACATCAATCGTCTCCAGCAGCTCCTGGAATGTGCCACTCTCCTCGGGACGAAAGTCGATCCCTTCCCCAATTCGTTCGGCTGCGTTGAGGATCACGACTTCCTCAGTCTCCAGATCGAGCGGAGATTGCCCCTGAGGGACGGCCGCCATGAAGACCATCGAGAGTCGAAAAGGGGAGGCCTGCGACGGTTGCGTCACCTGCCCGATCCGGCGCACGGGACAGAAGCCGATGTCCGCCCGGCCACACAAGGGGGTGTTCTCCTGCGGATGCAGCAACAACTCCCAAGGCAATTCACGCAGCCGAACCTGCTCTTCATCCGACTGCTGCGGGGAGACGATCTCCAGCACCAACGGAGCGACATTGGCTTCCAGGAGTTCGCTGAGCCATCCGTCGCGGTTGAACCACTCCGTCAGCTCTCTGGCAATTCTGAGAACCTGCTTATCTTCCCGATCAGTAACAGCGGCGCGGTACTGGTCGGTCCAGCGATCGAAGGCTGTCCGATCCTGCTTTGTCAGCGTGCGATCGTGAACCGTCTGCTCAAACGCGAGACGGAGGCGATCGCCTTCGAGTTGGAGTGTG
>JAGQQG010000021.1 GCA_020426325.1 Planctomycetaceae bacterium | reverse complement strand
TATCGCTTCCTTGCCATGCCAGAGATGTAACGTGAACATCAAATCACCTCAACACCACTTTTCAAACGCGTTCTGAGCGACGCATCGAATATGCGGCCACTCTCACGAAGAAACCGCCCTCGCCGGTAGGGTGAACAACTAGAACGGCTCCCAGATCGAAACCGCAATGTGCTGTTGCGGATGCTCAGCGGTGGCCCAGTAATACATGGCGACGAGTTTGCCATCAGGACGCTGGATCATGCGCACATACCCGATGTCCGCATTGATGCCGGACTCGGAATCAGGGTCGTCCGGGAGGGCCTGAAAATCGTCGCGGATGATGAACTCCGGTCCCCAGGTCTCACCGCCGTCGCGACTGTACCGTGCCCGAATCTCAGCAACATGACGATCCCCGTACGCACAGCATAGGCGTCCATCCTGCAATTTGACGAGTGCTGGCGGATTCGAATGCGTGGGCATCACCTTCACGGTGCTCAGGAACTGCCAGCTGCGACAGCCATCTGTCGAACGATAAGCTTCGATCGTGTCAGGATCATCCGACTCCCGGTTGATTTTGCGGAACGCACACACGAACTCATCATCCGACAGCTGAACCGTCTGGCACATGATGGTGCTCGCAGTTTCGGAAACGGGCGTCACCCACGAGACGAACTCGAACGACTGTCCGCCATCGGTCGTTTGGACACAGGCGATCCGCTTGAGTTCATCAGGCGGCTTGAGGGACGAAATGAAGACGAGACAGGACCGCGGTCCCTGCACGATGTAGTCCGTCCGTGGCGAGAGAGCATGGCCGCGTAACTCCGGATGATCCGTCAGCCCAGCCAGCGGATGTGGACCGAGCCATGTTTCACCTCGGTCCAGCGAGTAGAAAAAGCCCCCCTCGGGGTCCTCGTTTCCATGATACCCCTCCGCGAAGATTCGCAGCGCAAAACCAGGGTGCGTGAAGTCGAGCGGCTGGGTCAGCGCCGTCTTCCCCTCGCCGCGATACTTCTGATGCTCATTGTCCAGAAACCCGGCCGGATCGAACATCGTCCACGTCTCACCCCCATCCCGACTCCGCGCCAGCAGACTGTCCTCACGTCCCGCAATGTTGTGTCCCCGCTTGACGACAAAGTCCCCCTGCGTGAACCCCACCAGAATCTCATCCCCCCACTGCCACACGCCGTTGTTCGCAGGCCACCCATGAAACCGGCCTTCCTCAATGGCCGCGATGGTGTGTTGGATAGCGAGGCTCTCGTCGCCGCAGTGAGCGAACGGAGAGAAACTATGGGAAACGATCAGACCCAGAAACAACGAAAAGCTTTTCATGAGTGACGGATTCATGGCTTGGAAAAACAGTGTTCGGAGATCGATCGTCAATACAAGAACAAGTCACATCTTGGCAGAGAGTGTAACACAACCATTTTATCCCTTCGTTCTCTTCATTTCCTTCTATTCAATTCCTGAGACATAAGGAAACAAAGGTAAGGAAGAGTGCTTCCATCATTCGTTTCATCAGGACATGTGCGGTTGGCGGCAGAGGATGAGGGGGAGGACGACATCGAACCGCTGTTGCAGGCATTCCATGTCGGCGAGGTCGTTTTCGGTCGGCGTATAACCCTGTCCGTGACATTGGACCTGCGCCTCGGCGGACAGGCATCTCACCTCACGGCCTGCGATCGTGCCCTGACCGGCGAAGGCAGAGGGCGGGAACGGCCATTGACGACCGTCGGGGACCGGGAAGACACCGTAGCCGCGTTTGTCAAACGCGATCGCATGCACGTCCACTTCGTGCCCTGCGTCATCCCGCATGACGAAGTTGGTCGGTGAGCCGTCCGGTTTGACACGATAGCCCGCACTCTCAAAGACCTCACGCAGTCGGGGTACGTCCTCGACCCGGATGATGATGTCCAGGTCTGCATGCTCGCGCGTCTGCTCACTCAGCAGTGCGTCAACACCCCAGCCGCCGTCCAGGCAGACATCAATGTTCGCCCGTTGCGATAACTCGATGAACATCAATACCGCTTCGGTGTCCATCATAATGGCTGAATCAATTCTTCAATAGAGAGGAGGTCTTGGCCTGGACCTCGAACGTGTAAGATTTGGACCGTATTATCAGCAATTGTGAAGAGTGCCCGATAGACAAGACCCCGACGGGTCTTGAAGAGGATCTCCCGGACCTCAAACTCAACAAGTTCGTTTTCAATCGCCGGGGGGAACGTGTCGGCGAAGTCTTCGAGTCTTTCCAAAGCTCGATCAAAGGCTCTGGCCCATGCTGATGCACCCTCTGGTGACCGCTTCGCGATGTAACTCAGAATTGCTTCATAGTCTTGTCGGGCTCGCCGTTGAATCCGGACGGCGAACTTCATGAGCCGATTACCACTCCCAGTTGCTCGCATGACTCTCGGAGAGCTTCACGCGCGGGTTCACCGGTGTGGCCAGCCGTCAGGTCGGCATATGCGAGATTGAGTGCATTGACTGATTCAAGCAGTTCTTCATGTGCGGGATGACTGACCCGCCACAGGCTGTACAACTCATCAAGCGACAAATGGTCCTGGTGCTTGTCAAGTTGCTCCTCGGCGAACGCCTGAAAGCTCTGCAACTGCTCGCGAGTGGTCATGGCGGGGAACTTTCAACATCGTATACGGGTGGCTTGGTGCTTGGTCATGCTATCATGACCTTGGAGGAAGTCGCAACATGCACTCATCTTGGTTAACCAGTTGTCTCACTCTGACGGTTCTCTGTTTCGCCAACGTTCCTGAAGATGCGGCAAAGGTTGAGGCGTCGGAACGTCATTCATACGCACACGCCTGTGTTGCTGCTGATCATCCGCTGGCGAGTGAGGCGGGGGCGGAGATGCTTCGGCGGGGGGGGAATGTCGTCGATGCGGCGGTGGCAACGTCCTTTGCACTCTCGGTCGTGCGGCCGGAGAGTTGTGGGATTGGTGGTGGGGGATTTCTGGTCTACTGGGATGCTGCGAAACGTCAGGCTGTGGCCATCGACTACCGGGAGCGGGCGCCGGCAGCGGCGAGTCGGGATATGTACCTTGGCGCGGACGGTAAACCTGCTGATCCGCGATTGAGTCAGGTCGGTGGCCTGGCCGTCGCGGTCCCGGGAGAGGTCGCCGGGCTGTGCTGGGTCCTGGAGAAGTACGGCACCCTCGACCTGCCAACAGTGCTGAAGCCGGCCATTCGACTGGCACGTGAAGGGTTTGTCGTCGATGAAATGTTCGTCGAAGCCCAGCGGGAAACGCTGGATGACTTTGCGAAGCATCCAGAGTACGTCGAGCGATACGCGGCCCTGTATGCGGTGTATCTGAATGGTGGTGAACCATTCACGCCCGGGGATCGTTTTCATTCCCCGCTGGGAAAGGTACTCGAACTGATCGCCCTGCAGGGAGCGAACGGCTTCCATCGAGGTGCAGTAGCAGAGGCGATTGTCGCGACGGTCAAAGAGCAGGGGGGTATCATTACACGAGAAGATTTGTCAGCACAACAACCGGTTGTCCGAGAGCCGGTGCGTGGGGAGTACGCGGGATATGAGGTGATCTCGATGCCACCGCCATCGAGTGGGGGCATTGCGATCATCGAGACCTTGAACATCCTCACCGCGTTCGAACGACTGCATCCACAGATGTCACTGACCCATCTCGGTCAGAACGACCCGCTGGCCGTCCACGTAGTGACGGAGGCGCTCAAGCATGCGTTCGCGGACCGGGCAGAGTTTCTGGGCGACACGGACTTCGCCGAGGTCCCCGTTGACCGGCTGCTCAGCCAGGAGCACGCTGCACGACTGGCCGCGAAGATCGACCCTGACCAGACGCAGCCACTCGAATCGTATGGAAGATTCGCTCCGGTTGATGACGGCGGAACAAGTCACCTGTGTGTGATCGATCGCGAGGGCAACGCGGTCGCATCTACGGAGACGATCAACACGCTGTACGGAAGTTACGTCGTTGAGCCGACGTATGGAATCATCCTCAATAACGAGATGGACGACTTGTCTGCCGTGCCCGGACAGCCGAATGCGTTCGGGTTGATCCAGAGTGAGGCAAACGCTGTCGCACCCGGCAAGAAGCCGCTGTCGAGCATGTCCCCCACGATTCTGGTTCAGGATGGCAAAGCGACATTTGTCGCCGGTGCGTCGGGCGGACCCAGAATCATCACGGCCACATTGCAGGTGCTGTTGAACGTGACTCGCTTCGGTCAGACAGTCGAGCAGGCGGTCGCCTCGCCCCGGTTCCATCATCAGTGGCTGCCTGAGACGCTGTTCGTCGAACCGGCGTTGCTGCCGTCACTCAATTCGCCATTGGAGGAACGCGGACACACAGTTACGCATCGCGTGAGACTGGCCGCAACACAGGCAGCAAGCCGGACGGCCGACAGCGTCAGCGGAGCGAGCGATCCCCGCAAGGGAGGACGCCCAGCGGGGCATTAAAAGTAGCCATCACGCTCCGCGTGATGGCACGAATGGTGATTGAACGTCGAATCACCTGAGAACATCGATGATGTCTCGCTCGTCACGCGGAGCGTGACGGCTACTATGGTTGTCGACACCGAGTCCTTCTGTCAGATTGCGTGAATGGGACATCACCATCATCACGGATGCAGTCACGGCCACGCCCATAGGCCGGTCGATTACTCGCGCGCCTTCGCGATCGGTGTTGGGCTGAACATCACGTTTGTTGTTCTGGAAGCTGTCGGAGGTGTGATCCTCGGATCGATGGCCCTGCTTGCAGACGCCGGTCACAATTTGAGTGACGTCCTCGGGCTATTGCTGGCGTGGGGAGCGACCTATCTGGCAAGATCTCGCCCGACCGATCGCTACACCTACGGATTGCGAGGTTCAACGATTCTCGCTGCCATGCTGAACGGTCTGATCCTGATGATGGCGGTCGGCGGGATCGCGTGGGAATCGCTACGGCGGCTGGTTGACCCTTCAGTTGTGGAAGGCGGTCCCGTGGCGGTGATCGCAGCAGTCGGAGTGATCATTAACACGGTCACTGCATTGCTGTTCATGCGGGGCGGTCAACACGATTTGAACATTCGCGGGGCCTACCTTCACATGGCGGCTGACGCGGGTGTGTCGGTGGCTGTTGTCCTGGGAGGCGTCGGCATGATGACACTCGGCTGGTTATGGCTTGACCCGGTGCTGAGTCTGATCATTGCTGGCGTCATTCTCTGGAGTACGTGGGGCCTGCTGCGGGACTCCGTCAACCTCGCTTTGCAGGCAGTCCCAACAGGGATTGACCTGAAGGAAGTGCATGAGTACCTCTTGCAGCGGCCCGGTGTCACGGTCGTGCATGACCTGCACGTATGGGCCATGAGCACGACCGAAACCGCGTTGACCGCACACCTCGTCAGGCCCGAGAACGGCGACGCCGATGTCTTTCTCTCAGCGACATCTCAGGAACTTCATGAGCGATTCGGCATCGAGCACACCACGTTGCAAATCGAACGCGTACACGACGAAGAGGCCTGCAAACTGGCGCGGGCGGATGCGGTGTGAAGTTATCGCCTGCGAAGAATGTAGACGACGTCTTCGGTGGAGGACGTGATCTTGATCGGGTCGTGAATGTCGTAGGAGAAGTCGTAGGTTTCAGCGACTTCCCATTCAGGCACCCGTGAGATGAGGTCGTTCATCTGCCTTTTGTTGTAGGTGCGGTAGAACATCTCGTCGTCGATACGGATGTGGCTGGTTGGCGTGTAGACGTCGAGCCTCATCCCGAGTGACTCCATGCGGCGACGGAGGTCGATCGCTTTTGACCACATGTGTGAGTTGATAACCAGATTCCCCCGACGGGCTGACCACGACTCCTCCTCGCTGCGATCTCCGTTCGTCGGGATGAGGTGCAAGCCGAGGAGATAGAGGCCCCCCTTGTTGATCGCATCGGCCATGCACCGCAGATGTGACTCGGCCTGCTGTTCCGTCGGGAGGTGACGGAAGCTGTTGATCATGTTGAAGCCTGCATCGTATTTCCGGCGGACTTTGAAGTCGGACATATCGCCCACCGTGACCGACCTGGCGAATCCATGTCGAGCCAGGCGTGTATTGCAGTAGTCCACGGCTTTCGGATTCAGGTCATTTCCCGCGACGTCGTAACCGGCCTGAGCGAGTTTGATGAGCAGTCGTCCCGTGCCGCAGGCGGGCTCGAAGACACGCTTGACCTTCCGCTCAGTATGCTTCTCGAAACAGAGTCGCATGAAGTCAAACTCCGCTTTCCAGTCGGAGCCGAACAGCAGGTCGTAGTATTTGGGAAAGTTGTACAGGTCGTCGCGGATGACGTCAGGCATGGGTGTGTCTTCTTGTTGTGAAAATCGTGCCACTGCTTGAATGGCCGAGGTGTGTCGTGAATAGTTCTTTGGCACTGCTTCGGCCAGGCAAGCAGTGCGTGTGAACGAGTAAGTGCCTTTCGTGCCTGGCCTATGCAGTGGCACGTTCAGGAAAGTCAAAAGCGTGGTCGGCCGTCGCCGGGTGCGGGTTGGTTGCCGTCGGACTGGCCGCGTGGTTGCCAGTTGGGATTGTCGACGTGAGCGGCGTCCATGAGGGCTTCGAGTTGTTTGACGATGTCGGGGTGGGCGGTGGCGACATCGGTCGCTTCGCCGAGGTCGTCGGTGAGGTTGTAGAGTTCCGTCTGGCCGGTATGCATCGGCATCCGGACGGCTTTCCACTCCCCCTGACGGACCGCCTGCTTGCCGCCCCGCTCGTAGAACTCCCAGTAGAGA
Organism: Planctomycetaceae bacterium; assembly: GCA_020426325.1. GTDB lineage: Bacteria > Planctomycetota > Planctomycetia > Planctomycetales > Planctomycetaceae > JAHBXU01. The sequence goes on along the minus strand of JAGQQG010000021.1, from coordinate 66,612 downwards.
GACCCGTGTTCCTTTTGACGTTCCGTGTTGCCGGTCAGGATGGGAACAAAACTGACCGAGTCGATGTTTTCGGGCGGATCGACGTTCGCGAGTTCAGCTGCGGTCGCCATCAGGTCGCCAAAGTAGCCGATGTGATCGGACACTTCCCCAGCGGGAGTTGTCCCCGGCCAGCGGGCGATGAACGGGACGCGGATGCCCCCTTCGTAGAGATCACGCTTGCTGCCTCGCAAGGGGCCGTTGGGGTCAAAGCGATCGGTGTCGTGACCGCCCTCGTCGTGATTGCCGTTGTCGCTGGTGAAGATCACGAGTGTTTGTTCGTCGATGCCGAGGCTGGCCAGTTTGTCGAGCAGAGTGCCGATACCTGTATCCATGCGGGTGATCATGGCGGCCTGCCCCTTGTCGGGGTTGGGCCAGTTCTCGTCTGCATAGATGCCGTAGTCGGGGACTTCCTGACCGTCGCCCGTGCCGCGTCTCCCCTCGTTGTTGGCGTGCGGAATGGTGAGGGCCAGATACAGGAAGAACGGCTTGTCATGGACGCGGTCAATGAACTGCAAAGCTTCGTCCATGATGAGATCGTGACTGTAGTCAATGCGTTTGCTGGAATAACCCGCTTTGAATCGTCCATTGCCTTCGACGACCTCATTGCGGAGCGGGACCTGCTCGCGGTTTCGCCACAGGAACTCCGGATAGTAGTTGTGTGCATGCCCCTGATCGAGGTAGCCGAAGAACTCATCGAAACCCTGACGGGTCGGAACGCCCTCTTCGCTCCCTTCGGACTCATCACCGAGTCCCCATTTGCCGAAGAGGCCAGTCGTGTAGCCGGCCTGTTTGAGAACTTCTGCGACGGTGACATCCTCGGGACGCAGCGATTGAATCGACCGGTCGTTCTTTCCGGCGTTGCCTCGCACGTAGGTGTGCCCCATGTGCTGGCCCGTCATCAGCACACTGCGTGAGGGAGCACAGACCGTACACCCAGCGTACATGTTGCGGAACTGAATCCCCTCAGCCGCCATGCGATCGAGCCGGGGCGTCTTGATCACCTGCTGTCCGTAACATCCGAGGTCGCCGTAACCCAGATCGTCGGCCATGATGAACACGATGTTCGGCAGTTCGGAGGCAGAAATGGAGCGAACACACATCCCCGCGAACAGAAGGATAAGAAACAACTGTGATACGACGCGTCGAATCATGGATCAGGACCAGGTCTGGAATGTTTGAGGAGAGACATTAGCCACGAGGCAACGCCGAGTACCTATGGAGAGTCGATCATCCCGAGGATTTGCATACGACGATAAAGGCGGGCACGCGTCATGCCAAGCGACTCAGCAGCCAGACTTTTGTTATCGCCCGCTTGTCTGAGTGCGAGTTCGATATGCTCACGTTCGACCGCAGCCAGGCGGTCCTCGAGAGGAACGAGTTCGACAGACTGGACCGGACCACTGCGTTGTGCGTCCTGTCCTGCCCTAAACCCCAATGGCAGGTCAGCGAGTGTAATCAACGATCGCTCGCAGGCAGCGCGAGCTTTGTTGACAACTGTTTTGAGTTCATCCTGATTTCCGGGCCACTTGTACTTGCGAAAGGCCTTTGCCACTTCGTCAGCAAAACCGGTGACCTGTGTTTCCTGATCGCGGTTCAAACTCTCCAGAAAATGTTGGGCGAGCAGCATCACATCTTCTGGAAGCTGTCTGAGTGACGGGACTGTGATGACTTGGGACGTCAGCAGGTAGTACAGATCATGACTGAGACGATCCTGATCGACAGCTGCCTGAAGGTCCGTTTCACTGGACGACATCAGTCGGAGGGAGATGTTTCGAGTTGATCGAGACGGGCTGTCGGGTGCGTGAGACTCAGCGACAAGAACAGTCGGAGCTTCTTCCAGCAGAAGTTCCTGCACCGAATCCGGCAAAGCCTCGACGTTTTTCAGGAAGAGCGTTCCGGGACTCAAACGGGTCGGCTGCCCTTCGCGAGCGTCACGAAGCACCTCTCTGACCGCCAGCTTGATCTCCTCGCGAGTGAGTCGTCGGCAGTCGAGAGGAACGAAAGCCTGTCGACGCGAGGGACCCTGATAGTGGATGAGTCGTGCCAGATGCTCTTTGCCTGTTCCCGCTTCTCCGAAGAGATGCAGGCTCGAATTGTGGCATCCCGCAAGTCGGACCTGTTCCATCAGGCGATGAAACCCCCGGCTGCAACCCACGACGGAGGAGGCGGCATAACGATGCAGCAGGTCCGCGCGGAGCGCCGCCAGTTCCGCATGCAACTCACGGCCAAGCGGCGGTTGTAACGCAACGGGCTCAGGAATCCTCGAGAAGGTTCCCAGGATGCGTTCGACCCGTCCCTCCACGTTTTTCAACGGAAAAAAGCGGATCAGGTGCGATGTCTGATTTCCGGATCGATTATGGAGGAATACCGGAAGGCTGATTTCTGCTCCCTGAAGTACCTCTGGCGGAGGACAGAGCGTCCCCGTCAGCGATTCGATCTGCGTGGGGTCCGGTTCAGAGACAAAGTCGCAGACCTGACCAATCACATCCCCCGCTTCCCAACCCGTCAGCTGTTCACAACCTTTGTTGAAGAACAAGACCCGCCGGCGGTCATCCAGGATGAACACGGGTGTCGTCGTGGAGGAGAGCCACATCGACAGACCGCGCCGCGTTCGTGGCCGCTGAGGCATAGACATCGCCTGTGTTGAAATGAAAGAAGAGAGGGACGAATGGACCCCTTATCCATGAGTGTACGGGAAACCGCGATGAAATCCGAACGGTTCCGTGTAAGGATCAAAGCTCTGCGAAATAGGAACAGACACGATCGAGCATCAACCATCCGTTGATAGGTGCTGTTTTCAAGTGGTGTGACAACTAGATGTCATAGCGCATGGGATACTCAGGTTCTGGACGGGTTTCGTCGGGTCGAGACCGGTAGAAAGGACATGAATTCCCCTCGGAGTGCAGCCATGTCACGGTCGGTGCAAACGGGCATTTTTTGCCCGCATTGTGGTCAGGAAATCGAGTTGCGTGTGGGATGTCGACATCAGCGGTTGTTGACAGCCATTCGGCTTCAGGCAGAGCGTCTGGGGACGGAGATTCAGTGCGAGAAGTGTCGTATGGGGTTCATCTACACTCGTGTACGCCCCTCTCGATCGAGCCATCTCAGCGGACCCCATCAACCGCTGTCCAAGGCAGCCGCACGCCAGCTGTGAGAGGAGCGCTTGTCGGACAGTGCACTTCCGCCCACAATGGGGTCGGGAGACGCAGCAGACATGCCAGACAATTCGCCTTGGACGCTCAACGATTTTCTCAATCGACGCTTTGAACTGCCCGAGGGAGGGCAATGGTCAGAGTTAATCGATGGAGAGGTGATCCACTTCCAGCCGCCGGACGTTGATCACGGCACGGTGGTGCTCAACCTGTCGAAAGCCATCTCTCAATTCGTCCATGAGACGGAGATCGGGTATGCCTGTTTCGATCTGGGGCTGCATCTGCGATCGGCTCCCGACACCGTTCGATTTCCTGCCATCTCGTACTTCATCGAAGGACCGCGGTTTGCAGAAGCAGACAAGGAAGTGACGGAGGCCGTCCCCGCAGTCGTGGTCGAACTCGCTTCCACTTCAGACCGCGTCGCACAATGCAAGTTCAGGACAGCGGCCTATCTCCGCTGGGGAGTCTCTGCTGTCTGGACAATCCAGCCCAGTGATCGGACAGTCACGATTTCTCGGCTCAACGAGCCCGAACGAAGGCTGACATGTGCTGACTGTCTGGAGGGAACTCCTCAGCTCCCGCAGTTTCGCCTGCCTGTGTCAGACCTGTTCGTAGAACCGGAGTGGTGGCGGGGACCCTCGAAAGTCGTTGAATAGCGTTCGGCCAGGCTCTGCCCGTGGGTCGGTCTGTGCCGATCGTGACGATTCTTCCGATTCTCGGAGAAAAACCTGTCCGTTGCACCATTCATTCCGATATTGAGACTACCGACTGCCCGGAACTATGTAATTTCGCTTGTTTCCGTTGCGCATCAGAGATAGTGTTAAGAGTTCTGGTTTCCGCAATTTGGCGCGGAAAGTAAAAATCGGGGGGGGTCGAAATGCGATTTGCATCTTTGGTGCGTGTGACGCTAGTGGTGCTGTTTCTGGGGAGCATCAGTGCTGCCGGGACTGCCGTCGTCTGGTCAGGGGGAGAACATGTTCTCACGCAACTGGCGACCGACATTGGCATCATCAGGCCAGCGGTACATAGCAACGTCCAAACCGACGACCTCGAAAAGAGTCTGCGGAGTTACCGTGTCCGCCTCCGGGCGGATGGACGACTCCCAGGACGGATCAACATCGTCGATCCAGATACGGGCGAACCGGCTTTTGCCAAGGATCTGACCATTGCGTTCGTTCAGCACGGCAAGGTTGTGGCTGAAGTTCATCCGGGTTTTGATGGGGCATTCGAAGCGGAAGGTGTGGCACCAGGCGTGTACTCGCTGGTTGGTCATGGTCCGGATGGCTACATCGCTTATGGGCTTGAGGTCCTGCCTGCGGAGTTGACCGTCGACAATCGCAGTGCCGTCGAAATGAGCCTTGTCGCCTTCCAGGAAATTCAAGAGGAACTCCAGATTGATTCGCTGGCAATTCCTCCTGCTGACGGCCCGATGGTTTTGCAGCTGGCACGCGAACATCTTCCGCCAGAAGTGGTCAGTGGAGGATCAGGTTCTGTCGGCTTTGTAGCACCCTCAACGAGCTTTGCTCCTGAGATTCAACTTGTGAAACAGGTCGTCGAGGATGAGGCTCCTCAGCTGGAGGCTCCCGGGTTTGCGCCCGAGCCACCAGATGCTCCATCCGCCTCGCTGAAGCAGAATAAGATCCGACTCTCTCCAGACGGTACGCTGACCGGTCGCATGCGAAGCCTCGATCCACGGTCTGGCGAACTGGTCCGGTTTCGACGATTGAACATCTTTCTCGTGCGAGATAACCGCATCGTCGCACAGGCGCCAGTCAGTCCACTGGGCGTGTTTACGATCCCTCACCTCGGTGACGGGCGATACTCGTTTGCAGCTGCCGGAACGGAAGGTTTCGCAGCGTTCTCAATCCATACCGTCACGGAAGAATTCGCTGATGCGAACACAGTCAATGAACTGATCGTTCCGGTCTCCTTCCAAAGTGAAGAATCGGGCCATTCACATGATCATGATCACGGACATACCCATAACACGGCTGCTCAGGCAGAGTGCACGTGTATCGACGGATGCCCGGCCAAGGACAAGGACCACAGTCTGTTCGAGTCTCACCCGGACTGTCAGTGTCCGCTGCATGGTGTCAATAACGAAGACGAGGAGGAAGATCCCTCGATGGAAGGGAACCTCGTCGGTGAGGAAGACGTCCCCTACGCATTTGATCAGCTCCAATCCTCCTACGGCGGGGCCGGAGGCGGAGGTGCTGGTGGCGGGGGAGCTGGAGCCGGCGCGGGTGCTGGCGGCGGAGGAGCCGGTGGCGGTGGTGCAGGAGCCGGTGCGGGCGGAGGCGGTGGTGGCTTCGGCGGTGGAGGCGGAGGCTTCGCCGGTGGAGGCGGTGGATTTGGTGGCGGTTTCGGTGGAGGACTGGGCACGCTTCTCGGTCTGGGAGGCTTGGGTCTTGCTGCCGCTGCAATCGCTGACAACAACAATAACGACAACCCGCCACAGGTCGTCAGTCCAGCTGTTCCGTAAGACATTGGCGATCTGCAAGAGTTGAGGGGCAGCGAAGCTCAGCGCACCGCTTCCTTTCGATGCGTCCCTTGAGTGGCTTATGATGGAGCCCGCGATCAATCTGGTTGGTTGATCGCCGTACTCCCTGAGTCCGCATCAAGGAAAGTCCCGTGCAGAGAATCGCCGTCGCTTGTGTCGCTCTGATTGTCTTGTCGCTCAGCCCTTCAACATCACAGGCTGAGATCCGTATCGGTGCCGCGATGAAGGTCATCACGCCCGACCCTCTCCTCCCAATCTCCGGTGGCGTCGGCATCCCGAACCCCGTGAAGGAGAAGCGGGGCGAGCTGACCGCCCGGGCGATGGTCTTCGAGCAGGGAGACACCTCCGTTGCGTTTGTAGCGATTGATGTGATCGGTTTTCCCTCGGTGCTCGGAGAACGAGTCCGCCAGCAGGTGCCTCGCATCCCGGGCGATCACATCCTGATCGGCTCGACCCACACGCACAGTGCACCGGACTGTTACGCCTTCCCGGATGGGCAGGGGGGACACACGGGTGATCTCGAATGGATGGACTTCGTTTGCAACCAGGCGGCCAAGGCCATCAATCAGGCCATTGATGATCTGGCTCCCGCAACACTTCGCATCGCAACAGGCGAGGCCAAGGGGCAGATCGCCTTCAATTATTATGCCCCGGATCTCTACGACCGTCGCATGAGCGTCATCCAAGCCATCGGCGGCAAAGGACAGACAATCGCCACTCTCGTGAACTACGCCACTCACCCCGAGGTCTTGGGCAACCACGCCGGTATCCTCAGCCCCGACTGCATCGGTCCCCTTTGCGAAAAGATCGAACAGCAGGTCGGCGGCATGGCCATGTTTATGAACAGTGCCCAGGGAGGCATGGTCACCGCAGACAACCGCAACCTCGATGAACCGCCCCGCGATCCGCTGCGAGGTTACTGGAACGGTTCCACCACCTGGGACGAGTGTCTCCGCATCGGACACCTGATGGCCGACGAAGCCCTGCGCATCGTTGGCGATGCATCACCACAGAACGACCCGTCGCTGCACGTTGAGGCCCACAGCGTCAGCTTCCCTGTCGAAGCACCGCTGATGCAGGCGATCATCAAGGGATCACCTCTCGGCTATCACATGAACGAGGACAACTCCGTCACCACGCAGGTCAACCTCGTGAACCTCGGGAACGCCCAGATCCTCACCATCCCCGGCGAGGCCCTGCCGAACATCGGCTTCTACCTCAAACGTAAGATGCACGGCGAGCACAACCTGCTCTTCGGCCTCACGAACGATGCCTTCGGCTACATCCTCACGAAGGTCGACTTCAACAGCTTCCCTCGCTACGACTACATCTCCCGGACGTCCCTCGGTGAAATGACGGGCGAAATCCTGATCGAGAATTCACTCACGTTCATCGAAGGCGCCCCCACGCCGGACAAGTCCAACTGATGTGCTGAATGAGTCACAACCCTCGACCATCGCTTGCGGCTTAGCGATAATCTCGAACCTCATCCACGCATTCCGGTCCCGCGAATCCGCAAGCGTCATCCACCGCAGAGAAAGGAGGCCATCATGCACTTACGATCGGTCTTTGCTTTCGCAACCGGATTCATTGTGGGGGCAATGTATCTCGCAGAGACTCGTGCGGCCGATGCCCCCGGTTTTGCGGTCGAACCCAACCTTGTCGAGTACGATGTCGACCCGACTTGGCCGCGGAAGCCGGATGATATTTCCGACAAGGGCTGGGTCTCTGGACTGGCGATCGACAAGGACGACAATGTCTGGTTCTTCCGCAAGGGGCCGGACCCGGTGCAGTGCTACGCAGCAGATGGCACGTTCATTCGTTCGTGGGGTCAGGGCAACTTTGACAACCCGCATCAACTGCGGATCGATCACGAAGGGAACATCTGGGTCGCCGACTTCGGCCTGCACGTCGTCGAGAAGTACACGCCCGAAGGTCAGCGGCTGATGACGCTCGGCACGCGGGGCGAATCGGGCAATGACAGCCAGCACTTCTATCGTCCGACCGACATGGCCATCACTCCCACCGGTGACATCTTTGTCACGGACGGCTACGGCAACCGCCGCATCATGCATTTCGACTCGGCGGGCAACTTCATCAAGGAGTGGAGCGAGTACGGCAGCACCCCCGGCAAGTTCGTCCTCCCGCACGCCATCGCCCTCGACTCGCAAGGACTGCTCTACGTCGCCGACCGGAACAGTGGCCGCATTCAAATCTTCCAGCAGGACGGCACGTTCGTCGATCAATGGGAAGGCATCCTCATGCCCTGGGGCATCTCGATCAACGGCAAAGACGAAATCTGGACCTGTGGGTCATCCCCCCACTGGTGGAAACGCCACGGCGAGTACCCCGAGTACAAGGACCAACTGTTCATGCGGTTCAACACGGACGGCCGCGTCACCCGCCACTGGGCGATCCCCCTCGGCGACATCGGCGACGACAAGAACAACCCCGACACGTCCCGCCTCAAACCGGGCGAAGCCGTCGGTATTCACTGCATCGCAGAGGACTCAAAAGGCAACATCTACGTCGGCGAAATCTACAGCGAACGCGCCCAGAAGTTCGTCCCGGTGACGTCGCGCGAGGGAGAATGACCGACACCGAGAGCATCTTTCCGGTTCATCGAAAACTTCACACGCGTCAATTCGATGTGGTTGGGGGCTGGTTGATCGTTTTGGTGCTTCAAGTATTAAGCGTGTCAGCAGGATTCGACCTTTCGTACTTTTCAATTGCGCTGCTCTTGATTCTTTCTGCGATCGCGATTCCCAGTGGTTTGCATCTGCTCCTCCTCTACATGAATCGAGAGCCGGTTGTCGATGTCAATGACACTCATGTGCTCTTCACGAATCCGTCGCTGCCTTGGCGGCGTGCGAAACTCTCAAAGTCACAGATTCTCGACGTCGACTATACGCCGACACGAAGCAAACGCTGCGTGTACTTGATGTTTCATGTCACTGATCAGGAGCTTGAGCAGCAACAGCAGAATCAACTCTGGGAGACTCGGAACGGTAACATTCTGAATGTGAATGTCTTCCACACAGCGTATGGAGCAGGGACGATCGCCAATTGCCTCCGTGAGGAACTGGGACTTCCGTTCGATGCTTCGATCGACGACTGAACTGTCAGCGGATCCGGTGCCCCAGATCGAGGCTCTGATCGTATTCAATGCTTTGATCCTCTGAAACCAACAGACCGAACCGCAGTGTAAATTTATCCTCCGACGATACGACGACACGGCTCGGCGGGTGGCATGGCGTCACTGCGGTAGCAGGGTCGCCAGTGTAGAAGTCGCAACGAACATGCTCACTCGCCTGTCGGCGTGAGAGCTTGCCTCCCAACGAGAGGTTCGTTCCGGTGACATCTCGCGAGGGAGAGTGGTCCGAAGTGGATGACACTTCAATCACCGTCATTCCCGCGCATGCGGGAATCCAGCGAGTACGGTGATTGTCCTCATGTGTTTTCCCTCATTTCAACGCCGGTCTGGATCCCCGCCTTCGCGGGGATGACGGTTCGCTCCGCTGAGATGACGTCGCGATCCATGTGCGAGCGTGGCCGACTTCCTGACGGTCGCGGCTCTGATGTTTGTCGAGTAGTTTGGACGTCTGTCTGAAACGCATCGTCTCAGAAAAAGGTGGACCGGACGGTCCGGGGACAGAACGTCTTCGCGGTGATCAGGCGGCGCGGCCAGGACCGTCGGAGTGTTAAGTGTTTGCAAACGTGACTCTGCTGTCGCCGTGTCAACGAGCAGAGCGGCCACAAACCGACGGGGGAGACAGCAGGCATGCCTGCGTGTCTCTAATGACCACGAAATCATTCTGTCACCATCAGTACGGATGAGGTCGAGAAACCTTACAGGCATTCCCGGAAATAATCAGAAGTTTTCCGGTGGGTGTCACAAAGTCAAATTGGACAACTGAGAGTCCCGTCTGGAAGTTCGGACGTGCTGATGGTCCAAGAGCTGTGCTGGCTGTCGACTGAGGCGTGAGGTATGATGAGTGTCCCCCCGTAGAAAAGGGTCGCAATCAACCAGCAGGAGGAGTACCGTGCGAGAACACGTTCGAGATCAACGTTTGGCGTGGATGACGGGCGGCGTCATTATCGGTTTGTCCATCGCTTTGTATTGGCCTGCTGAGCCAGCATACGCGCTCGCGGTCGATCGGGCGGAACGCTTTGCCATGTGTTCGGTGCCCACGCAGACCGGGACGAGCGACGCGCTGTTTGTCCTCGACTTCGTGACCGGCCGACTGGTGGGGGCCGCATTCAACTCGCAGGCCGGTGGCTTCACCGAATTTTACATCCGCGAGATTTCCGGAGACTTCAACGTCAAAGCGGGCAGCGACGCGGAGTATATCATGGTTCCCGCTCGCACCGAGTTTCGTGCAATTGCCGGTGCCGGCCAGACCGGGTCTCCGGCGATCGGGAGTATCTATATTGGTGAACTGAACTCGGGACAGGTGTCGCTCTACGGATTTATGTATCGGTCAGCCCCTCGACCCAGTCCGCCACAGGAACTTGTGAAGGTTGCGACGTTCCCGTTCCGTGAGACGTTCGGGAACTGATCTCGGGACCGCTCAACGCCATCGCCGGCAGACGACCGCACGCGTCTTGCCGGCAATGCGCGCAAAAATCAGCACCCCTGCTTCGTTCCCATTGAGTGGCAGCTTGCGGCGAACCGTATCCGCGTCGATGCGGACATGCCTCGTTTTGATTTCCACTTGACCAAAGTTCGTCTCGCGGAAGTAACGGCGAATCTGCTTGTCGTTGTGCGGAAGCTCCGCCAGGACTTCGAATGCTTGGACGAAGGGTGAAACGACCGGACTCTCGCTGGTGAGATACTCTTCCTCAGCATCCAGTCGACCGACGTTGAGTGTGTTCGCCAGGACGTCGATCAGCCCGGCCCGAACCACTGCCGGGTCCGGGTCATACACGAATTGCGCGAGCGGGAGCAGTCGCGGCCGGGCTGACATGGGGTCAGCTGCAAGTGTCTCTCCCGAGGGCAACACGGTCGCCCGCCACTTCGCCTCTCCGGCGAGAGAGCCGAACCAGACAGTCGCCTCTTTGCATTCCCCGTGCAGACTGATCAGTTCGACTTCACAGCCGGGAAACTTTCCGCCGAAGTTGCTCGCAGGGGACAGCTTGATCGCTCCCCCTGCACGGCGATCGATCTGAGAGTGCAGGAAAACAAGTGACGGGCAGTAATCCTCAATGCGAATGGATCTGCGGGCACCGGTACGTCGATCCGGATCGATATGCACGAGTGGTGCGTTTCCAGAGTTCTGTTCGACATCAGCAACAACAGTCCTCACACGATCATCGACGGAGTAGACCTCTGCATTCCATTCCGTCATGACGCACGCTTCTTCGCGACTGTCGAATGCAGTGACATGGTATTGATCGGCGAGTGCGATTGCGTCCCCCCCGATACCGCAGCAGAGGTCATCGACGTGGCCAGTGAACCGAGCAGCCTTGTGTCTCGCAACGAGTTCGGATGTTGCCTGTTCGAGTCCCACTCGATCGAACCACATCCGATTCGCACGTTCGAACTTCACGGTAGCTCGCTCTCGCAGCTCACACAAGCTGACCGCCAGTCTGACAAGATCATCGGGATATTCCTGGCGAAGCTGCTTCTGTAATGCCAACTCGTCCAGCTTCGAGGCGAGCACGGTCTTGAGCAACTCGGGTGTTGACCGGAGTGCTCGGAGCAGGTCGGCGGGTGATCGCAGTTCGTGCACGGTTCAGACGGATCGGTGAAACGGGTTCGTAGTTGCTGAATTCAGATGTCAGACTTCGACTGATCTGCCTGAACCTTTTGCTGATGCTCCCGAACGATGAGATAGAACGCAATCGCATCATAGGCCCCATGCGCGACAATCGCCCGCCACAGGTTCGGTTCACCAATTCCATAGGTCAGCCAGCTCAGATACATCCCGACAATCGTCGCAATGAAGAAATAGGTCAGCGATGCGAAGTGAACGAATCCGAAGAGGAGATTCACAACGAAGAAGGCCGTGATTGGGCTCCATGCTGCAATCCAGGGCTGAAGGACACCTCGAAAGAGCAGTTCCTCACCGAAGCCGGCCAGAGCAGCCACGAGAATCATGTCATCCCAGCGACATCGGCTGAGGACCCCCCCTAACACTTCGACGGCGATGTCACGCGGCTCTTTGAAAAGATGAAACGCCAGGAACATCGGGAGCGTGGCCAAAAGTCCGATGCCCACCGCGTCCAAGTTCCAATCCATGAAATCCCAGGGAGTAACACCGACGACCCAGCCGAAACCGAGTGCAAGAAGAACCAGTCCCCCTTCGACAACTCCCGCAAGATTGAGGAAGTCCGTCCGACTCATCTCAACCACAAATGATCCTCCTCAGTTCGCGTTCAAGTCACTCACAGCCGTTCAAGGTCGCACAATCGGACGAACGCCGTCAAATGATGCAGGACGATTTCCGGGGGATCGCCTGATTCCGGGTCACGCGGCGTGTCGAAGAAGATTATCAGGTGACCGAACACCTTCCCTCGTGAAGACCGCAATGAGATCTCGGTCCCCGGCAGTTTGCACTTTCCCCCTCAAAAGTGTGACGCCCTGAGACTCGCGTCGCCGCCATTTGTCCTCCCCCCTCCGGACAATGGCGGCGACCGTCATTAGGTGGGCGGGGTTCTTCGACTCGACGACTTGAAAGAACCGGCACTCCCCTTGCACCTCGCACCCTTGTTTCTTGGGGAGCGACTGTCCAGAGTAGACCTGTAGGTTCGACGTTGGTGTCGACCGTTGCAAGGACTCTCTTTCTGGCCAAACGATGCGGACGCTGATTCGGAACGCCCACTGTGTTCTGCCTGACGGAACTCAGAAGACGGATGTGCTCATCGAGGACAACACCATTCTCGACGTCGCTGCCAGCAAAGCTACCCAGGCGGATGACATCGTCGATGCGTCTGGCTTTCACCTTTTGCCCGGAGTCATTGACGATCAGGTTCACTTCCGAGATCCCGGCCTGACACACAAGGAAGATCTGCATACCGGCTCGCTCGCCTGTGCCAAAGGCGGAGTCACGACGTTTCTGGAGATGCCCAACACCAAACCTGCGACGATCACACGTGCGGCCCTCGCAGACAAGCTCGAACTGGCAGCGTCAAAGTGTGTCGTCAACTACGGCTTCTACATCGGTGCGACACCGGACAACATTGCTGAGCTGAACAAGACAGACCGCACGCCCGGCATCAAAATCTTCATCGGGTCCAGTACGGGCAACCTTCTGGTCGACGAGCAGGAGGCCCTCGAACGGATCTTCGCAGAGACGACACTCCCAATTTGCGCTCACTGCGAAGACGAGGCGACAGTGCGTGCGAACGCAGAACGGCTACACGGTGGTTCGGAATATGCTGACCATTCGAAAATCCGTGACCACAAAGCAGCTGTCATTGCCACGCAGCGGGCCGTCGATCTGGCGAGGCGTCACAATCACCGCTTCCATGTGTTGCACGTTTCGACTGCTGACGAACTGCCGATCATTGCGGATCACGGAGACATCCTGACCGCAGAGGCGTGCCCGCATCATTTGTTATTCAATGTCGAAGATTACAAACGTCTCGGTTCACTGGTGCAGATGAACCCCTCCATCAAGTCGCCTGTCGACAACGCTGCACTCTGGCGGGGACTCAACGACGGCCAGATTCAGGTGATCGCCACCGACCATGCACCGCACACGCTCGAAGAGAAAAACCAACCCTATCCGCAATCGCCATCCGGTCTGCCCGCCGTCGAAAACTCACTCGCCCTGATGCTCAACGCTGTTAATGAAAGCCGCTGCACGCTGGAGCAGGTCGTCGGTTGGATGTGTGACGCCCCTGCTCGCGTATGGGACATCGTTAACAAAGGCCGCATTGCTGAGGGGTACGATGCGGACCTCGTACTGGTCAACCTCCGCAAGCGACACACGATCCGCAACAAGGACCAGGTGACCAAGTGCGGCTGGACTCCGTGGGACGGTGAGACGTTCACGGGCCTGCCGGTCCGTACGTGGGTGATGGGCAAAACAGTCTTCGCGGATGGGAAGATCGACGCCAAGCACCGGGGCACCGAAGCCAGGTTCGACCACGCCCTCGGCGGCTACTGGGTCACTCCAGAGCCGCTCTAACCTTCGACATATTCCCTCGTTGTCCCTGAGGAGAATCCATTGATAACGTCACGTCTCTTCCGGCTGACATATGCTCAATTGATGTCCCACAGCTTGACCGGCCGAGTATGGACGCAGCCACTTCTTCGGCACTGCTTCTGTTTTTGCATCTCTTCGACCATCATTTCGTCGAGTTCATCTCTGCACGCACAGGGCTATTCGCCGGTGGAAGCAGCGAAACATATGACAGCTCCCGAAGGGTTTGTCGTCGAGCTAGTCGCGGCCGAACCTCACGTTCGGCAGCCGGTGGCGATCGACTTCGATGACAGCGGTCGACTGTGGGTGATTCAATACCTGCAATACCCGAACCCCGCCGGACTCGAACGGGTGAAGGTCGACCGCTATTCCCGCACCACGTATGACCGCGTTCCCGAACCGCCGCCGCACGGACCGGTCGGGGCGGACAAGATCACGATCCTCGAAGACACGGACGGCGACGGGGTGTGTGATCGGGCGAAGGATTTCGCCACGGGCCTCAATCTCACGACCGGCTTCGCCTTCGGGCACGGCGGTGTCTTCGTGCTGCAGGTGCCCTATCTGTTATTCTATCCCGATCGTGACCGAGACGACGTGCCGGACTCCGATCCGGAAGTGCTGCTGACCGGCTTCGGGATGGAGGATTCCAGCTCACTCGCCAACTCGCTTGTCTGGGGACCGGACGGTTGGCTGTACGGCACGCAGGGCACCAACATTCAGGCGAACATTCGAGGAATCGAGTTCGAGCAGGGCATCTGGCGATATCACCCGGTCACGAAGGAGTTCGAGCTGTTCGCGGAAGGCGGCAGCAACATGTGGGGCCTCGATTTTGATCAGCACGGACGGCTGATCGCCGGCACCAACTACGGCGGTTATATCGTGTTCGACATCAAGCAGGGAGCCTACTACGAGAAGGCCTTCGAGAAACATGGTGAACTGCACAACCCGTACGCCTTCGGCTACTTTCGACATGTCCCACACAAGAACTTCCAGGGCGGACATGTCACCGTCGGGGGCTTCATCTACCGGGGAACATCTTTCCCTGATGAGTACCGAAACACTTACATGGCCGTGGACACACTCGGACATGCAGTGCGGTGGCATCGATTACTTCCAGTTGCATCGACACTCAGCTCGTTCAACGGTGGAGCACTTGTTGAAGCGAACGACAAATGGTTTGCGCCGAGCGACGCCGTCATGGGACCGGACGGAGCCGTTTACTTCGCCGACTGGCACGACCAGCGTACGGCTCACCCCGACCCCGATGCTGAATGGGACCGCAGCAATGGACGCGTGTTTCGACTTCGCTGGCAGGATGTCCCCGTCAGAAAGCACGTCGATCCGGAGTCGCTCACAAGTCGAAAGTTACTGGAGTGGCTTGGGAGCGACGATGGCTGGAAGGTGACGCGGGCTCAACGTGTGATCGCAGAACGACGTGACCCCGAACTGGCGGAATCGCTCAGAAGGATGCTCAGCGATGTCGACTCACTACAGAACGATGAGATGACACTCCGGTGGATGTGGGCCTTGCACTCGATTGACGGACTGGACGATCTTCTTGGGCATCGCATGCTGGCACACCCCAACCCATACGTCAGAGGGTGGGCTGTTCGGCTGCTGGGAGACCGCAAACAAATCTCAGATGTGATGTCCGGTCTGCTGGTTGATCTGGCGAAAGGTGAACAAAGTCTTTGGGTTTTGAGTCAACTCGCGAGCACGGCGGGTCGTCTCCCGGCGGAGCAGGCACTTCCGATTGCCCATGTGATCGCGACGCGAGACGGGATTCAAAACGACCCACACATCCCGCTGCAGGTCTGGTGGGCAATCGAGCGGCATGCCGTCACCTCAACGAATGACATTCTAGGGATGTTCACAGGTCTCGATACCAGGCAGACGCCGATGATTCGTGACTTCCTGATGGAACGGCTGGTGAAACGATATGCCGCTGAAGGGACACCGGAATCATTCACCGCTTGTTCTCATATCCTGAATGGCATGCTGAGCGATGCCGAGCGACGGCGGATGATGGAAGCGTTGGACGCCGGGTTGAAACTCATCGGACGCAAGCGGCTGACCGGTTTGCCTTCCGGGTCTCGATTCAACGACATCGCGACCCGACGAGTCAACAACCCGCGCTCCGCCAATCGGTTTGACGCGATCCCGAACGAGTTGGACAGTGTGATTGCAGACCACTGGGATGATGAGACAACCGACCCGCTTCTGCTCCGTCTCGCGACACGACTCGGCAAACGTGAAGCCCACGAGCGGATCGTCACACTCGCGACGGACCCGCAGACCGATGAGACCATTCGATTAGCGATGTTCGAGATACTCACGGAACTGGGCAACGAGTCATGCGTCAGTCAGCTGCTGCCGATCATCGGTTCCACCCAGTCGATGGCCGTCCAAAAGGCGGCACTGCGCGTGCTTGGCCAATTCCCTGATCCCACAATTTCGGCTCGGTTGATTGAGCTTCTTCCTGGTCTGCCTCCAGACCTCCGTACGCAAACGGAAGACCTGATACTCGGCAGAGAGGCATCAGCGCTCGCGCTTCTGCAACTCGTGGACACGGGCGAATACGCGACCGGCGAAATCGACGTCGACCAACTTCGTCGCGTCGCCCTGCTGGACAGCGACGAGATCGATGCACTCGTCATCAGGCACTGGGGAGAGATTCGACCGGGAACACCGGAGGAGAAGCTGGCGGAGATTCGTCGTATTGAGAACGACCTGCGAGCCGGCACGGGCGACCTTGCGACAGGCCGTCAGCTCTTCACGAAGACCTGCGCCATCTGTCACAAACTGCATGGCGAGGGCAAGGAAATCGGGCCGGACCTCACCAAAGCCAATCGCAAGGATCAGAACTTCCTGCTCGTCAGTCTCGTCGATCCAAGTGCACAGATTCGTAAGGAGTACCTCAGCTACACAGTGCTCACGACTGATGGTCGAATCATCACCGGATTGCTCATCGACCAGACTCCGAGTGAACTGACGTTTGTCAGTGCCAAGGACGAACGCACGACCGTCCCCCGAGGCGACATCGACATGATGCACGCCATGTCGGCATCGTTAATGCCGGAGAACGTGCTCAAGCCACTCAAACCGCAGGAGTTGAGAGACTTGTTTGCGTATTTGCAGGCGGATGAGCCGTGATCGTTTAGCCGCACATTTCAAATGTGCGGCTAAACGATCGCCGCGCGGTCACGCAATGATGTCGTGCACGACTTCGCCGTGGACGTCGGTCAGGCGGAAATCCCGACCGGCATAGCGATATGTCAGCTTGGTGTGATCGAACCCCAGTAGATGTAGTAATGTCGCATGCAGATCATGCAAATGCACTTTGTTCTGCACAGCGTAGTAGCTGTAGTCGTCAGTTGCTCCGTAGACGAGGCCCGGTTTCACACCGCCGCCGGCCATCCACATGGTGTATCCCTGCGGGTTGTGGTCGCGACCATTCTCGCCTCCCTGTGAGACGGGGGTCCGACCGAACTCGCCCCCCCAGAGGACGAGCGTCTCGTCGAGCATCCCGCGAGACTTGAGATCCCGCAACAGAGCTGAAATCGGTTGGTCGACTTCCTTGCAGTTGCGAGGCAGGTCCGTCTTGAGACCGCCGTGCTGATCCCATTTGTAACTGTGGGTTGCCTGCACAAATCGTACTCCCTGCTCAGCGAAGCGACGGGCCATCAGACACTGGATGCCGAAGTTCCGTGTCATCTCGTTATCGAGACCGTACGCCTTCTGAGTCGACTCCGACTCGCTGCTGATGTCCTGCAACTCAGGCGCAGCCATCTGCATGCGATATGCCAGTTCGAACGAGTTGATGCGCCCCTCGAGATCGGAGTCCGGACCGGTCTGTTCGAGTCGTCTCCGGTTCATCTGTTCGAGAAAACTCAACTCCTGTCGCTGTACGACTGGTGAAAGCCCTTCGTGGTTTTCGATGAACGGAATCTTTGCCTGATCAGACGGAATACTCGCGTTGCCGAGCGGTGTCCCCTGAAAGTCCGCAGGGAGAAAGGCTGACCCGTAGGCGTTAGCGCCGCCGTGGGTGAGTGTCGGGCAGATCGTGATGTACCCCGGCAGGTTCTGGTTTTCCGTCCCCAGTCCATAAGTAATCCACGATCCCATACTCGGTCGGACGAACGTGTCGCTGCCGGTGTGGAGTTCGAGCAGCGCCCCGCCGTGCCGTGAGTTGGAGCCGCACATGGAATTGATGATGCACAGGTCATCCACGCACTTGGCGACCTCGGGGAACAGTTCGCTCACCCACGCCCCTGACTCCCCGTGCTGAGCGAACTTCCACGGCGACCCCAGCAGGTTGCCCGTTTCCGCCGAGAACACACGAGGCTTGTCGAATGGCAGCGGCTTGCCATGATCCTTCGTCAGCTGCGGTTTGTAATCAAAGGTGTCCATCTGCGACGGACCGCCATGCATGAACAGAAAGATCACTCGTTTGGCCCGTGCCGGGAACGGAGGCTGCCTGGGTGTCAATGGCCCTGCAGCATGAACCTCGTTCTGACAAAGTCCCGCCAGCGCGAGCGAGCCAAACCCTGCACCGCTCACGCGAAGCATATCACGACGGGTCAACACCAGAGAGAATCGATTGCAGTTCATGTTTGGTGATTCCTCACAAATGCATAGACTCCGCCAATCCGCAGGAGTCTCAATTCATTCTACACAATGAGAGGCCCATTTGACGCCAGAGTAAACTCGGATTGGACAATTCTCACATGAAAACCAGCGGTTTTGCTGTGATACAGAATGGCATGACGGGAATGCAGCGGCGTTTGATGGTAGACTGAAGACCATCGCCGGCCTCGCTGCCAGCTGCCAATTGTCGCTGAGTCGTGGGCCTGTCCGACGGCACCCAATTCAACAACACCCTCTTCGGCCACTGGTCCAGCACCGTCAATTGGGATAACGTCCTCAGCAGCAACTTTGCGTAGTCTGATGCTTTATAATGGGAAATGAACACCCACCTCAGAGGGGTTCAGAGAATCAATGATTGTGAAGTTTCTCACCATCACAGTGTTGGGTGGTTTGTCTTTTGTGGTCCTGCTCATGTTGGCCCCGAACATCGAGCAGTCGCTATCAGAGTCGCGGATCAGCCACGCCTACAATCAGGTCCGATATCTCGCTGATCCCCATTCCTCGGATTCCGACGATGGTTTGGGTCCACCAGTTGATCCGTGGGGACAGCCATACCAGTTTGTCAACGACGAAGATCGAATCGTGCGAGTCGTGTCGTTCGGCCCCAATATGTCGTCTCCTGCAGACGGCTTCGATGATGACGACATCTACTCAGACATGCCGAAGTCCCCAATGGAAGCCATCAAGCGAGAAAAGAATTTGCAATGGTTGTTTGCGTTCGGCATCAGCATCGCGACCTGGATTCTTCTCACGATCGCATTCCTACGGTCTACCAGATGCGTACAGAAGTAATTGGTGTATGCACTCTTTCGTTGCACCTTGTCATGGCATTAGACGTCGTACTGACGCGATGCGAATGACACCGTGAGCCAGATGCACAATTGAGATGTGCTCCAAAGTTGTTCAGAAATGAATGCAAATCCGTAAGGCTCATCTGAAGAGCAAGAGCCTACCTTCTGGGCTTGTCTCGACGTAATCTGGTAGACTGATGAGCGTGTCATTTCATGTGAACGGTCAAGTTCCGATTTTGCATATGGTTAACAGATTTGATGTCTTGTCGCTCCTTGTCTGGTGGGGATTTCGCTCGGTTTTTTTCGGGTTGATCGCATCGTTGCCGGTGTCGGCCTGTGATGAAATTGTGCGGGATGCGGCCATGCGGGCGCCTCGCGACGTGCATCGGCTATGCATCTTTGCAACGACCGAAGATCCGGTCGGGAATGCTCTTGCGGAAGACCTGAACGATTGGCTGGAGGGACCTGCCCACGACTTGAATCTCAAACTCGTGCTCGTCGACACGGATGATCCGAGCGTCGATTGGGATGAGTACGGCATCCCCTCTGCTCCGCCTGTTGTTCCGGTCGTTGCCCTGATCGGGAAGAACAACGCGACCGGAGATTCATTCGTAATCAACCATTGGGAACCTGGGCCGTCAGATGAACAGCGGGACGGATTGTTGACGTCGCCCGTGCGTGAACAGATTCGGCAGCAGGTCGTCGATCACTTGGCGGTCGTCCTTTTTTCCCCTTCGCTCGACAGCGATGGCATTGCAAGAGCGACTGTTGATGAAGCAGTCGAGAACTGGTCCGGGTCGGAACGCCTGGGGTTCTCGATCATTGAACTCGACCGGACTGATCCGCAGGAGGAGCTGCTGGTGTCGTTCGCAGGCATTCGGCCCGACGATCCAGATTGGGTGGGTGTCGTCTTCGGGCGCGGCAAGCTGATGTCCCCGCCACTACGCGGTCCTGCGATCACACAAGCGACAATGGCTGACCTCTTCGAGCAGGCAGCCCTTGATTGCTCCTGCTCGAAGCCGATCCATACGCTGGGTGTCGACCTGCCGCTTGTTTGGGGAGACGAGGAGGATTCGAGCATCGTCTATCTGCGTGACCCCACGGAGGACGTGGATGACAGCACGCTGGCATCCGTCCTGCCCAGCTTTGCTGCTGACACGGTCGACCTACTCCCTTCACAGGACGTGAAGGCTGAAGAATTACGTCCAGCACCGCTGCAAACTTCTGGATCCTCATCAGAGGCTCACGATGCGCTGACTCCGATCAACATGACGTTGCTAGCGATGACTCTCGCTCTGGGAGTCTTTGCGCTGATCACCTTCTTCGTCCTGCGGAAGTCGTGACCCGTGATCGCATCGAAGTGTGAAGTCAGTCGGCTTCCTCCGGGTGCTTAACTTCGATCGGTTGTCCATCTGGGTCTGTCAGGCGAACGCCGAACGCCCAGCGTGATCCGGCCTGCGTGATCTTCAGCAGGATGCGGTTCTTCCCCCGCTTACCAGTGACTTCCAGCACGTTCTGGTCAGGAGCATAGGCTCGCTGTCCATCGAAGCGGCCAACAAACTCGCCGTCCAACCAGCAGAGGAAGCCGTCGTTACTGCCGATCTGCAGCAACATCTCCCGATCTTCGTCGAGTTCAAACTCGGCGTAGCCGTATGCAGCCGCCCCCACCAGACGGCCATACATTTCTGCGAGGTCAATCATGCCGTTGGGGTTGTCGCTCAGTTTGTGCCACCATGGCAAAGTGCGATCGTTGAAGACCGGATCGTTCCGTACGTCGATGGACGGCTCTCCGAGGAATTCTGCGTCAGCGTCATACTCTGTGTTGAAGGGGAACGGACCGACGACCATCCAGCGGGTGAGAGCACCGTTCCGTCGAGCCTCGCCGTCGAAGTCGATGCCCAACTCATGCAAACTGCTGAGAGCCAGACGTCGGACGTCCCCCCCCTGTGATGTCTTCAGCGTACGGACCAGCAGCTTCGCCGCCTCCGGTGTAGCTTCCGGGTGATTTTTGATGAGTGCCAGCGTTGACTTGATATTCTCGCGGACCGCATCGCCGTCCCCAAAGCAGAGCACATGCCCGTTCGACTGCGTGAGCAGAATCCGTCCGTCTCGATCGATCGTCAGGCTGCCCGGCTGAACTGGTTCATCCAGGGCCTGTTCCCAATTCGCTTTGCCCGTCTCCAGATCCAGCGACACGAGCACCCATTGAGTTCGGATCTCTGCGATCTGCGGGACCTCGTACACCATCAATGCAGCGTTCTTCGTCAGAGCGAGCGAGACGACATCGGTCCCTTCGATCGTGTCGGCTGTCCAAATCGGCTTGGGCCGCGTTCCGTCGCTGAGGAAGTCTTCGATGGCATCTGCCGTGTAAAAGGCAGGGACCGACAGCCGACCGTCGACCATCAGCACATACTCATCCGACCAGGCAGGAGGAATCTGCCCCTGATGGAGATTGACCGGCGGGCTCAGCGAGCCGTCGTTGCCGATCACACGCGCATCAAACTGTCCCGGGTTGACGATGTCTTCCATCGGTGCAAACCGCAACCGGCCCCCTACGATCACAGTATGATCTCGGAACGTGCCAATCTCTTCGCCGCGATTCGACTTGGGCGACCCGTCTCCGGGAGTGCTTCCGACATATTCACCCGTCTCAAGGTCGTATGCTGCCGGAGACACGATGTTCCCGCCGGGCATCCAGAGACGACCATCGGCAATCGTCAAATCTCCGTGAGCCGAGACCCCCTTGCGAAGCTCCGGGTCGAGGTGTCCGGACGAAGTGTTCTGCCATTTGATCCGACCTGTCTTCGCATCCAGTGCGTACACGTAGGTGCCGTCCTGGTCGATGATGCCTGCTGCACAATAGACGACGCCGTCTGACACGAGTACGCCACTGTGCACGGGCCAGGTCGATGAGAGCGATCCATAGAGAGGGATGCGGCGCTCGACCGGGGCAGCTCGGAACTTCCAAAGCAGTTCTCCGGTTGCCGCTTCGAGAGCGTACACATATCCATCACCCGAGCCGACATAAGCACGGCCCTGCCAGATCGTGGGTGGGTGCAGAATGGGCCCCGCTGTGAGGTATGACCACTGCAATCGACCACTGGCCGCATCGATGGCCCGTACGCTGCCATCGCTGGCACCGACAAAAACGAATCCCCCGGCGGTCGTGGTAGCGGTCGATTGCACCTCCCCCGGAGGTGCAAATTCCCAGATATGACTCACGCCGTTCGCGATGGAGACGTCCGTCGAGGCACTCCGGTCAATGCCCGATCGATAGGTCCACCAGTCTGAGTCAGATTCATCCAACGCTGTGACAGCGTCTTTTTGGTCTGCGGTTTGCAAACGCTCTGCTTCGACAGCTGGTTGACTGAAGTCGAAGTCACCAGCGGACGTCATCGCGACGCGGCCAAGGAGCATCAGGTTACAATCGCACGGCCACGGGCCGAGATACGCCAGCCCGTTCGCAGCGATGACTCCGTCGTTACAAGCGGGGCGGAAGGCTCCGTTGAAACTCACCTTTCCGGTCTTGCGATCGTACCGCGTGAGACCTTCAGGCCAGCCACGACAGAACAGAGAATCCGCCGTCGCCGTCAGTCGTGCACAGGAACGCTTGGTGAATTCCAGATTAGCGGACACCTCGCCGCTGGCCGGGTCGACCATCAGCGTCGTCCCGTTCTCGCCGATCCCCAAGGCGACCTTCTGGTCGATGAACAAAGCGTTTGGGTTATTGGTCGTCTTTGGCTTCGTCCACAGCAGGCTGCCGTCCCTGGTGGAGATCGAGACGACGTTCGCCCGGGTCTGAGCTTGATAGATGAGAGCTTCGGGTGTGTGCACGCAGTAGGTCATCGACCGGAAGCCGGGCGTTGATGCAAGACCCTGCCCCGGCTGCTCGATCAGTTTCTGCACGTCGGTGTCTTCGTTGGTCCAGACCACATACCCGGTCCGACTGTCGAGCGAGGCGAGCCGCGCGTCCGGACTGTAGAGGTACAGCCGATCATCACCAATGACCATCGAGCGGGAATCGATGAGTTGCTCCTCCTCATGATCCCAGAGACGTTCTTCCTTCTTGAGGTCGTAGGCGAACACCCGCTTGCCGAACCCCCAAGGGACTCGATCTTCGTAGTATCCCTTGCTCAGTTCGCCCCAACTCCAGTGAGAACGCTCGCTACGCACAATCGTCGTCTCAGCCGGGTCTTTCTCGTCCCCCACCAGACCGAAGAGCACGCCATTCTTGATGGCCATCCACTTCCACTGTCCGCGCGTGCCGGGAATGTTGAGCCGTCCGAGTTCATCGCCCGTCTCCGGATCGAGCATGAGACATCCGCTGCCATCGGTGTCGATCATGTAGAAGACATCATCCGTCGCAATGAAGGCCGACCGGTGAACCAGATAGCCGTCCGGCAGTTTGCGGGACCAGAGAATCGTGCCGTTGTATCCGTTGCGAGCCAGCAGCGTATTGAGCCACGGTTCCTCGCGCTTGTGGTGGGCAATGTGACCGATCGCATTGAACAGGCGGCCCCCCGCAGCGGTCGTAATGGCCGGCATCGAGATGTAGTAAGGCGTGCCCAACCATTTCGTCATGTACGGAGCACGAATCACCTCATCGACCGACACCGGATTGTTGTCCGGCCCGTGCTCCCAGTGGCTCCAGTCATCTGCCCCCTCAAGTGCCGGCTTGGTGATGACCGCGAACAGCCCCTGATCATTCTGCTCAGGCTCCACGTTCTCGACGCCTGCCTGCTTCAGCCATTCCTTCAATTCAGACTTCGATAACGAGGACGACCCTTCATCCGTCTTTGCCGAACCCCCGATAATGGCGACTCCCAACGGCCGCAATGTTCGCAAGACTTCCGCTGCGGAGAGTCGTTCGAGATCATCCGGTTCCAAATCAACTGCCACGACCAGATCGATCATATCATTTGAGTAGGGGAGTTGCTGCCATTCACTTCGCTCAATGACCACCCGCCTACCATACAGCCCGGCGGCGTCGACTTCCTTCTGGGTTGCTGCGACAAGTTCCTGATCCGAGTCAATCGCATGAATCAACAGGTCGCTCGACTTCGCCAGCCGAATGAGGAACTCTGGATCATCCCAACCGAGGACTGCACAAATTCCGGGAGAGTCACTTCGCACTTGCAGGACTCGATTCACGAGTCGCTGCATCCCGGCTGCGGTAGATGGAGCCCCATCCTCTGCTGCCGCTGTGGGGAATTCAGCCAAGAGGAGAATCAGGAAAGCAGCCAGTGTGAATCGCGAGATCAACGTTCCGTCGCTCCAATAGGTGACATGAGCTTGCGGTCGGCATCGCTTCAGAGTTTCAGCGTATCCTCATCGCCAGTATCGCGACACCTCGAAACCGCCGCAAGATTGTCACGGACTGCCGAAGTGCAGACACGGCGTTGAACCTCGGAGAACTCCTTCCCGGGAGGGCGAGGCTCTTGCCAAGCCGCAACTGTTACTCCGCTGACTCGCTCTGAAGATCGAAGGTGAAGAGCTGTGCGTCCGTGAGTTCGAAACGGATGCGGACTTCCGAAGCGGGGGCTTGGGCGATTGTCTTGCCCTGCCAGGTGATCGGTTGATCGTATCCTGACGTGGTGATCGCATCGCACTCTTCGAGCGAGAAGCCTTCGAGGGTGTGGTTGTTGTCGTCCCGGAGTTCGGCTCGCAGGGTGCCGTTGTCTTCGGAGACGATTGTGTTGACTGTGAGGTCATATGCCGGAAGCAGTTCGAGCGGCCGGGTCAACACATAGCCGGGTTCATCACCAGACGGACGCAGGCCGACGAGTCGATTGAGCGGGGCGGTCGCGAGGCTGATCGCGTGCGGGTTCTCCGTCTCGTGGTGCGAGAGGGCTGCTCCACTGTAGTAGAACCGCATTTCGTCTCCCGTGATCACCGGTTCGTCGGCAGCGATGACCATGCCGTGATCCCAGGCGCCTTCCGGTCCGCGTGCGAGGAACTCGGGATGCGTGGGGATCTGCGTCCAGTGTTCGCCGTCGCCGCTCCAGGCCAGTTCGCCGTGCATGTATCCGGTCTCGCGGTCGTAGACCTTGAGGATGCCCCAGAAGAGGTCTCCGAGGCGGAAGACTCCCATGCCGTAGTACTCGGGCTGCTCGGTCTCAGTCGGGACGAGGATGGTGCGTTCGTGCGTCCAGTTCGTCAGGTCCGTGCTGGTCTGCATGGAGACACGCCGTTTGTGATCGCCCGCGTAGGCGCGCGGCCTGCAGAACAGCAGCCAGCGGTCTCGAATCTCGTCGTAAACGAAGTTGTTGTGCGTGTCGCTGTGATACGGAATCTCGGGGGTCTCATCGAGGAAGGTGAATGACTTGCCGTCCTCAGAGGTCGAGGCAAACACACCCCCATTCTGATTGTGGATCGCGAGAAAACGGCCGGGATACCTGTCGGGACACGGGTTGAGGCAGACGTCGATCGCCTGCGTCTTGTCGGTCCCCAGCTTGATGCAGTTGTTGTCCGGGTCCGGCTCACGATCGAAGACCCCCAGCGCGGGCTTGCTCCAGTGAAGGCCGTCGTCCGACTCGGCGTAGCAGACGTTGTAGGAGAACGGCAGCTTGTTGTAGTAGTTGTGGCTGTTCCATACGCAGTACCACATCCGATACAGCGAGGCTTCCGGATCGTAGAGGACCGAGCCGTTCAGGTACGGCCCCGACCCTTCCCATTCGTGTTCCTTCACGATCAGCGGTTCATCACCCTGCTTGGTGAGCGGCACCACGAACCGCTCTGCCAGCCAGCGGTCCTCGGTCACACGTTCGTCACACAGAAAGTACGGCCCCTTGGCTGCCTGAATCTGATACCCGTCGGCTCGTACGATGCCGGGGCCGATTGAACTGATGGCAAAGATGATCGCAAGCAGCGTTCTCATGGCGTGAGATCCTGGCTCATTCACTCAAGACAGCCCGAACACAACCCGGCGCGTGTTCGTCAACAGACCAGCCATCCTAACAGTCTGCGACCCAGCATCTCAACAGGCATCACATCGCGAGTGACACAGGGAGAGTGGCCGTCGGTCGTTGTGCTGCGTTCCAAGGCGAGAGGGACATCATGTACCATTTACCGTTCAAACTCGCCCCGAGCGCACCGTTCATCCACGACCACGCCCCCTACTTGGCTGAGAAGTGTCATGGCTAACAAGAAAAAAGTGAATCCCCGGATGTCGGCTCTCGAAGCAATCCTAGCGTTATTTTTTATAACGTCGTTCACCACTACGTTAATGTTATCTGCTATCATGCTACCAGAACCACAACAAGGCTTCTGTTTTGAGCAGGTTCGGAGACTCGAGTATTCGGTGGGAAGCATCTGGGGATTCTTCGTCATTCTTCCGTATGCGGCGATTGTCAGTCTGCTATTCACACCGTTGTTAATCTGGGGTCGCGAATCTGCACGTGATGTTGTTGTGCTCTGTGGCTCTACTGTCTGTTTAGCCCTTTGCCACTCCAGTGGTTGCTGAACATCATGGCAGATCTCATCGGATAGCAGCTTGTTGACTCGCGTCGATAAGGCACCGAGTAGCCTGGTTTCGGGTGGCATGGTGTCACGGCGATCGCCGGGTCGCCATGTCTGGACGCGTTGCCCACATGCTCACCTGCCTGGCGGCATCAGAGCATGCCACCCAGCCGTTCATCAGCGACCACGTCCCCTACTCGGCTGTTGCGGAAACAAAGTATATTTTGAGGATTTGATGTTGGGACATCAGCGGCAGGCGTGGTATATTTCGGCCTCTCTGGGCTCATGAGAGCTGGAAAGGATGTCCCATGCGTGTCCTCCTCTGCGGGCTGTGTTTCTTGCTTCCGGTTTCAGTCTGTCTGGCCGAGGAACAGCGTGACAGTCGACTGGCGGTTCTCCCTGACGGCCGGGTTGATGAGATCCTGAACTCTTGGCGAAAGGCCTATGCCACGGTTGAGACCGCTCGGATTGCGCTTCGCATTTACGAATCAGATTATGTTTTTCTCCAGGAGAAGCGGGGAAAGGCCGAGTTTCTCTACCAGTATCCAGATCGGCTCAGCCTGGAATTCCAGCCTGTACGTCTCGAGCAGGAAACCGAGCCTGCGAGAAAGAGCGGCCATGGCGACGAATTCGAGTTGCGGCCCCTTGAGCAATGGTTGCTTTACGTCGATCGGCATGAGGTCATCATCGCAGATCCTGTCGCGAAAACTTTCGACCTGTTGTCACATCCGCCTTCAATGCGTGACATCGCTCCGGCTCCGATTGATCCATTGATGGCAGTCTCTCCCGAAATGGCGAGAGTCTTTAATCCAGGATGGTTTCATAAAACCTTTTCGCCATATTGCATTGGTCTTGGGATCTACGAGAGCCTTACCTTACGGAGCGCCTTTCTGAGTGGGTCTGAGCTGGATCAATATCAACGGCAGTTTAACTGGACCATCGAACGTGATGACGCAGAGCGAATTCAGCTGTCAGGCAAGTCGGGCAACGAAGCAATGGCTCGAAATCTTCAGAGGGTTGACGTGATTCTCGATCCTGAGACCTTTCGAACGAAATCCGTGAGGTTCATCGATCCGAGCGGCAGCAAAGCCACCGTGTATGTCGTCTCGCAGATGACGATCAACGAACCCGGACTGTTCATTCGCAAACCAAACTTATCTGGCTACAAGTTGACTCAGGAAGCAACCCGCGATGTTCAACAGACGAAGGGAGAAGGGGATTCGTCCGCTGCTCCACTGTCAATCATCTGTGGTGCTGTACTGCTTTTACTCTTCGCTCAGGCGTTGTGACTTGTGCCAGTGGCCGGTCACTCTCTCGATCTCGATGCGAGATCCTGTTCCTGCATTCGACGGAGCATGGTGCGGACGTCTTGGAGGCCGCGGAGGGTGACGACCAGTGCGAGGATGCCGAAGCCGGTGATGGCTGCGGTGATGAGAATGGCCCAGAAGGTTGTCCATGCGGCGGGGGTCATATGCGGTTGCTCTCCTCAGGAGGGGCTGCGAGGTTGTCCCTGAAGCGGCTATAGGAATCGTCGGGACGGAGGAGTGAGCCGAGGATCATCGACACAATCGCGAGGCCCACTGTTCCCAGGCCGACCAGCTCGCTACGGATGTCGGTGCCGAGATATTCCTGTACCGGCTTGAGCCCGACGAGAGCACCGGCTCCGCTCAGCAGGGCGAGCATGGCTCCAGTGCGGCTGGCACGCTTCCAGTAGATCCCGCCAACCAGAATGGCAAAGGCACCGGTGAAGTAAATCGCACCCGTGACCGCCATGTAGTCCCAGAGGTTCTGGCCGAGCGGGTACCACAGCCCCCACACCAGCAGGAACCCGCCGATGACCACGATTCCCACGCGCGTGAGCGTGAGGCAACCGTGTTCGGACAGTCGACCGCCACTCACCGGGGCAGCCACGTCGTAGGCGAGCACGCTGGCCCAGCAGAGCAGATAGCTGTCGTGCGTCGACATGAACGCAGCCAGCATGGCCGCTCCGACAATCCCCAGGACGCCGACCGGCAGGATCTGGCTGAGAAACGTGGGCATCGCCTGCAACTGTAGCGTCGAGTCATCAATCAGTTGGCCCTCTGCTGTGAAAAATTGATCATGAGCAGCGGGGTGATGCCAGAAGTAAGCGAGGGCACAGATGCCGAGGAACTGGGGCATCAGAAAGCGGATGAGAAAGCCGATGGACGAGAACGCATACAGTCGACGCACGGTCGCTGCCGAGTCAGCCGAGCACGCACGGATGACAGCGGTCGGCCACACGGCCCCGGAACAGATCCCCGCACTGAACAACATCCAGACGATGTACGACGTGCCGAAACCGTCACCGTGCAGCGGGTCGACACCGGGTTCGCCATGCACCAGTTCGACAGTGGAGACCATCTGCGACCAGCCGACGTATCGCAATGACAGTCCACAGGTGAGCAGCATTCCCAACGAGAGCAGAACGAACTGCAGATAGTCGGTAATCACCACCGAGACCATGCCGCCGAAGGTTGTATAGATCAGCACCATGATGAGTAGTGCAGTCATGACCCAGTTGACGGCCTGCGGGTCATCCAGCCCGGTGAGTGCTGTGACGAACAGGGCCCCCGCCTTCAGGAACATGCCCATGTTGAGGATGCCCGCCAACGCCAGCACGAGTGCCCCAAGGACGCGCACGTTGGGACCGAAGCGGAGTCCGTAGAACTCCGGGATCGTCATCACTCCCAGCTCACGCAGGGGGACCACGATGAATCCGGTCAGTCCGATCACGAGCATCGCCACGCAGGCCACCAGTCCGATGTGCATGGCTGAGAAGCCGCCGGTGAGACCGGTCTGTGCAGCGTACATGACTGTGACCAGACCCAGCTCGGACCCGACCATCGTCGCGATCCCCAGTGACGACCGCAGCGATCGACCGGCCACGAGATAGTCGCTGATCCCTCCGATGTAACGGTTGACGTAGACCCCGACACCGACCGTGGCCACGAGATAAGCCGCCACGATCAGCCAATCAACCGTCGAGAAGTTCTGGTCCAGTCCCAATCGTCTCCCCTCTGCAAGTGAGTGGCGAGGAGCCGCTCGGAGGTCGACCAGATGAGGGTCATGGTCGACATTCACGAGAGGAGCTTTGCAAAGAGTGTCGACCGGAGTCAAGCTCAGGGCATCTGAGACGGAGTTATTGTTCGGTGCTGTGAGCTTCGCTGCCAGCGCCAGTTGCTGGCATCAGATCCCGTACGACGTTCCCGCGTCTTTCGTGGTCTTGTTCAGACGGTTGTGGGCGTAGAGACCATCGAGGATGAGTTCTGCAATGGCGGCCTGGACGCCAGGGGCTGTGTCGCCCGACGCCTGTTCGGGGGTGAGGTCGGAAGCCGCAGACTCGAGCAGTTTCCTGAACCCGCGGATGTCGTCGAGAGACGCGAGGAACTCGTCAGTGGCAGCCGTGTCTGCGTTGGACAGGCGACCGCCATTCTCGAAAAACTCGACGATGCTGCGGAACTGCTTCGGAGAGAAGTACTGATCGAACACGTTCTTGACAGCTTCATCGACAAGGCGATGGAGCAGCCGGTCCTCTTCGCCCGTCTCTTCGGTCATGGCGAGTTCGACCTTGCCACGCGCTGAGGCAGCGATGTGTGCGAGATCACTGATGCGGGCGACGGCGACCGGTTCTCCCGTTGTGACGGCACGCCGCTCCGCGTTGGAAACCATGTTCTCGAAGTTGGCGACGGACATTCGCACGCTGACTCCGCTGGCATGGTTGACGTGCGGGCTGGTGCGCGCGAGACGCGAAATCTCCTCGACGATTTCCTTCATGAAGTCTGGCACCTGGACCGGCACCGCGTTGTCGCGGTTGGTCCAGGCATTCTCATCGGTGATCTGCATGCCCAATTCACGTGTGAGCGGATAGTGCGTACGGATAACCGAGCCGATACGATCCTTGAGCGGCGTGACGATGCGACCTCGGTTCGTGTAGTCCTCCGGATTGGCAGAGAAGACGAGACACAGGTCCAGTGGCAGTCGCACGGTGAAGCCGCGGATCTGGATGTCACGTTCTTCCAGCACATTGAACAGTCCGACCTGGATCTTCGGGGACAGGTCAGGGAGTTCGTTCATGCAGAAGATGCCCCGATGTGAACGGGGGATCAGTCCGAAGTGCATCACATCCTCGTTGGCGAGGTGGCGTCCCTCAGCATGTTTGATCAGGTCGACTTCACCAATCAGGTCTGCGATGGTGACATCGGGCGTTGCCAGCTTCTCATGGTATCGCTGGTCGCGACCAATCCACTCGATTGGTGTGTTGTCCCCCTGCTGAGCGACAAGATCCCGCGCGTACTTCGACAGCGGAGAGAGCGGGTCATCGTTGATCTCACTCCCGGCGACGACCGGAATCGCGTCGTCAAGCAGTCGCGTAAGCATCCGCAGCATCCGAGTTTTGCCCTGTCCACGCAGTCCAAGGAACAACAGATCGTGCATGGACAGGATGCCGTTGATGATCTGCGGCTCGACCGTCTGCTCATAACCAAGGATGCCCGGAAAGAGTTCGTCTCCCTCCCGCAACAGCTGCAACAGATTCCGCCGCATCTCCTGCTTGACGGAGACGGGTCTGTATCCGGATTCGCGAAGTTGCCCAAGTGTCGTTGGTCGGTCGGTCATTGTGGCTGTGTGTGGTTTGAATGCACGATATCGTTCTCATCGTGATTGTAGGCAACCCCAAACCACTCGGCGACATGTTGATCACTTGTTTCTCTGTTTGACTCTCATTTGCCGTGCCGCGTACACCAAGCATACGATGAGCCATTAGAATGCATGTAGTGGAGACTCCTTCGATGGGATTCCGTGTGTCGCTCGTTTCGGTCGAAGGGAAGCCCGTCTCGCTGATTCATGAGGAGTATGGCGTTCTACCGACAGGGGAAACAGAGGAGTTTCCCGAATCGCCCATCAATGGAGCACATCTACCGAATGGTTCATACCTGTTGTACATCAATGATGATCAGGTCCCGACGGATAGAGTCCTCAGGCAGTTGTCAAGCGGTGCAACTGTGTACTATTCGGATATCAACGAGACGTGTATGTGCAGCCGCGCTGCTTGTTGGGTGAATGGCATTGAAGCATGGTCTGTCTGGCATGACGCGCAGCAAGGCTTGAAGCATTTAGAAGCAAGCGGCGATTTGCCGAAGGAATTCTCCGGCATTAAAGAGATCATGTTCGCGCGTCAGGAGGAGCCGGGCAATTGTGATTTCATCTTCGACATTCCCGTCGAGATGATCAAAATCCTTGGGGGATTTCATTACGCCGATTTCCTTGAAGGCGGATCTGATTACCCCTATGAGATCCTCAAACGTGTTAAGCTGAAGAGAACCTGGTGGCCATGGAAATGAATCTTCATCAATATCCCATGCTAGCGTTCACGTGAGTCACAATTCTGATACCCATGGTTGATAAACCTGCACAACAACTCAGCGACGCCGACCAAACGGGTTCTGAGATATGTGTGCGCACGCTCGGTGATTTCCATCTGATCCGCAAACTGGGGCAGGGGGGGATGGCGGAGGTCTGGCTGGCGGAGCAGGTGTCGCTCAGTCGCCGGGTGGCGCTCAAGCTGCTCAAGCAGGAGCTGATGCAGGATGAAAAGTACGTCTCGCGGTTTCAGCGGGAGGCGAGTGCAGCCGGGGGGCTGAATCACCCCAACATCGTGCAGGTGCATACCGTCGGCGAGGAGACAGGGCAGCACTACATCGCCCAGGAGTACGTGCAGGGCATGACGCTCAAGCAGTACCTTCGCAAGAAGGGGCCGCCCGATCTTCCGCTCGCCCTGCACATCATGCGTCAGGTCGCTTCGGCCCTCAAAGCAGCAGCGGATGCGGGCATTGTGCATCGGGACATCAAACCCGAGAACATCATGCTGACCCGCAAGATCGATGTGAAGGTCGCCGACTTTGGACTCGCCCAGCTGTACGGACCGGAAGAGGGTGTGGATATCACTCAGGAGGGAATGACGGTGGGCACACCGTTATACATGAGCCCTGAGCAGATTCACGGTGAAAAAGTTGATCCTCGCAGTGACCTCTACTCATTCGGCGTGACGTGTTACCACATGTTCACGGGGCGTCCTCCGTTTGAAGGTCCGACAGCGATGGCGATTGCTGTCAAACACATTCACGACGAGGCGACCCCGCTCAGCAAATTGCGGCCCGATCTCCCCAAGCCGGTCTGCGAGATCGTCAGCCGCTTGCTGCGTAAGAATGTCGACGAGCGGTATCAGTCGGCGGGCGACCTCTTCAACGATGTGCGACGAGTCCAGAAGGCCGTACGGGGTGCGATGAGTCTGGCAGATGTTGAGCTGACCGCCGTTCGCTCGACAGCGGTTGCTGCCTCCGGGAGCGGACCGGTCTCGCCGCGAAACCTGATCGGTTATCTGATCGCACTTTTCATCCTGTCCGGGATCGCCAGTGCCGGGGTCGGGTGGCTGAGCCGTCCGGCTGATCCGCTGTCCATTCCGCCTCAGCAGGCCGATGACTCGATTGTGCGGCAGAACTCAGCCAGAGACCAGTTTGTGCATGCAATGCTGCTGGCCATCAACGAGGACGCCTTCCTCGCTGTGCTCGACTGGGACCCGCAGGCCGATCGGGAGTGGATCCGCCGTGCACAGGAACAACTGGCGGTGATATACGTTCGGGATCGCAATCGCTGGCCCCAGGCGGAGGAGATGCTCACGACGCTCGAATCGTACGGCTCGGAGAATGAGCGATACCGGGCGGAGGCCCTGATTGGACGAGCCGCCCTGCTGGCCTATCAGGGGGCATTCCAGAAGGCCCGCAACATCCTTCAGTCGCAACTTGGTGACGCGAAGGAGACTCTCCCCGATGGTTCCCCCTATTTGCTGCTGTTCACGGAGGCTCAAGACCTGTGCCAGCTTGACCTTGAAGCGATCCGTGATCCGGGCTCCCAGACTTCTGTCCCATGAGTTGGACAGGGCAACTCGGCCTCACATCTTGCGGCTGACATACTTCTCACATCGCTACGGATCGACTATGGTGTCTCTCTTGGCGTCGATGAGACAATTTTGAGGAAGCGGAGATGGATAGCGACGAGATTCTGCTGGATGCTGAAGAGCGTATGGAAAAAGCGGTAAGTGTGTTCCAGGGGCAGCTTCAGGGGCTTCGGACTGGTCGTGCGACACCGGGTCTGGTGGATTCGATTCGTGTCGAGTATTACGGATCTCCCACCCCTCTCAAACAGTTGGCCAACATCAGCGTTCCAGAACCGCAGCAGATCGTGATCCGCCCCTTCGATGCGGGCGTGGTCAGCGATATCGTCAAGGCCATTCAGTCCAGCGACGCCGGTTTGGCTCCAAACTCTGACGGACGTCTCATTCGGCTCAACGTCCCTCCGCTGTCGACTGAGCGACGACGTGAAATGACGACCCGAGTGAACAAATTCGCTGAAGAGGCCCGGGTCGCCATTCGAAATATCCGCCGTGACGCCAACAAGCACGCAGACCAGTCCGAAAAGGACAAAGTCTTCTCGGAGGATGACCGCGACAGCGTCAAAGACTCCGTGCAGGAACTCACCAAGAAATACGAGTCGCAAGTCAACGACCACGCCGCTGCCAAAGAGAAAGACATCATGGACGAGTGAGGTAGAAGCTGATTAGTTGATCAGATGATTTGTTGATTAGCTAATCACGGCCCCTGTTTTCAATCGCATGTCAACGTCAAACGATCGTTACAAGTCAACCAGTCATCTAATTAACTGATCAACCAAACATGGCCCGCAAAACTGCCAGTCGTCTGTCCAAACGTCGCGAAGTCGAAGCCGCTGAAGCCGCCGGCTCAACGGTGAAAAAGAAGAAAAAGGCGACACGAAAAAAGAAAGCCACGACGACGCGTCGCAAGGCGAAGTCAACCGAACGTAAACGTCTCGTCTGGGGTGTCTTCAGTGGAAGCCTGAAGGAGGAGGCCCGGTTCCCGTACGACCAGAAGAAGGAAGCCGAAGCCAAGCTTGAACAACTCCTCGCCCGTGGCAAGCGGATCTATTTCATCCAGCCCATCAAAGAGGTCATCACGGCTGAAGCCAAAGCCGCAGATGAGGAGGCAAAGGAAGCTGCGGAGGAAGCAGAATCTGAAGAATGACGGATCCATCGCACCGGCTCGCACGTTTCTGTGCGGGGCATTGACGATCAATCAGAAACCCCCGGCCTCTAAAGTGAGAGACCGGGGGTTCTTTCGTTTTCACGATGACTTGAGGGCGTCGATCTACTCAATCGGAACGATGTAACCCAGCGCGCCAATCGCTTGTCCCTCCGGCACGTCTGCATAGTGTGAATGGCACATCACACACTTCTCCAGAACAACCGGGACTGCCGTTGCGGCACGCAGATAGGGCTTGCCGTCTTTGGTGACGACTTCGTCCACATAGGATTCACCCCCCTTGATCTTTTTCACTGCCTGCTTCTCAAATTCGTCCCTGGGCGCGTTGTCCTCATCATAGGGCTCTCCGGTGGCGTCGAGCAGTCGGACCTCGTGCCAGCCCTTGTCTTTCATGACCTTGAACAGCGCCTGAAACGCATCGCCCGCTGCAAGGTCTGTGTCTTCTTCGACATAGTTTGTCGTGATCAGCACGATGGCCGTTTTATACAGATCATCCAGCATGCGGACCTGTTTGCGTGCCCGCTCAACTGCGGGGTCATCTTGCTTCTCACGAGCACGAGCATCGGGGGCAATGAAGATGGCTACTGCCCCGATGGCTAAGACAACGGCCAGCAGGAGCTGTTGACGATGGGTAACTTTCATGAGCGCGCCTTTCATTCACTTCATCAGTTGCACAAGGTCATGTCCCGGCTGCACGACATCGGACAGCCGGACACTGTTGAGATACTCGGTCTGTAATCGCTCCGCCTCGATGAGGACGTGACGCAGTTTGCAGCCGGGTTGAATCACGCACAGATTGTCAATCGACACACAATCGAGCAGATGCATCGATCCCTCGAAACGGGCGATGACTTCACCGACGGAGATGTCTTCAGCAGGCATCGCCAACTCAACGCCGCCGCCAACCCCACGAACACTCCGCACGAACCCTTCACGAGCCAGCCGCTGCACAACCTTCGCCAGATGGTCCCGCGAGATGCCATAGAACTCCGCGATTTGACCGACGCTCCCCCGCTGCTGAGTTCCCGCTAGAAACATCAGTGTCCGCAGAGCGTAATCGGTATGGAGAGCCAGTCGCATTGATTGTGGATAAAATGGAACGTGTTATGCATCTTTAAAATCGCAGGATAACTCGACTCACCACGGTCGTCAATCTTCACAACAAGCTGACAGAGTCTGAACAGACGATCGACAGGCCGGAATGACATAAGCACCGCTCTCTTTTGAACTTCACGCAATCTTCTCAAAAGCTAACTCAACCACAACATTTAGTGTTGACGATACAAGCTATGCCACTATATTGGGTCGTTGTCGGGTGTCAGGGGCAACCTGAGCCGGACGGTGAACTGACCGCTGAGACATCGGTATCCCGCTCATGATGAGCCTTGATTTGAACCGATGTTCAGTGTATTTATGAACACGTCAACTGTTGTGGTCCTCCGCTTTGCCGGACCACCTATCTGACATCGGGAGTCAAAAACCGGAGAGCAAGGAGGCCCCGAACTTCCCCCACCGTTGCGTGCTTCGGGCACGCGCGCCGGGATGTCCGTTGGCCTGTCTCTTGTTCGGGCGCCGAAGGTGGTCTCCTTCGGGGTCAAACTTCATACCAGTCCCCACCCCCGCACGAGGCTCGCCGATTGAGGCGTTCGGGGGGAAACACATCTCACCGAGGAGAAGCACGTATGGTTCGCACTCAGCAGGAATGGTTGGTCCGTAAACGTGATGGCCGCGTTGTTCCGTTTGATGTCAGTCTGATTGAACGGGCGATGGCCAATGCTTTCCGAGCTGAACTGAACCTGGCTGAGGCTCAGCCACTCGATGCTGAGATTGAGGCTGACATTAAGACCATGTCCGCGGAAGCCGCAGCAGAAGTCTCGGCCGAAGCGGGCACGGACCGCGGGGTCGAGGTCGAGAAGGTGCAGGACATCGTCGAGATGTCACTGATGAAGCGGGGCCACTACCGCGTCGGTCGACGGTACATCGTCTATCGGGCCGAGCATGCGAAGATGCGGGCTTTGCGGGGAGAGGTTCAAGTTGCTGCTGAAGAGGAAGCTCCGGCCCCAGTCATTCACGTCACTTGGGAAGACGGCATCCGCGTCCCGTTCGATCAGGACCGCGTCCGCACACGGCTCATTGAGGCCTGCAAGGGACTCGAGGACGTCTGTGACATCGATGAGCTTGTGGCCGATGTGATGCGCTCCGTCTACGACGGTATCACTTCGCAGGAGATTTACCGGGCGATGATCCTCGCTTCGCGCTCCCGTATTGAGCGTGACCCGGCCTACGACACGGTGACCTCACGGCTGATGTTGATGGTCATCTATAACGAGGCCCTGGGCGAAGCTCCGACCAAAGAATCGCGGCTGGAGAAGCTGTATCGCAACCAGTTTGAGCATTACATCATCGACGGCATCATGGCGGACCGCCTGTCGAACGACCTGCGTCAGTTCGACCTCACGAAGATCGCCTACGCCCTCAAGCCCGAGCGGGATCGGCTGTTCAAGTACCTCGGCCTGCAGGCCATCTACGATCGTTACCTGCTCCACATCGAAGGCCGTCGCATCGAGACGCCCCAGTACTTCTGGATGCGAGTCGCAATGGGCCTTGCTATCAACGAGGGAGATGCCAAGGAAGATCGGGCGATCGAGTTCTACAACGTCCTCTCCTCGTTCCGATTCACATCGGCGACCCCCACGCTGTTCAACTCAGCCACGCCTCACCCACAGCTCAGTTCGTGCTACCTCTCGACCGTGCAGGACGATCTGGAGCACATCTTCAAGTCCATCTCCGACAACGCCAAGCTTTCCAAGTGGGCCGGCGGTCTGGGGAATGACTGGACCAACATCCGTGCGACCAACTCGCACATCCACGGCACCAACGGCCAGTCGCAGGGGGTCATCCCGTTCCTCAAGGTCGTGAATGATACGGCTGTGGCTGTCAATCAGGGAGGCAAGCGAAAGGGGGCAGTCTGTGCTTATCTGGAGACGTGGCACCTCGACGTCGAAGAGTTCCTCGACCTCCGCAAGAACACGGGAGACGACCGTCGTCGCACGCATGACATGCACACGGCCAACTGGATTCCCGACCTGTTCATGAAGCGGGTGCAGGAGAACGCCGAGTGGACCCTGTTCTCGCCCGATGACGTCCGCGACCTGCATGACCTGTACGGGGCCGCCTTTGAGAAGCGGTACCTCGAATACGAGCAGGCCGTCCGCGAAGGGGACATCAAACTGCATCGCCGTGTCTCAGCCGTCGAACTCTGGCGGAAGATGCTCACACGGCTGTTCGAGACGGGACATCCCTGGATCACCTGGAAGGACCCCTCAAACATCCGTTCACCTCAGGACCACAAAGGGGTCGTGCACTCGTCCAACCTGTGCACCGAAATCCTCCTCAACACGTCTCCCGATGAGACAGCTGTCTGTAACTTGGGGTCGATCAACCTCAAGGCTCACACGACGAGGGACGGTCTCAATCTCGAACTGCTCGAAGACACCGTCCGCACGGCCATGCGGATGCTCGATAACGTGATCGACATCAACTACTACCCCACGCCGGAGGCCAAGACGTCCAACCAGCGTCACCGCCCGGTCGGCCTCGGCTTGATGGGCTTCCAGGACGCTGTGGCCATTCAGGGCTTCAGCTATGCCTCGGACGAAGCGGTCGAGTTCGCAGACCGCAGCATGGAAGCCATTTCGTACTTCGCCATCATGGCGTCATCCGAACTGGCCAAAGAGCGGGGCACCTACTCCTCCTACGAGGGTTCCAAGTGGGATCGCGGCCTGCTCCCCATCGACACGGTCGACCTGCTCGAAGAGGAGCGCGGCGTCCCCGTCGACATCGACCGCTCACAGTCGATGGACTGGAAACTCGTGCGTCAGGCGATCTCGCGGCACGGCATGCGGAACTCCAACTGCATGGCCATCGCCCCCACCGCCACCATCTCGACCATCATCGGCGTCACCCAGTCGATCGAGCCGAGCTACAAGCACCTGTACGTGAAGAGCAACCTGTCCGGTGAGTTCACGCAGATTAACATCGAACTGGTCGACGAACTCAAGGCCTTGAACCTCTGGGACAAGGACATGCTCGATGCCATCAAGTACTACGACGGCTCGCTCGTCGCGATCGACCGCATCCCGGAGGACATCCGCATGCGGTACCTCACCGCGTTCGAGGTCGACCCGGCGTGGATCATCGAGTGTGCGGCCCGCCGTCAGAAGTGGATCGACATGGGCGAGTCGCTCAACCTCTACATGCAGGAGCCGAGCGGCAAGAAGCTCCACGAGATGTACATGCTCGCTTGGAACAAGGGCCTCAAAACGACCTACTACCTGCGGACCCTCGCAGCCACTCAGGTCGAAAAGAGCACCCTCGACGTCAACAAGTTCGGCATCCAACCGAGATGGATGAAGAACGCCTCCGCCAGCGGCGAAATCCGCGTCGACCGCAAACAACTTGCAGCTCCCAACAGCAACGTCCGCATCGACCAGGAAGAAACCCTCGAAACGGTCGGCGCCGTCACCGGCCAGGCCTGCGACCCCAACAACCCGGACTGCGAAGCCTGCCAGTAGGTTAGACCAGAAGTAGGGTGCACGCAGCAACGCGAAGTGCACCGGATTCGACCCTCTCACTTCATTCGTGGTGCATTTCGCTTCGCTGCATGCACCCTACATGAGGTTGTTCATGTCGGCCTTTCGACGTTGGTATCAGCCGGGAGGGACCTACTTTTTCACGATTGTCACGTACGATCGCATTCCCCTGTTCGCCGAGGAATCCGCCAGAACACTTCTCGGCGAGGTGATGCGATCCGTCAACGAACAACTCCCCTACGAGACTGTCGCGATTGTCCTGCTCCCCGACCATCTTCACGCAATCTGGAATCTGCCGAACGGCGATCAGGAATTCTCGCGACGCTGGCAACGAATCAAGTCAGACTTCACCCGGCTTTGGAGACGTCAGAGTGGACGTGAGGCCACAACCACAGCAAGCAAACAGAGACGCGGCAACCGAGGCGTGTGGCAGACACGATTCTGGGAACACCTGATTCGAGATGAGAGGGATCTGGAAGCCCACTTCGATTACATCCACTACAACCCGGTGAAGCACGGTTATGTCAAACGCCCCTGGGATTGGAAGTCATCCACATTCAGGAAGTACGTCGCCTCCGGACATTACGACCAGAATTGGGGCCGCACAGAACCAACACACATTCAAACCATGAATCCCGAATAACAAACGTAGGGTGCATGCAGCGAAGCGAAATGCACCACAAACAAGATAGGAACACCAACCCCGGTGCATTCCGCGTTGCTACATGCACCCTACATGACTTGACCACCCAACAACCGTAGGGCCGGCTCTGCCGGCCGACACGAGCGAATCGACACCCACACACAATCGACGTCCGGTACAGTCGGACCTATATGGCTACATGCACACTACGTGACTGGAGAACCACCTGACCACCCAACAACCGTAGGCCCGGTTCCGTCGGTCGACACGAGCGAATCGGCGCCAACACACAATCGATGTCCAGCACAGCCGGACCCACATGGCTATGGGGCGACATGATTATGACATTAGACGACGTAATCAAGACAGCTGTTGAGCAGAAATATGGAGTAGAACTGCAGTCAGAGAAACCGTGTGGAGTTGCCAATGTTGTGGATTTCTGCGGTGTCATAGAAAACGATTGCCAGCTTCTTGTAGAGCTAGAACGACGTCGGGAAGATCCAGTCAACAATGTAGTGAAACAATGGCGTCAAGCACATGAATCTGGATATCAAAGTGCATTTCGTCTAATTCAGGTATTCTCGGGCTTTTATCAGAGAAAGCTGAGCAAAAGGCAGAATGCGGAGTTCATTGGTGATCGTATGAACGAATGGGCTCAGTCTCACTCAAAGGATATCTGTTACTACTCTGTAAGCTTTGGCTTCGAGCCTCAAGCTAGTAATTCACACTCAATGTTGGAAGAAGCAATTGAAACTTGCATTAGGAAAGAACTATTGGCTCAATTGCCTGAGTTACCATAGATGCATCATGGGTCCGGCACGGCAAGTCTATGTGACTTGAATGCCAGGGAGGTGGTTCGCAAAACATGTTGGGAGCCGATTATGCCTGAAGAATTCGACTACGGGCGTTCGTACGGTGGCCCGTCCTACCGCGTTGTCGAGCACGAAGATGAAACCATCGAGGTTGTTGTCCTCCACAAGAATAGTGATTTCCGAAAGACGATCTCTCGGCACGTGAATGACCCCAATTGGTTCTTCAGGCGTCGTGAAGCAATGGCCGAGAGCACTATCTGGGCGAGATCATTTCTCGCTGAAGTGATGCAAGACTACGAGGCGCATTTCAAGTCCGGTCGTGTGCGATTCAATCTCAATACGAAGTAGCCGTAGGTCAGTGACGTAGGTCAGGCTCTGCCTGACGAGGCCGGGTGACGGACAATCGCAATGAACCTCTGAATCCAGGAATCACGCACAAGAGCAATGTCAGGCACAGCCTGACCTACACGAAATCAAGCCAAACATCCCACCGCCAACCCGTCGGGCATGAGCTCGACTTTACCGAATGAAAGGACTCCCTCATGTCGAATTCTCTCTCCGATACTCAACTCCTCAACGCAGGTGACACGATGGTCGCTCCGCCCGACACCCGAACGCCGACACCCGACACCCGCATCCCCGATCTCCACGATGGTCAGGTCGACACGGGCCGCATTGATGCTGACGCGAAGCGGCTCGTCAATTGTGCGCAGGTTGATGTCAATCAGTTGATGCCGATTAAGTACAAGTGGGCCTGGGAGCATTACCTCAACGGGTGTGCCAATCATTGGATGCCGACCGAGGTGCCGATGACCAAGGACATCGAGACGTGGCGGAGCGACAAGCTCACGCCGGACGAGCGGCTGGTCATTATGCGGAACCTCGGGTTCTTCAGCACGGCTGAGAGTCTGGTCGGCAACAACCTCGTGCTGGCCATCTTCAAGCATGTGACGAACGCGGAGTGCAGGCAGTACCTGCTGCGTCAGGCGTTCGAGGAGGCGATTCACACGCATACGTTCCTGTATGTGGTCGAGTCGCTGGGCCTGTCCGAGGGCGAGGTCTTCAACATGTACCACGAGATCCCGGCCATCGCGGCGAAGGACAAGTTCGAGATGGACCTCACGACCGAGATCCTCGACGACAACTTCTCCACCGAGAGCTTCGCGGGGGCACAGGCGTTCCTCAAGAACCTCATCGGTTACTACATCATCATGGAGGGGATCTTCTTTTACAGTGGATTCGTGATGGTGCTGTCGTTCCATCGTCGCAACCTGATGACGGGCATCGGCGAGCAGTTCCAGTACATCCTGCGGGACGAGACGATCCACCTCAACTTCGGCATCGACCTGATCAACGGGATCAAGCACGAGAACCCGGACCTGTGGACGGCTGAGTTCCAGCAGGAGATGATCGACCGCATCAAGCAGGCGGTCGAACTGGAGATCGCCTACGCGAAAGACTGCCTGCCGCGCGGCATCCTCGGCCTCAACGCAGACATGTTCGTCGACTACGTCCAGCACGTCGCAGACCGCCGTCTCGAACGCATCGGCCTGCCGACCCAATACGGCTCGAAGAACCCCTTCCCCTGGATGTCCGAGACGATGGACCTCTCGAAAGAGAAGAACTTCTTCGAGACCCGCGTGACGGAGTACCAGGCAGCGAGTGCGTTGTCCTGGGACTGAGATTCACCGCGGAGACGCGGAGGTCCGCAGAGACGCGCGGAGGGAAGAATGAGAGAAGCCCGTGGGTGAGCACCTGCGGGCTTCTTGTTCATATCAGGATGAAGTCATGATACCTCGGACTGATCCATTTGTTCCGGCAGAGTGGAACGAGTTCTTCGCCCAGATCGATCCGTCAGCGAGAAATCAATGGGCGGCAGAACTCTGTGCGCACCTCATTGCTGTTACTGGGCTTTCAGGAGCAACGACTGAGAAGGCGATTGGCCACATCGCCAATGGTGTAACAGACGGCCACGTGCTCAATGAGGTGATGTCGTTGGTCAGGCAGTGTGAGAAAACAAATGATGAGTTGACAGAGGAGAAACCGGGACAGCTACCACTTGACCATCCGGATGTGACCGCAGCTTTTCGTAAGATGGTGGCCATGCATGCACTCAGATTAGCATTGGAGCGACGCTTTGCTGATCTTGTTTACGAAGCAATTCACACACTCGACGATGACCGGGACGTAATCAAGTTCTTCCCGCATTGATTTGTTGTTGATCAGCGGACCCGTGTGTTCACTCCCCGACCCTTCTCCGCGCGTCTCTGCGGACCTCAGCGTCTCCGCGTTGAAAAACACCGCAAATGATGACCAGTTCCACGTCGATTAAGCAGCAGTTGAGGCGGGGGATGCGCTCCGATGAGTTAGCAATCCCGCCGGCGAGTTGACCGGGAACTGCATGCCCGACAGAATCAGTGATCGGCTTTGACGACACTCACTGATCACTCAGAGGCTTTCATGCAACTGCGACCATGTTCTCGGCTGACGTTTTCTCTGATCTTACTCTCCGCCACGATCACTCAAGCCTCAGAACCGTCTGTGGAACGGCATGTGAAGGTGTTTGGTGAGGACGGGCAATTCGGCGGCTGGCCGGCAAATCATGGCATGTGGATGTGGGGAGATGAGATTCTCGTCGGGTTCAGCACGGGCCTGCATAAGAGCCTGGGGCTCGAACGGCACAACATCGACCGTGACAAGCCCGAGCATCATGTGCTCGCCCGTAGTCTTGACGGCGGTGTCACCTGGAAGCTGGAGCATCCTCAGGACAAGGGGATGCTCGTCAACGCGGGCGGAATGCGTCACGGCACGACCGACCCCCAGCACTCCGAGGCAGACCCGGTTCCGATCACCGAGCCGATCGACTTCACGCACCCGGACTTCTGCATGACGATGCGGTTTCATGACATCCACGGCGG
The DNA here is from genome assembly GCA_020426325.1 of Planctomycetaceae bacterium. Classification (GTDB taxonomy): domain Bacteria; phylum Planctomycetota; class Planctomycetia; order Planctomycetales; family Planctomycetaceae; genus JAHBXU01. Next base: position 22,778 of record JAGQQG010000021.1, on the reverse strand, counting down.
CGGGTCGCGGCTGTATTACTCGGACGATCGTGGCCATGAATGGAAGGGACCATTTCAGGTGCCCAACTTTGGTCAGCCCGGCGTCATGGCCCGGTCGGACTACATCGTCAACGGCAAGCATGACTGCCACGTTTTTCTGACCTGCTCCAAGGCCGACAAGACCGAGGGCCGCGTCTTCTGCGGACGGACAACCGACGGCGGCCTCAACTGGGAGTTCCTCTCCTTCGTCGGGCCGGAGCCTCACGGTTTTTCGATCATGCCGTCCACGGTCAGAGTGTCGCCCGAGCATCTCGTGATGACCACACGACGACGGGAAGGGATTGGCGAGGACAAACATCGCTGGATCGACACCTGGGAATCTCTCGACAATGGCCTGAGTTGGCAGTCACTCGGCAACGCGGTCGATGATGTGGGGGAGGGGAACCCACCGTCGATGATCAAGCTTCAGGACGGCCGTCTGTGCGTCACCTATGGAGACCGGAAGGCGCCGTTCGAGATGCTGGCCAAATTCAGCAGCGATGAAGGCCAGTCGTGGAGTGAGCCGTTCGTGCTGATCACCGATACGGGGGGACGCGATCTTGGTTATCCGCGAACCCTCCAACGTCCGGACGGGAAGGTCGTCACCTTGTACTACTTCTATCCGAACGACAGCCCCTATCGCCGCATCAATGCCACGATCTGGGACCCGGGTACACCATAAGTGCTGGGTCGTCGAACCATCAGTCATGCAGAGATCCTGATTCTTCTTTCACCACGAGAACACATGTCATCGCAATCTGCCTTATTTGTCGTGGGGACCGTCGCTGTCTCTGCTCTCCTGTTTTCTGGTGCCGGAGATGCGGCTGAGAAATCAGATCACGGCTCGGTCAAACTCTATCGCGACACATGGGGTGTTCCACACGTTTATGCGGAGACGGAAGCCGGCGGTGCGTACGGATTGGGTTACGCACAGGCGGAGGATCGGTTGAGCGACATCTACGAGGCCGTGCGAACCGGCACGGGGCGAATGTCGGAGGCGTTCGGTAAGGAGTATGTCGATCAGGACTACATCATGCGGCTGTGGCGGAACGAGCAACTCGCCAAAGAATGGTGGAAGACCGGTCCGGAGAATCTCAAGGACATCCTGAGCGGCTTCACAGCTGGTATCAAAGCATACGAAGAGCAACATCCGGACAAAGTGCCCGAACATGCAGTCGAACTGGAGCCGTGGATGCTCGTCACCATCGGTCGCGCGATGATCCTCCGCTGGCCGATCGGCACGATCATGGATGACCTCAAGGAAGGGCAGAAACGCAACGGCCCGCCACAGGGACCGCCCATGCGGTCGAATGAATGGGTCGTCGGGCCGTCCCGTTCCGCTGACAAGATTCCCATCCTGCTCACCGATCCCCACCTCACGTGGGAAGGACTCGCAGTGCTCTACGAAGCACGTGTCCACGCAGGTGATTTGCATCAGAGCGGATTCTTTCTGATCGGCTCGCCGCTCGTCGGCATCGGCCACAACGAACACGTCGGCTGGGCGATGACCACCGGCGGACCGGACACGTCCGATGTCTATGAGATGAAGATCCGTGTCGCCCCCTTGCCACAGTATGAGTACGACGGCGAATGGAAGAACGCGGAAGTCGCGATGATCTCGATTCCGGTGAAGGACTCGAAGCCGGTCAATCGGCCCGCGTTCTACACACATCTGGGGCCAGTCATGGCGGAGCCGGACCTGGAGAAAGGCATCGCTTACGTGGGGGCGTCACCCTACTTCGACCAGAAGGGGCTGTTCGAGCAGTCGTACAGGATGGTCAAGTCAAAATCGGCTGAAGAGTTCTTCGAGGCACTGGGGATGAACCAGTTGAACGAGCAGAACCTGATGTTTGCGGACACTCACGGCACGACGGGATATCTGCGGAGCGGCGCGACTCCGATAAGGCCCGATGGTTATGACTGGGATGCCCCCGTGCCCGGCCATACATCGGACACCGCATGGAAAGGCATTCACGAGGCGAAGGATCTCGTGCATCTCTTCAACCCCGAGCGGGGCTACATGCAGAACTGCAACATCGCACCGGCGAACATGCTTGTCGATTCGCCCCTCACGCCGGACAAGTATCCGTCTTACATTTACAATGTCTCTTGGGACACCAACAATCCACGCGGTCAACGCACGGTTGATCTGCTGGAAGCCGATAACTCGGTGACGAAAGAAGAGGCCCTCTCGTACGCGATGGACGTCCACGACCGACTCGCCTCACGATGGCAGGGCGAACTGCAAGCGGCTCTCGATGCTGACAAAGGTGGCCCTTCTCGAAATGCGACCTTCCGGGCTGCCGCTGAGGCCATTCTTGCCTGGGATGGGCAGATCGTTCCCGAGGCCACCGCGACCCCCGTCTACAAGTTCTGGCGACTCAAGTGCGGCGAGAAGCTGGACGTCTCCCCCATTGGACAGGACAAACCACTCGATGCGGAGACACGCGGCAAACTGCTTGATCTGCTGTCCGAAACGGTCGACGAACTGACAACCAGGTACGGTCGCTGGGACATCGCCTGGGGCGACATCCACAAAGTCGGTCGCGAGGGACAGTACTTCCCGGTCGGCGGCTGCGACTTCCGCGCAGGAGACAAGGAGGCCAACTTCTCCGAGACCCTGCTCGATGTCCGCTGTGACGAAGACAAGGACAACCCCGGCACTTACATCGCCAACAACGGCTCGATGGCTATGCAACTGATGTTCTTTCACCCAGACGGCATCGAGTGCTACACCTGCATCCCCTGGGGCCAAAGTGCAGATCCCAAGTCACCTCACTTCATGGATCAGGGAGAGAAGCTCTACTCGAAAGGCATCATGAAACCCACCTGGTGGGACAAGGACGAACTGATGCAGCACGTCGAGTCAACTACGGAACTCGACACGACCGGCAAGTTTTAAGACAGAGGGAGTGGGGAGTTGGCAGTGGAGAATTGTCAACAAGCCCACGGGCTACACCTCGCGGGTCCCCCAAGAGATCGTCAAACAATCCCACTCGATGACCGAGAACACGCAATGAAGAATAACCACTACTGCCCACTGCTCACTGCTCACTCCCTTCTCGAATTCCTCACCACGCTCTCATTACTCACCGCACTCACTGCTCCTGCATTCGCAAACGACATCGCCCTCGGCGATCACAACTTCACGCTCCCGGACGGTTTCACGATCGAGCAGGTTGCCGGGCCACCTTTGGTGAATCGGCCGATCTGTGCAGACTTCGATGAACAGGGGCGGCTGTATGTCGCAGACTCCAGCGGTTCGAACGAGAACGTGCAGACGCAACTCGAACAGAAACCGCACCGGATTGTGCGTCTGGAAGACACCGATGGAGACGGCACATTCGAGAAGAGCGTGGTGTTTGCGGGTTCCATGATGTTCCCGGAAGGGGCCATGTGGTTTGACGGATCGCTGTACGTCTCCGCTCCGCCCGTCATTTGGAAGCTGACGGACACCGATGACGATGGAGAGGCCGACCTGCAGGAGGAGTGGTTCGACGCGAAGACACTCACGGGTTGTGCGAATGACCTGCACGGCCCCTATCTCGGCCCGGACGGCTGGATTTACTGGTGCAAAGGAGCGTTTGCTGAGCAGACCTACGAACGCCCCGGTCGCGAACCGTTCGTCACGCGGGCGTCACACATCTTCCGACGTCGACCGGAAGGCGGTCCGATCGAGCCGGTGATGACCGGTGGGATGGACAACCCCGTCGAGGTCGTGTTTACACCCGGCGGCGAACGCATCTTCTCGACCACGTTTCTGGTTCGCCCCGGCGGCGGATTGCGGGACGGTCTGATCCATGCCATTTACGGTGGTGTCTACGGGAAGAATCATGGCGTCCTGGAGGGTCATCCCCGTACGGGAGAGTTGATGCCCGTCCTCTCACATCTCGGTCCGGCGGCACCGTGCGGGTTGCTGCATCTCGAATCTGACCAACTCGGCGACGACTATCCTGGCAACGTTCTCTGCTGCCTGTTCAACATGCACCGCCTCACCCGGCATGTGCTTACGCCGGATGGGGCGACATTCGAGTCGAAGCACGAGGATTTCCTGGTCAGCGACAATATCGATTTTCACCCGACCGACGTGCTGGAGGACGCTGACGGCAGCCTGGTCGTCGTCAACACGGGTGGCTGGTACAAACTGTGCTGCCCAACATCCAATCTCCACAAACCCGACATCCTTGGCGCCATCTACCGCATCAAACGCACCGGCTCTCACCAACTGGCTGATGGACGCGGGCTGAAGCTTGATTGGGAGTCTCCGTCGACCGACGAGTTGGTGAGTCTGTTAGGTGACCCGCGTCATGCCGTCCGTGAGCGAGCAAAACAAACGTTGGGGAAACGGGGTGAAAAAGCCGTCGCTCCTCTCCGGGAGGTGTTACGGACGACTCCATCTGTCGATCATCGCCGGCAGGCTGTCTGGACGTTGTCATGGATTGATCATCCGTCGGCTCGTGAGGCCGTCCGCGTTGCTCTCACCGATGAGGATGAAACCGTCCGGCATGCGGCGGTGCACATCATCAGCGTCTGGCAGGACCAGCAAGCAGTGTCGGATGTTGTGAAACTCCTGCAGTCCGACTCGCCACACAATCAACGCGCCGCAGCGGAAGCCCTGGGGCGAATCGGTTCCGCCGATGTCTTTGAGGCACTCCTGGAAGCTGTTCCCGTGGAGAGTGATCGGATATTGGAACACTCGCTGACGTATGCCCTCATCGAGATCGGCGACGCATCCCGCTTACAGCAGGTTCAGAACTCGTTGCATTCAACATCGGCCCAACGAATCGCATTGATTGCAAGAGACCAGATCGGCGAAGGTAATGTGTCCCCCGCTGAAGTTCTAGAGATACTCGCATCTACCCAGGGAGGAGAAGAGTCCGAAGACGTTCGATCGCTTCACGAATCCGTCTGGTGGATCATCGATCATCATTCGGAGTGGGCTGACGACTTGGTCGAATACTTCCGTACATCTCTGGAACAAAAGAACATAGCTGAGGCACAAGCCAACGAACTCTCGCAGCGGTTAGCTCGTTTTGTCGGTCATGCTTCGATACAGGAGATGATGGCGAACGTCCTTTCGGGCTCATCGACTCATGATCAAACGAAGACCCTCATCCTCCATGCGATGGTGTTCGGCGGATTGAAGCAACTTCCCGCATACTGGCAACCGGCGTTGGCGACTTCGCTCGATGCGAACGATGTTGATATGCTTGATCTCGCGGTGAGAGTGATTGCCGCTGCCTCCGAGACTACGCTGGATGAACAGCTGATCGCAAAGCTGCGGGCACTCGCTCTGGATGGTGGAACGACCGCCAGCATTCGTCTGCGGGCATTACTCGCCATCCCACAATCGGCAAGAGCTTTAGACTCCGAGGCGATCCAGCAGTTCGTCTGCGATTCGCTCTCTGTTGACCAACCCCTCGAAGTGCGGTCGCTTGCCGTCGATTTGCTGAAATCAACTCCTTTGGATAACGATCTTCTGATCCGGCTGACGGATGCAATTCCGACGACGGGGCCGATGGAGTTGCAACAGTTGATTGAGGTCTTCAAGCAATCGTCGGATGAATCCGACGGCGTGCGATTGCTCGACGCTCTTACCGCAAGTGCTGCGACGACATCCTTGCCAGTCGACAAACTCAAAGACGTGATCGCCGGTTATGGTGAGACAACTCAACAGCAGGCGGAGGCATTGTTTGCCCGCATCGAGCAGGAGAATCGAGACAAGTATCAGCAACTGGAGGCCGTCCTCGACTTGCTGGCAGATGGGGATATTCGTCGCGGGCAACGAGTCTTTCACGGGACAAAGGTCGCTTGCATCGGCTGTCATACGATGGGTTATCTGGGCGGACGTGTGGGACCGGATCTTTCGCGGGTCGGCCGCATCCGCAATGAGCGTGATCTGCTGGAGGCGATCCTGTTTCCGAGTGCGAGCTTCGTGCGCAGCTACGAGCCAACGACCGTGCTTCTCGCCGACGGCCGGGTGCTGAATGGGGTGATCAAAGATGAGACCTCGACAGAGATCAGCCTGCAAATTGACGCACAGAAGTTGCTTCAGATCCCGCTGAGCGAGATCGAGGAGCGATTGGAAAGCAAGGTTTCGATCATGCCCGCCGGCCTCGACAAACAGCTCACGCCGCAGCAACTGGCGGATCTAGTCACCTTCCTGAAAGCAGCTCAATGAGATCATGAAGTGCGACCTTCTCATTCGGGGCGGGGATGTCATTGACCCGTCACAATCCTTGCGAGGTACGTTCGATGTGGTTGTCAACGATGGCCGCATCGTCCGAGTCACGCAGACGACCGATGATGTTGAAGCGAAGTGCACTCTTGACGCCCGCGGGCTTCTGGTTGTTCCCGGACTGATCGATCTGCATGTCCATGTCTATCCGCACTCGCCGTGGGGCCTGCACCCGGATTCGCTTGCCGCTGCCAACGGAGTGACAACCTTTCTCGACACGGGCACCGCCGGGTCGTTCAGCTTCGATGAGTTTCGTCGAGAGACGATCGATCGCGCACGTACTCGGGTGTTCGCCCTTGTGAACTTGTCGCGCACGGGCCTGCTGACCGGAAATCTCGGAGAACTGTTGGATCGCCGGTATGCGGATGTCGAGGGGGTGAAGCGAGTTATTCGCCAACATCCGGATGTGGCCATCGGTGTAAAGATTCGGGCCAGTGACTTCATCATCGGGACCGGCGAGGACGGCTGGGCCAATCTCCGGGACGCCATTCGCGCGGCCCGCGAGTCGGAGACATGGCTGATGGTTCATATCGGCTACTGCCCGATGCCGACCCCCGAACTGATTCGGGAACTGTCACCGGGCGACTGCGTGACACACTGTTTTCGCGGCGGGAGTACGCCGATCACGGATGCCGATGGCCGCATCTTTGACGAAGTTTTTGAAGCCCGGGAACGCGGGGTCCAGTTCGATGTCGGACATGGCATGGGCAGCTTCTGTTGGGAGATTGCAGCGTCAGCACTTGAACAGGGCTTTGAGCCGACGACGATCAGCACCGACCTGCATGCGTGGTGCATCAACGGTCCGGTCTACGACATGCCCACTACGATGAGCAAGTTTCTTCACCTGGGAATGTCCCTCGAACGGGTCGTTGAACTCACAACCCTTCGACCTGCGGAGATTCTCAAGCAGTCGGACGAACTCGGGACGCTCCGCGAAGGGACGATCGCGGACATCACCCTTCTCGAACCGTGCCAGGGACGCTTTCGATTGACCGACAGTCACGGTCAGCATCGGACCGCGGAGACACTTCTGCGAGCGGCAGCGACCATCCGCGGGGGTGAACTGCTTCCTGGTGGTGGCAGCCTCGCTGGTCGCCATCTGGCAGACGATTGATCTGCTGCGTCCAGCATCAGCTGAATGTGATCGGTTTCGGACAGAACCGATTCAGCTGGTCATCTGCAATGTCGATGCCGAGTCCCGGTCGGGTGGGGATCGTTAACATGCCTGTGCCATCGAGTTGAAAAGGCTCGGTGGTCAGTTCATCGATGTAGGCACACGGCGTGAGGTATTCGACGTACCGGGCTACTGGCATGGCGGCCGATTGTTGAAGGTCAGCAGCCAGTCCGACTGCTGTGTTCCAACCATGCGGAACCCATTGGACGTAATGGTCAGCCGCGAGCCAGGCGGTCCTGCGGGCCTCGCTGAGTCCGCCGCACTTGGTGCAGTCCGGCTGAATGATGTCGACCGCTTTCCGCTCAAGCCAGGGAGTGAATGCCTGCCTGCGCGTCAGCACTTCGCCGGAGGCGATCGGGACCGGGGAGACTCGCGTCAACTCGACAAAGCCGTCGAGATCGTCAGGGGAGAGCGGCTCTTCAAACCAGACGATGTTGTAGTCCGCCAACATCTCCGCAGTGTTGCGTGCCCAGTTGAGGCCATGCGGCCAGAACTGCTCGCTGCCCCCCGCATCGACCATCAATTCGACCTGATCGCCCACAGTCTCGCGAGCAGTCTGGACGAGAAGTTCGTCAAACTGCCGATCGCGGCGACCAAACGGTCGCCAACCCAGTTTGATCGCACGGAATCCACGCTCGACCACGTCTGTCAGCTTCTGCCTGAGGGGCTCCGGCTCGTCGAAGAGGACTGAACCATAGGGCTTGATGCGATCGCGATAAATACCCCCCATCAGTCGTGAGACTGGTTGTCCGCAGGCTTTGCCAAGGAGATCCCACAGGGCGATGTCGATGCCGCTGATCGCATGCTCGACAGCTCCACCGCGTCCCTGCCAGAACGATGACTGTCGGAGTTTCTCCGTCACCCGCTCTGGTTCGATGGCGGATTCCGCCTTCAGGAGTGGCCACAATAGTTGCACAGCTCCGGCTACCAGGGCACCGGACGTGAAACAGCTGCCGTAACCGACATGCTCGCTGTCCGTTCGTACAATGACGAGCGTATGCAAATCCTCCTGCGGCTCATGACCCTGCGGCCATCCACCATCTACGGTCGCTCCCGAGAGCGGACAGACATCAACTGAGATGATCTTCAAAACGAACCTCAATTCTTCAAAACCATCGGGATGTCGATGAGAAGTACTCACCAACCTGGGGCGATTGACTGCGAGCGTATTCTACGTAGAGGTTGTGTTACAATTCACCCGGACTCGAACAACGCTTCCTCGACGAATCCCTCACTCAGATTGAACAGACCATTAGCCCTGCATTCAACATGATGTCTAAACCGCTCGATGGCCAATCCGCGCTTATCACCGGGTCTTCACGAGGCCTTGGCCGAGTCATGGCCGAGGAACTCTGCAAGCTGGGGGCACGCGTGGCCGTTCATGGCACTCGTGAGGACAGTCCCAGGACATTCGGCGAGGGAGGAACGATGCAGCAACTGGCTGCTCACATCGCTGAAACCTGCGAGGGCGAAACGATGGCCGTGTGGGGTGATGTGACCCGTGAGCTGGACGTGCAGCGGATCGTAAGAGAAGTTCGAGACCGCTGGGGGCAGATTGACATTCTGGTGTGCTGTGCGGGGGGCGATATCGGTTCCGCCGGGACGTCTGTTGGTCAAGGCGGGCGTCCGGAGAACGATGACGGTCTTTCGATCTCGCTCGACGATCTGCAGAGCGTGATGGATCGCAATCTCCTCGGGACGATTTTGTTCTGTCGAGAAGTCGCTGGCGAGATGCAGGAGCGGCGCGCGGGGCGCATCATCACGATAGGCAGTATTGCCGGCTGCTCAGGACGGGAGAGTGGAGCGATCTACTCGGTGGCCAAGGCAGCCGTTCATGAGTACACCCGCTGTCTGGCAGCCCAGCTCCGTCCATGCAATGTCACCGTCAACTGCGTGGCCCCTGGCTCGACGGTGACGGAACGGTTCCTCCGCATTCATGAGATTGATGAGTCGCAACTGGTAACGGAAGACACGCTGGAGCGTTACGGTCGGCCACATGAGGTCGCAGCTCTGGTGGCATTTCTGTGTACGCCAGCGGCTCAGTTCATTAGCGGTCAAGTGCTGCGTGTTGATGGGGGAAGCCAACTCTTCCCGTGTTGAAAGTGGTCTTTGGGTTTCAGAGAGAGACGAGGTCAGACATGCGATGGGCTCTTGCCGCCACCGCCGCCGTGCTGCTCCTGATGATGGGCACTCTGTTTGGAGTGGAACCAACTTCCGAGACAGAGACCTGTTCTGTTCGGCTGTCATTGGTCGATGCTGAGTCAGAAGAAACAATCCCCGGTTTGGTACGTGTGAAAGGGGCAGATGGTCAGACCATCTCGCTCCCTGAATTACTACCGCGTGGGCAGGGACTCGATGATCAACCGGCCATTCAGGAATGGTCTACGTTGGTCAGGCCCGAGACGGTTCGCTTTCCTCGTGAGGTCCTGGAGTTCTCCGCGTTCTCAGGCATCGAAACCGAGATTACAACGCAGACCGTCGACCTACGGGACAAGGCGAAAGCGGAGATTACACTCAAACTGCATCGCTTCTACGATGCCCGACATGCCGGGTTACAGAACGCCAACACGCACGTGCATGTCCGTCGCCTGACACGGCCCGAGACCGATCGTTATCTCATTGAATCGTCAACTGCTGACGGGCTGGACCTTGTGTTCGTCTCATATCTTGAGCGGGCGGACGATGATGTCGATTACATCTCGAACAAGTACACCCGTGATGAGTTGCACGCGTTGAACACGGACCACGTTCACTTCGACAATGGAGAGGAGCATCGGCACAACTTCAATTCGGGCGGCGAAGGATTTGGCCATGTGATGCTGCTGAGTATTCCCGAACTGGTGTACCCGGTGAGCATCGGTCCCGGCATCTCGAAGACGGGCACAGACGGCATCCCGCTCCAACGAGGAATCGAGCGTGCGCGTGAGATGGGGGGCACGGTCATCTGGTGCCACAATGCCTGGGGGCTTGAGGACATTCCCAACTGGCTCGCGGGACGACTGCACGCCAACAATATCTTCGACGGCGGCTCGCGTGGCAGTTATGCCCACAGCTTTTACCGCTACTGGAACGTGGGGATTCCGGTCCCCGTCTCGACCGGCACAGACTGGTTCATCTACGACTTCTCGCGAGTGTATGTCCCGGCACCCGATCAGATCACACCCGAGCAATGGCTCGATCAGCTGGCAGCCGGGCATTCGTACATCACCAATGGACCTCTGCTGGAGTTCACGGTCAACGGTCAGGGAATCGGTGAACCCATTGAAATCAAGGAACCGGGAGATGTGACGATTGTTGGGCGTGCAGTTGGTCGTGTGGACTTTGAACGTCTCGAACTGGTCCGCAATGGGGAGGTCATCGAGTCGATCTCAACACAACCTGAGGGCGAGCACCTTGTGGCCACCATGAATGTGACATTGCCCATCGATGGACCATGCTGGGTCGCATTGCGGACCCCACCCCCGTCTGCGCCCATAGACCCGGACATGTCGACCAAAACTCCCCTCAACGAGTACGGACGAGAGCTATTCAGCCATACGTCTGCCACGTTCATCGATGTCGGCAGCCGTCGCGTGTTTGATCACGAAGTTGCCTCGTCCCTCATCAAGGACATGCAGGACAGCCAGACATTCATCGGAGATCGCGGGACGTTTGCTGACGACTCCGAGCGACAGGCGGTGCTTTCGGTGTACGATCAGGGCATTGCAGCGATGCAGGAACGCATTGCAGATCATCCGGCAGACTGAATTGCTTGAGCATTCAATCACCTGCTGTTGCAGAGAAGGTGCAATGTAAAGGAATAACAGTTGAGCCGGTTTCGGTGAGATTGTTGTTTGCAGGTATCCGGTCGAGTGCGTCAAGGCTGAGACGTGACACCGTCCACCTATGCGGGTCGTGCGACTGGTGTCGCCGAAGCTGGTCAGCATGGGCGCTGCTGTCGATATGAGTTGGGAGTCAATGGCGGGACGATTTCGCCCAGCCTGCGTCTCCTCGCCTCATCCGCCTCGCCGGGAACTCGCATGCTCCATCTCGACTTTGATGCCGTCAGCCTGACTCAGACCGAAGTCGATGTGCTCGGTGCCTACGCTGATGCCGAGCAGGCTCTGTCCGCCACGCGTCCAAAGCAACCTGAAAACGAAGAGTCTGAGACTCAGTACACCACTTGGGTGGGGCGGATCCAGGACATCGAAGGAGTGCCCAGAGATCAGCTGGCACCCATTCATGGACGATTAATTGCCTTGGGACTCCTGCATTTCCAGTTGCAGGGACGAGACGAGGGAGTGGTCTACCGCGTCACGCCCGAAGGACGCAGGGCCCTGTCGAAGAGTCATCAACCGGCCGTCGACGAGTCGATGGCACGACTGTCCGCCTGAGTGTCGATCAAAAGTAGGGAGCTGCTCCCGAGGTGCTTGCGATCTTGGCATCCTGTGCCAAGATGAAGATCTCGACACGGCGATTGCGTTGACGCGAGTGCTCGTCTGAATTCGCTGCAATCGGCTGGTACTGGCTGTATCCAGCAACGCCCATGCGATGTTCTGCGAGACCCTGCTTGCTCAGAGCATCGACGACCGAAGTCGCACGGTGAGCCGAGAGTTCCCAGTTGTTGGCATGCTTGGCACGAGTGGCAGCCTTCTTCACCGGCTGGTCATCTGTATGGCCGACAACCAGAATATTGAACTGCTTCGCTTCCGGATCGTTCATGATGCGGGCGAACTCCTGCAACACCGGATGCGCATCCGTCCGCACTTCTGAGCTGCCGGTGGCGAACAACAGATCTCCGGTGAACTTGCTGACGCCCGTGTAGGGGTCGAATTCAAACTCTGGGTACTTCCGGGCGAGTTCTTCAAACCGTTTGGTCGCTCCGCTGGAGAGTGGGTTGTTCCCGCTGCTGAGTCCCGTGAGGAGGTTCGAGTAACGTGCATGCAATTCCTGACGTTCTGCCCCCAGGTTCGCCAGGCGTTCGTTCGCAATCTGCAAGTCATGTTGCGACTGTGCAGCCATCTGCTCGAACTGCTGCTTTTCCATCGCAAGCTGAGCGGCCGTCTGACTCGCGCTGGCGAGCTGTCCGGCCATCGCCTGAGATTGTCGATACATCTGGAGAGTTTGGAGCTGACTCTGCCGATATTGATACAACGGCACCGCGTTACATCCGACGGTCCCGACGGCGAGCAGCGAAAGCGTGAAGACGAAAGTCAGTCGAGAGATGTGCGGGGTCATACAAAGCCTCCGGCAACGCTCGCCCGGAACGGACGACCATTGGTCCCTTGAGGAATTAAAGGGAGGGGGCAGCTTCGATCCGAGGGGATCGCAGCGGCGGGAATGAGTTGGACGTGGGGTCGATTTGCTGAGAGGGGGGAGACCGAGTACGCTCGATCATGACCAATCTTATAGCCAGAAACCGGCGAGGATTGCCAGAGGGACCACCCCAACAAGGGCCGCCGACGGCAGGATTTGCCGAACGATGGACACACCGGCAAAGAAGCGACGCAAGTCGTGTCCTCACCGGGAACAAGGAAACGCCATCCTTGACGACCGGCCAGACAAAACCTACTCTCTGATGAGGTTCGGCGGGTTTCTCAGTGGATGATGACCGCCGTTTCTGCCGACAAATCTGTCGGCTCTGCACCCGTAGCTCAGTTGGTTAGAGTGCATGCTTGACATGCATGAGGTCGCTGGTTCGAGTCCAGCCGGGTGCACTTCAAAAGTCATTGCTGAGCCGTATTTTGCGGTTATCTGTCGATCCGACAGAGCAGCAGTTCGTTACCACTTCACTACCCGTGATTGGAAGGAACGCTGTCATGTCTCGTCGTCGACCCCTTGCATACTGCCACCACATGCCCACCGGACAAGCCCGCGTGAGGATCAGCGGCAAGGTTGCTACTTGGGGCCGCACGGCTCTACCGAGAGTCACCGGTGTTATGCCGAACTGATTGACGAGCGGTATCGGGATCAAGACGCCCCACCGAATGAGACGACGGTGGTCGAGTTATCGTTGCGCTACATGCTCTCCCCCCACCATCCCGCAACAATCAACCACACACGACAAACACAGTGCCTAACACGATTGGGACAAGCCAGCAGTGGCTTCGATAGACGATTCATCATCGATACATCGTCACTGGCGATCTCCGTTGGCTCGCGTCTGTTGGTTCTGGTGTTTTTGATTGCATCAATCAAAAAAGTTGGACCGGCCGGTCCGGGGACAGAATGTCATCGCGGTGATCAGGCGGCGCGGCCAGGCCGTTGGGATGTCGGTTTGATTGCAATCGTGACTCTGCCGTCGCCGTGTCAACAAGCAGAGCGGCCACAAACCAACGGGCGAGACACCGGGCATGCCCGTGTGCCTCTAACGACCACGAGATCATTCTGTCACCAACAGTACGATCGAAGTCGCAAAACCTTACAGCCTGTTTTAAAAAAATCCAAACCCTCGTGAAGGAGGCGAGAACTGCACATAGAGGCCATCCGTCCACCCACAAACAAAGTACGCGGCATTCAGTTTTTGAAAATTGTTGAAGAAGATCAACATGGTTCATGCGTTGAGATCCAGGGGCCGCGCCAATCCTTGCGATCGGTGGTCATCATGTTCTCGACGATCCGTTCCATTTGATGTCGGCCCGGGAACACACCATTTCTCCGCCGATATTGGGCTGTCGCGACGATCTGTCTTTTGAATCAGCGATTCCGGGCCGATTTGCTGACCACTTGGGGAAGAAAAACCATGCATCATCTCACTCGCTGCCCTGCCTGGGCACTGACTCTGCTGACTTTTGCCGTAATGTTCGTTCAGGATTCCCGCGCCGGGGAGTTCGATCTTTGGGATCTGACTGGCACCGATCTGGTGGGAAACACGAGTTATCGAGGGGGAACAGAAGATCTCTGGGATCTTGTTGGAGCCCAGTGGACTTCGACCACGAGTTCCAAGAACGCAACGGACGATCTCTGGGATATTATCGGAACACAAGTGTTGCCCAGCACAAACTCTGTAGAGTTCAAAGGGCTGGGCATCATCCTGAGCGTGACCCCGACCGTCTCAGACAGCAAGGGAAGTTCCGAGCCGCTGTTCGTCCTGCTGCCCGATGAGACCTGGTTCAACTTCGGCACACAGCGGAATCCTCGCTGGGAGCCGATCAGTGAAGACGAGTTCCAACTGCTGATCGCGGAACTGGAAAAACAAGACTTCGGTCTGATCGCCGATGTCTTCGAAGACGGAGCACTCATCCTCCACTTCGCACCGATATAGCGAGACTCTCAGCCCATTGCCACAGCGAGTGTGCAACGTACGACGATCTTCGGTGCCATGCTCACATCTCACCAGTCCGAAGGGTGGGTGCAACGAAGTGGAGCCCACGACAGCAATGCTGGGTTTTGCTACCGCTACACCCACCCTATGTCACTGATCTTGTCCCACCCCGGCACGACACGGCAAAATGACCCAGGCACAAGTCGTCAGATGTCTGGTTTTCAAGGCAGTGCAGCTGTTCTCTTTGTCTGGAAAGGTCCCTATGTTCGGTCGCTCGAATGACTCGCCCGTCCATTTCATCTTGCTGAACGTAATGGTCGTCGTCATCTCGGTAATCTTCGCTCAGGGAAGAGTGTCCGCAGCAGAGCAACAGGCAGCGACTGTCGCAGAGGCGGTGAAAGCGATTGACCTCAGCAAGTTTCCAACGCTGATAGGGGCTGAAGAAGTTGGCACGCTGACAGTGGCTCAGCTGTCATATCTCGCAGAGGGTGAGTGCAAGGCTGCGTTTGAGTTTCAGCGGAAAGCTTTGACGGATTTGAAGTGGTCTGAACTCCCGGGAAGTGCTGTGACAGACCAGTATGCCAGCGGGGTCTTCACTCGCGATGGGTTTGTGCTGTCGGTCTCGGTCGTCCCTTCGGGCGATCCCCAGCAGCCTAACTTGCTTCATGTGTCCATCAACCTCCACGGAAATGTTGATCTCCAGAAGCTTCCAACTCCTTCCGGCCTCACGATGGTCTACGCCGGTCCACAGATTGCGATGTACTCCACTGATTCATCCGTCGCAGAGACGACTGCCGCGTGTCGCAAGGGCTTGCTTGCCGCTGGATGGCAGCCATATGGCAACGCCGGAGACACGCACTTCTTTAAACAGAATGCGGTTCGACTCACTGCGTCCATCAACTCGGCTCCAGGTCTTGACGGGAAGACGGCTGTGAGTTTCAGTGCCGAGCAGATGTCTGCTGATGTCCCGGCTCCAGTCGACAATGTGCAACTGCAATACGCCGACTCCACCAAGCAGGTCCTCTTTGATACGAAGGACATCCGGGAAAACATCGTCTCATTTTACCGCAACACACTGGGTGACTCCAAATGGCAGGCGACGACTGATCACCCGGTTCAAATTGGCTTCAAGGACGTGCTCATCTTCCGCAACCCTGCCAAGGACATGCTGACTTTGGAGATGTACCCGGTCGAAGAGGAACAGGTTCTGCGAGTGACAGCAAAGTACGAGACCGCTGCTGAGGTTGCAGCCATCGAGAAGAAACTCGACGCGGAGATGGCAACTGCGAAAAAGAGAGCTGAACTCGAAAAGAACACTCCGCTTCCCAAGGTCTCGGTGCAACTGCCGGCCAAAGCCAGGTTGACGGAGGAATCCAGCACGAAGTGGGAGTTAACTGTGGCGACCGGACAGGCCAAAGCCACAGTCGCGGAGATGCGGAAACAATTCAAGAAGTCGGGTTGGACCGAAGAAGTTCTGATCGACGATGGGATGGTGGGCGAAATCACACTCAAGAAAGGTCGCCAGGAGGTCTCGTTCAGTTACGTCGATCCCGGGTTTATCCCAGCCGAAATCACGCTTCAAGCAAGTCACGCCGAGCTGCAAAAAGCCCATGCAAAGGAGTAGCGCGTTCGCCCGCAGCAAAGACTGGGCAACAGCCATTCGCTCAACCGACCGTCACAGACCAAGTACAATCGACTTCAACGGCTCCCACTCCGGCTTGTGGTTGTCGGACTTCGCGTCGACACAACCTTGGCTGTGCACTCTGCCGGTACGATGATCAACGGGGACAAGGAATTGCACTTCCCGCTGACAGATGACAGCTGAAAATCTCCGTCAACTCGCCCAATTCCTTACAACCGCCGCCTGGATCAAAATGGCTTATGCCTTGGATTACGCAACTGACCCGGCTGCGGGTGCATCCTGTTCGTGTGGGATGCTATATTCCGATGACGTCTCTACGTAAATCGGCAGAGTGGGTGCAACGAAGTGAAACCCACCACAACGATGGTGGATTTCGCTATCGCTCCACCCACCCTGATATGGGTGGACCAGTCAAGTGTGTGAGGTCAGAATTTTGTTTTGATGATGGTGTTGTCGGGGGTGGTGACGGGCGGCGTTGCGACGGTGGATCAGTCTGAGATGCGAGGGTTGGGGACCGCATGAACGACTTCCGGTGCGGCCTCTCTTCGACGTGGCGAGCGTCAGCGACGAGTTCTCAGGGTGAACTGCGAGCGGTCGATGGCTCAACCGTGAGCCACTGGTCCAGCCATTCTTTCTACCTCCGACTTGCTCCGAGACATCACCTCGTTCAAACGATCGTTCGTGAAACCATGCAACGCGTCACGGTCATCGGTACCAGTTGTTCCGGGAAGACGAGCTTCGCGAAGCGACTGGCTTGTGCTTTGAACTGCCAGCATATTGAATTGGATGCCATTCACTGGGGACCGAATTGGACAGAGAGACCTCCTGATCAGGTGCGATCTGACGTCAACCAACTCACGACCGCGAACACCTGGGTATCCTGCGGAAATTACGGCTATTTGAGAGACATCGTCTGGACGAGGGCTGACACGATCATCTGGTTGAACTATCACTTTCCCATTATCTGGTATCGGGCATTGAGACGGACATTCAGACGCTCGCTGGGATATGAAAAGATGTGGCATGGGAATCGAGAGACGCTCAGAAGAGCGTTTCTTTCGCGTGATTCGATCTTGTTATGGGTTCTAAAGACGTACGGAGGTCGCCGACGTACATACCCAAAGCTGTTAGCAAGACCGGAGAATGCTCACCTGCAGCAGTTCGTATTCCATCACCCGAGAGAAGCCGAAAAGTTTCTGGCGAGTCTTGAGTGCGTTTGAGTCATCCGATTCAACACAATGCCAGCGATAATGAAGTTGAGTGAGATGCTCTCTCGCCGATCCACAGATGAGCATGTTTTCCGGCCACGAGCTTTTGCGTTGCGTCAGGCGTGCCACCATTCTCAACTTGGGAAGTACCCTCTAAGGTATCCCTGACGGGATACTTCACAGGATGAATCTTTCATGGACCACACCACACTTCACGACTGGCATGTTGCTCACGGTGGGCGGATGGTTGACTTTGCTGGATGGGAGATGCCCATTCAGTACACGTCGATCATTGAGGAACATCAGGCTGTGCGCCAACGTGCTGGTCTGTTCGACATTGGTCACATGGGACGACTGAAATTCACGGGAGCGGACTGCTGTGCTTTTCTGGACGGATTGCTGACGAACGATGTCACCCGACTGGAAGTCGGCCAGGTTCGCTACTCACTCGTGTGCAATGAAGCGGGAGGGACGCTGGATGACGTCCTTGTCTATCGGTTTCCCGACTGTTATCGGCTCGTCGTCAATGCGTCCAACCGGGGAAAGATCGTCGCCTGGATCGATCAACATCTTGGGGACGCAAATGTCCAGATGACGGATGAAACGTTCGACACGTGCATGATTGCGATTCAGGGACCGGAATCGCTGGCGTTGCTTCAGCCCCTGACGGACACAGACTTGAGGGAGATGGGCTACTACACCGTGACTGACACATCAGTCTGTGATCATTCAGCGATCGTCAGTCGCACGGGCTACACCGGCGAGGATGGGTTTGAAGTCGTGGTCAATTCCGAAGACGGTCTGCACGTCTGGGACTCATTGATGCAGGCCGGTCAACAAGTCGGTTTGCTCCCGTGCGGATTGGGATGTCGGGACACGTTGAGGCTTGAAGCGGGCATGCCGCTGTATGGTCACGAGATGGACGAGTCGGTCGACCCGTTGAAGGCAGGACTCGGCTTCGGAGTGAAGCTCAAGGCAGGCCAGTTCATCGGGAAGGCCGCACTTCTCGAAATTCTGTCGAATCCGAAGGAGACTCGGCGCGTGGGACTCGTCCTCGCTGGAAGACGCATCGCGCGAGAGGGGGCAGCGGTTTTCGCTGGGGATCAAGAGATCGGCAAGGTGACATCGGGAACCTTTTCGCCGACACTCGAAAGGCCCATCGCCATGGCCTATGTCCCATCTGGCCATAGTTCTCCTGGAACCCGGCTGGAGGTCGATCTGCGTGGTCAGCGGATTCCGGCGGAAGTGGTCGCGTTACCGTTCTACAAGCGGACGAGCGATTGAGCATCAGCCTTTCGGCTGAGAGTCGGTGAGCGTGAGCAGCGGTTCGAGGATTCCTTCATCCGAGACGACGCCGGTGAATTTGACACCGTAGACAAACAGTCTTGTCGTGGTCCCGTGCAGAGTGGTTCGATCACGGGTCGTCTGATTCACGATCTTCGCTCTGACGAATTGCTTGCCAAAGTTCGGCAGCAGGAATCGAAGAAAGATCTCATCACCCGGAATGGGATTGATCGAGATCAACTTGGCCCCAGTGATGGAAACGTCTTCCGAATGGACTTTTAAGACCCGCCAGCCATCGCTCGCTGCGGGATCTTCAGACGTCACGGCTGTCACGAGGGTGTGACAATCCTGACGGGGGAAACCACGGCGATCGCCATTGACGACAACGTCCGTTTCAACAGCCCCGGAGGGCACACTGGGAATATTGAGGGATGTGCTCATAGCACAGGAACAATAGTTCGCAGTGATCCCGGATTACGGACGGCAGCGGCCCCGGGTAGAAGAAACGGAGTCCCTGGATCGGAACGTAACGATTATGCCGGGCATCAAGCCACTGCCCGCAGGTGTAGTTCCTCTGCATTCAGGGAGACGATCGCAATCCCGAAGCGATTCGCCAGTTCCAGAACTTCCGGTTCGTCCAGCAGAATCGTCATTCCAGACTCGATGGCGAGGACGCGGGCTCCGGCTTCGTGCATCGTCTGGATGGTCTGCACTCCGACTGTCGGAACATCGAATCGCATATCCTGCTGAGGTTTGGCCACTTTGACGACCGTGAAGCCTCCGCGGCGGCAGAGTTCTCCCGCTCGACGAATACACTCGTCCGTCCCTTCGATCGCCTCGATCGCGATCACGGCCGTGTCGTTGACCACGACGGTTTGGCCGATATCAAGCCTCCCCATTTCCTTGGCCAGTGACCACCCGAAACGGACGTCTTTCCATTGGTTGGGGGATGGTTTACGACTAGTGAGGAATCCGTGTTTCACGAGAAGCTCCGGACAGAAGTCGAGGGCCGATTCGAATGTAATATTGTCCCGGGCGAACTCACGAATGACAGCGAGTAACAGCGTGTCATCCTTCTTGTTTTCTGCGGCATACTTGAACCACATATGCACAGTTCGCCAGTCGGGCAACAGACGGAAGACTCGATAGGGATCGAAGAGAATCCGTTTTTCAATCTTCCCGGCCATCACCACGCGATCGACGCCGCGCTGCCTGAAGAAGCGGATCGCCTTCCCGAGTCTCGCCAGCGGGGCCGTCTTGAAGTCCGTGCAGAGTTCACGCAGTTCTTCGTCAACCAGTCCGAGCACCCCCATGCAGTGGACCGAGTATCCCTGCTCGCGGGCCATTTGTGCGAAGACAATCGGAAACCGCCCCGCGCCGGCCAGCAAGCCAACCCGGTTCGATTCAGATTTCTGCGGAAAGGGGATGATGTTCGCGGTCATGCCTGTCAGGCAGCCGGTGTATGAACTCGAAGAACATCGAGTTCAGCCAGACGGGATTGAAGTTCTTGGACTTGTTTTTCGAGGACTCGAAGCTGCTTGCGCATCTCCGGAGCCTTTTGCACCGCCATGGCGATGCGGTAGGTTTCTTTCGCAGGGCCCGCAGGGTATCCGTGGTAGTCTTCGCCATCCGGCACGATGCCATGGACGCCTGCCTTGCCTCCGACACTGCAGCCGGTCCCCAGATGTGCATGGTCAGCGACGCCAACCTGTCCACCACAGCGGACGTAATCGCCGGTCGTCACAGATCCTGCAAGACCAACCTGCGAGGCAAAGGCGTTATGTTTTCCTAATCGGCAGTTGTGGCCGATCATCACCTGATTGTCGAGCTTGGTTCCGGCCCCGACGACCGTCTCGCCGATCATCGCACGGTCGATCGTCGTGCCTGCTCCCACTTCAACATCATCCTCAATGCGGACGGTCCCCGTGTGAGGAATCCGGACAAACTGGCCGTTCTGAAACTGGAAGCCGAACCCGTCCGCACCGATGACTGCAGTCGCATGGATGATCACGCGACGTCCCACCAACATCTTCGGATAGAGGACAGCGTTCGCATGGATCGTGACATCATCGCCGATTCGGCATCCGGCACCAATGAATGCACCTGGATGAATGACACAGCGATCACCAATCTCCACATGCTCATCAATGGTTGCTCCCGGAAACACATGACAGTCCTGACCGAGTGTTGCCGTCGGGCTGATCCGGGCAGACGGCGAGATCCCAATTGTGGGGGTTGCAGCAACCGGTCGATAATGCAGCATGGCCTTCACGAAGGCGTCGAGGGGAGCTGGAGTGATGATTAGATCAGCGGTTGAATCTGGCCCGAGTGCGTTGCGATGTTTTTCTGCGAGGAACACAGCTCCCGCATTGGTTCGTGGTTTCCCTTCAGCAGCCGCTCCATCGAGAAACGTGAGATGTTCGGGACAGGCCCCATTCAGTGCGGCCACATCCACAATCAGACGGGTCCCCTGCCCCTGCAGATCGCCACCGACAAGATCAGCCAGCTCGCGTGTGGACAACGCGGTCATTGTCGGAATCCTTTCCGATCCTGCAGAGGTCACGTCTTGTGACCGGCAGACCAGCCTGAGATGATGAACGAACGACGGGACGAAGCCCGTTGCAGACACCGGGTTGTATTCCATCCCGTCGATTTGAGGCAAGATCGGTTCCCGGCAAGACGAAACCGACACCTTGCAGTCCACAAGCCGTTTCGCAACAATCACTTGTGCAGTTTCCGCAGCCACCTCTGCAGGGAAGCCTGCTGGCCGTCCAGCCACATCATCAGCAAGCAGCCAATCATGCCTGTCCGTGGAATCCGAGGCGCGACAAACGTCACCGAGAACTCAGCGACTGAGATTCTTGAGGCGACCCGTGAATTACTTGAAGAAGTCCTCAGCCGGAACGGCTTGGACCGATTCGAAGACATCGTCTCCGCCATGTTCACGACAACACCCGACTTGAACGCAGCCTTCCCTGCCGAGGCCGCTCGGGGAATTGGCATGAATTCTGTCCCGCTGATTTGCGCGTCTGAGATTGCGGTTCCCAACTCGATGCCGCTGTGTATTCGCGTCCTGTTGCATGTCAACACAGACAAAGCACAGCAGGAGATGGTGCACATCTACATGCGTGATGCCAAACGGCTCCGCCCGGACATGGAAAGCGCTCAGTGACTCATCGGTGAGACTTACCGACGAATCCCCTGACTCTTCGTCTGAATACGGCAGACATACATGTCGGCTGCGAGGTAGAGCATCGAGCCATCCGCTCCACCGAACGTGCAGTTGGCAGTCCGTTCTCCCGTGCTGATCCGACCGAGAAGCTTTCCATCGGGATTGAAGACATAGACACCACCCGGACCGGTCGCAAAGATGTTTCCGTCCTTATCGATGGCCATGCCGTCAGGAAGTCCCGGCAACTCATTCACAGCATCAGTGGCATCATGGATCACGCGTCCCTTGCCGAGCGTCCCATCGGGCTTGACCGGAAAAGCCTTCCAAATAGCAGCCTCCGGGTCGGACTGAGCGACGTAAAGGGTTTTTTCGTCAGGTGAGAATCCAATTCCATTGGGACGGGTCATCTCGTCGGTGAGCAGCGTGAGTTCTCCGTCACTCGAAAGTCGGTAGACGCCACAAAAGTCCAACTCACGGCGAGGGTCATCGTAACGATTCGGAAGCCCGTATGGCGGATCGGTGAAATACAGATCCCCATTGGAATGGAAGACCGCGTCGTTCGGGCTGTTCAATCGCTTGCCCCGATAGTTGTCGACGAGTGTGCGTTTGCCGCCCCCTGTGGTGAGCACCGAAATCCGTCGATCCCCATGTTCGCAGGAAACGAGCTGTCCCTTGGAATCGAGAATGAGACCATTGCAGCCGGGCTCGCTCCCGTAGTCCGCAACACCGGTGTAGCCTGATGGTTTGAGGTAAAGACTGGCTCCCTGGCCTTCAATCCATTTGAAGACTGAGTTGCGAG
>JAGQQG010000219.1 GCA_020426325.1 Planctomycetaceae bacterium | reverse complement strand
CGGCTTCCTGCAACTCGCCTGCCTGTTCACTACGATTCAACGGTTATGAAACCGGCTCATGTCATGTCCCTGGCTTGATGTGGGCAATCGCCCCTACTTTGGGCCCGTAGATGCATTTGTCTTCTCCGTGCTCTTTACTTTTGAATTCCAAGTCTCACTTTAGATTTCCCCAAATCCGAGGAGAGGATATTCAGGGAAGTCTTGGCGGGCCCATAACTCTCGCACACGGTTTGAAAAATCTTCCTACTCGTTCATCGCACATGACGAGCACACCTGAGGCAGCTTCACGAGAGGCCGAAACTGACCGCGGACGAAATGACCTGTTCGCGCAAGTTTTGACTTGATCCACCGCCAGTCGCTTAACGCATTGGTAGAAGTCGCAACGGATAAACGTCGATGGGACATTCGCGCGTAGGCCGAGTCTGCATCTCCGGAGTTTCGTATTATTTTGCGGGAATTCGGAGCGAGGATGGATAGTTTGAAAATTCTTTGATCCGTCTGAGCGTTTACCTCCTGACACGTCGTCAGGATTGTTGGCAGACTCATCACGTCAACCCACTATTGACTCGCTTTGTATTGATACGCATACTCACAACTAACTATCGTTGTAGTAAACAAGCTTGGGTCTGGTGATGGATCTTTCCAGGCGGCACCGTGAAGACGAGATCATGGATCAGCCGGGGCTTGATGCCATCGAGCATCAGGCTGCGCTCTCCGGTTTGGGACGGGTGAACTGGTGGAGTCGCACTGCTGGCCAGATCTGGTCGTTCCTGGAAAAATTGAGACGAGAGCGAAAGCTGAATCATTTCCGTGTGCTTGATCTTGCCTGCGGAGGTGGTGATGTCACGCTGGCCCTGGCACGAAGGGCGAGGTCAGCTGGGATTCCCCTGACGGTGCATGGTTGGGATCGCAGTACGACAGCGGTGGCCTATGCAACGGAACGCAGTGAGCGTGCGGGGTTGCAGAACGTTGAGTTCTTTGAAAGGGACGTTCTGAACGATCCGATCGAACAATCGTATGACGTGATTGCCTGTACATTGTTCTTACATCATCTAGAGCAGGATCAGGTAGAGAGTCTGTTGCGGAAGATGTCTGCTGCAAAGCAGGCTGTGATTGTCGACGATCTTTGCCGCAGCCGATTCGGTTATCTCCTCGCCTGGTTTGGAACACGGATTCTGACGCGTTCGCCGGTGGTTCACACGGACGGACCGCTATCAGTGCGGGCAGCGTTCACGACTGACGAGATTGAGGTGATGGCGAAATCAGCCGGGCTCGAGGGTGCGAGGATTCGAAGGCATTGGCCCGAACGTTTCTCGCTGACTTGGGTGCAACCATGAGATCGCTGAGTGTCAAGGATGACGCGTTAAACGAGGTCGGTTCGCGGACATGGGACGCATTGTTCGTGGGAGCCGGGCCAGCGGGAGCACTTGCCGCCCTCAATCTTGCGCGACTGGGGCATCCTGTGCTGTTGGTCGATGCAAAGGAGTTTCCTCGCAACAAGGTGTGCGGCGGCTGTCTCAACGCGCGTGCACAGGCACTGCTCGCACATTGTGGGCTGACAGATATCCTATCTCAGTGCGAAGCGACGCCGGTTGACGACTTGCAGATGATGCATGGCAGGCGTCGGGCGAAATGGCCTTTGACCGGCACGCTCGCAGTGAACCGAGCGGAATTCGACGACGCACTTGTCCGTAAGGCGATGGAGTTCGGCGTTCATTTCTTGTCACATACGTCGGCTCAAGTTCTGAAGGATGATCGCGGCCCACTCCGGCATATTCAGTTGAAGCGTGGAGTTCACTCGGTCGTTGCTCAAGCGAAGGTCGTGCTTTGTGCTGACGGCTTGTCACGTTCGAGTTTGCGATCATTAGACGGGTTCACCAGTCAAGTCGATCAATCGTCACGCGTGGGTATCGGCGCCGTGGTTGAGGATGACGGTCCAGCACATCCCAGCGGTCAGTTGACCATGGCCGTTGGCCGTCATGGCTATGTGGGCATCACACGAATCAGCCGTCAAAGATTGAATGTCGCTGCGTCCGTCGATGCGAAGGCGTTGGCGAGCTCAACGCCCGGTGAATTAGTTCAAGAGATCCTGGATGCCTGCGGATGTTCCGCACCCAAATCGTTGTTGCAACAGACTTGGCATGGCACCCCCACGTTGACTCGCAGCAATGCGCGGCTCGCGGCTCATCGACTCTTCGTTCTGGGTGATGCCGCGGGTTATGTGGAGCCGTTTACCGGAGAAGGCATGAGTTTGGCCATGCACACGTCGGTCCTGTCAGTTCCATTCGTTCAAGCAGCCATTGCCGCTTGGGAGGATCGATTGATCCGCGAATGGGAACGGAGTCTCAAGAGAAAGGTTCTGTTTGAATCATGGAGTTGTCGTCAACTGTCTCGTCTCGTGCGGATGCCTCGTCTGGCCGCCCTGTCTCTGGAGGTCTGCCGGCTGGCACCGTCGTTGCCAGAGAGCCTCAGCCGTCACATCAACGATCGCCCCATTACCGGACTGCCGCCGATGGGCCCCGCGTCGTTCTCTGCGGACTCGGCACCGCATTACCGGAAAACGGGGTGAGCCAGTCCGAAGCAGCAGCGTTGTCGGCGAGCTGGATTCACGGAGCGGACCCCCGCACGGTCGCCACGCTCTACCGTCTGTCGGGTGTCAAGCACCGACAGAGTGTGCTGGCTGGTGAAGACAGCGAATCCCATTCGACGTTTTACACGGCAGCGAAGGATGAGCATGATCGGGGACTAAGCACATCCGATCGGATGGAGCATTATGCGGCTGAAGCAGGGCCGTTGGCCGAGTCTGCCTGCCGTGCCGCGATGCGAAATGCAGGGACCTCATCCAGTGAGTTCACATATCTCGTCACGGTCTCATGCAGTGGATTCACGGCTCCCGGCTTCGATAACGCACTCATCGAGCGACACGATCTTCCGCGATCGATTGCCCGGACACACGTCGGATTCATTGGCTGTCACGGATTAATGAACGGGTTGCGAGTCGCCAAAGCGTTTGCAGCAGCCGATCCACAGGCAACGGTGCTCGTGTGTGCTGTGGAGTTGTGCACCCTGCACCAGCAGTACACGAATGATCCGCAGCGAATCGTAGCGAACGCCCTCTTCAGTGATGGAGCCGCTGCGGTCGTGGTGAGCAGTGCTGACGCTGATCACGTGGGATGGGAACTTCGAGCACAAAGCTCTTTCGTGATCCCGGAGACCTCTGATCTGATGGGATGGCAGGTCGGCAATCATGGATTTGAGATGACGCTTTCGCCCAGCGTGCCGGAAGTCATCCGCACGACCTTGGGGCCTTGGCTGCGAGACTGGCTGGCGAAGTTAGACCTCCGGGTCGAGCACATCCCCGCATGGGCCATTCACCCGGGCGGGCCGCGAATTCTGACTGAGACCGCCGACGGAGCCGGGTTCGACCCCGCGCTGCTCGCTCCCTCCCGCGAAGTTCTCGCCAGTCACGGCAACATGTCCTCTCCGACGGTCGCGTTCATTCTGGAACGACTACAGAATGCCGGAGCGGAACCACCATGCGTGATGTTGGGATTCGGACCGGGGCTCACGATCGAGGCGGCCCTATTGGGGTGACTCGTGATTGATCGAGGATGTGTGGTCGTAGCTGGATTCGCCAGAAATAGGTATCCACTTCCCTCAAGTGGCCCCAACATCTAGTGTTTGGGGATGGAACAGTATCCGAAGACGCTGATGGAATTTGAATCGCAATTCAAGTCCGAAGGCGACTGCATTGACTATCTGGTCCAGATGCGGTGGCCGCAGGGATTCGTCTGCCCGGTGTGTGAGAGCCGCAAGGCGTGGCGGACGGATCGGAGGTTGTTTCATTGTGCTGCGTGTGGACATCAGGTTTCGGTCACGGCAGGTACGATCTTTCAGGGCACACGCAAGCCGCTGCAGATGTGGTTTCGGGCTATGTGGTGGGTGACCAGCCAGAAGAACGGAGCGAGTGCCAAAGGGCTGCAACAGAGTCTGGGACTGGGCAGTTATCAGACGGCCTGGGCCTGGCTGCACAAGCTGCGTCGGGCGATGGTCCGGCCTGGACGTGATCAACTCAGTAGACTGGTGGAGGTTGACGAAACGTAGGTGGGAGGCCCGGAAAAGCGACCGGGACGCGGTGCGGAGACCAAGGCTCTGGTGGTGATCGCCGTCGAGAGACGTGGACGAGCCTTGGGACGCAC
>JAGQQG010000218.1 GCA_020426325.1 Planctomycetaceae bacterium | reverse complement strand
TGTTTTGCACGCGGTCGCTGTCTGCCATCGTGAAGTGATTGCAATCCCGCTGTTTCCGCCATCCGGGGTGCGTCGCAACGTTGAGATTCACCAGATGGGTTCGGCACGACTCACGTTGTACCGGGGTTCCGCGGAAGATCAGCCAGTTGTCGGTTGAGCGCGTTTCATAGATGTTGAGGCAACAACGGACGTTTGACGTGATCGTCGGATTCGAGAAGCACTCGATCAACAGGAGACGATCGACACAGATTCCGTAGGGTTTGAGTTGCATGGCCATGTTGTAGGCGCCGTGTCCGCCCAGGCTGTAGCCGATGATCCGCACCGGACCGGCTTCCTCTCCACAGCGTCTGCGTTCGATCAGGTTATCGACAGCATGGTTCACTTGTGCGAAGAGATACACATCTGGTTCGTAACCGGCACGCTTCAGCCGATCGATCATGGTGTGAATTTTGGGCCACCAACCCGCGGCTCCACGGATGACGTACACCCTGTTACACACAGGTCGTCGCAATTGACATGTGGTGTTGCCAGCATCTGCCTGACTCGTCGTTGCAGAAAACGCAAGACCGATCGCCAGAGCGACCAGCAGAGTCCGTGTTGATCGGGAAATCATGACAGTCCAGCCTCCCTGCTGAACAAAACCGGAGGAGAGGGGGATCGCCTGGAATAATTGCTCAGAGGGCGGTTTTCTAGACCACGTTCGGGCAACTGGAATTCCAGAGCTACCTGGTTTTATCGACGAGAAGCGTCTGATTGTCCGCCTCAGATCAGGAATCAAAGCAGGATCGTGACCTCTGGGAACTCATAACCGGCATGATTGAAAAGAACTGCAATCGAATCGCGGGTGAACGCGCGAATGCATGAAGTGCCCCCCGCCAGAAAGTCGAAGTCTCTCTCGGAGTGACCGTCACAGGTCAACCAGCCCGAATAGTCCGCATATTCGGATTAAGAGTATCGAATCAGTTGCAATGGTTAGGGAAAGTCATTGCCCAGGACGCCCGATTTCTGCGACTGTTGAAGGTGTTCCGTCAGAAGACTCCGGCGGGATGCGATCTGTGACAGACAAAAAATGGGCCTGAGCGGGAGAAAAACGGATGGTGGACTCATGGATGATGGACTGGATGAGCCGGACGATCGAACGTGCTCGTCTGGACTCTCTCAGTGGAGGCCGGGAAGATCATCAGCCGGGCGAACAACTCAAATTGTTGTTCGCAGGCTACAACGGTGCTTACAACATGGGAGCCGACGTCCGAGTCGAGGAGATGATCCGTCAGGTCAGTCATCTCCTCGGTCCTGACCGGTTGGATGCGAGTGTTTTCCGCTACGAAGACCCCCGTGTGAATTACTACTTCGGTGACGCCCGAAAACTTCAGCCGCAGGTGCTCTTTCCGCGCTATCTCAATCGCATCGTCCCCGAGCACGATGGTGTGATCGCCTGCGAAGGTTCAACCTTCAAAAGTAAGTTTACCGACCTGCTTTCTGCTTTGATGGTCGGCGCAATGGGACTCGCCTCTGCGAACGATCGTCTGTCCGTGGCTTACGGGGCAGAAGCGGGGGACATGACGCCCGAACTGACCGAGATGGTCACAAAGTATTGCCGAGACTCCTATATCATCACGCGGAATCAGGAGTCGTCAGATCGCCTGAAGCTGCTCGGTCTGGACTCGGACACCGGCACCGACACCGCATGGTCATTTGAACCGCTGCCGCGTGAATACGGCGAATGGGAACTTCGCAAACAGGGTTGGCGCGGAGAGCCGTTACTCATGGTCTGCCCGATCAATCCCTTCTGGTGGCCCGTGCAGATTCACCTGCGGAAGAGCATTGCTCGCATCTTCGGGATGTATCGTAACAGCCATTATGCCCGCGTGTTCTTCTTTCAGAATCACCGTGAAGTTGAGGAGAAGTTCGATCGCTATTTGCGAGCCCTCGCGGGAGCGGTCAGTGCGTTCTGCAAGAAGCGAGGCTACTTCCCCGTCGTGGGAGCGAGTGAGCGGTTGGATCAGTTCGCCATGCGGCGACTCTCGTCGCTGCTTGGTGGGACGCCGACGTTCCTGTCCAGCGAATACGATGTCTGTCAGTTTGTGAGTATCCTTCGGTGTGCTGATCTGATGGTCTCGTCACGCTATCACGCTGTCGTGACATCGATGCCGGGCGGAGTCGCGTCTGCTGGGGTGTCTATGGACGAACGACTTGACAACCTCATGCATGACCGTGGCCATCGTCATCTGCTGATGAACGTCGCACAGCCGGATCTGGAAGAACGGCTGTTCACCGTACTGGAAAACCTGCGACAGGACCGGGAGCAGATTCAGGATGAGATCTCGGCCACGGTCGTACGGCATCTGGGAATGATGTCTGAGATGGGAAGCCGCCTGCTCGGTCACATTGGCGATCGCTATCCCGAATTTGCAGATCAGAAACCCAACCGCTCCTGGGAAGGTTATCTGCCCCCCCTGAGTGAGCAACTGCACCGACAAATTGAAATTCATGAAGATGTTGTCACTCCTGCTGCGGCGTGACAGCGCCCTTACCAGACTGCCTTGCCAGATGCCCCTCCCTGCAAGCTTGAAGGCATCGACAGGCAGAAGATCCCTAACGACTTCTCACGACGACTGAACCAACTACAGCATCGTGAGTCGTGCCCCAGGAACCGAAAGACTGATCTATGGATAATCGGGCCCAGCTATCGACGAATTGTCTCCAGGGTGTCTGCGAGACTTTGCTCATCCCTCTCGCAGCTCGAGTCGTCGAATCAGAGAGTCACGATCCTGCGTTTCGAGACGAGCGTGGCGTTGAGATCGCCCGTCTGTTGGACTTCGATCCGCATGAGGTCGCAAAGGATCGATGGAACAAGGTGGGCTGCCAAGCCAGAACGCTCATTCTGGATTCCGCAGTGAACGACTTCCTGAACCGAAATCCGCGAGCGCTCGTGATCAACCTTGGAGCTGGCCTCTGTACCCGCTATTGGCGTGTCCGGCATGAGGAGTCTCTCCGCTGGTTTGATCTCGATCTCCCCTCAGTGATCGAACTGAAACGGGAACTCTTGTCACAATTCGACGTGGAACCGCAGAATAAACTGCGACAGTACACTACGCTTCCCGCGGATGTCACTGATCACTCCTGGCTTGAGCAAATCCCGCGAGCGAATGACGAGCAGGTGCTGATCATCGCTGAGGGGTTGTTGATGTATCTCAACCAGGATGCCGTTCAGAGTCTGATCATGCGGCTCGTCAATGAGTTCTCGGGTGGCGAGTTGCTCATCGAAGCGTGGTCACCATTCGTTCGACGTGTCTGGGGAACGCTTTCCCCCGCACTGCGACGAACAGGGGCCTCTCTCCACTGGGGACTGGACAATCCGAGAACGGTCGCAGCCTGGGATCCCCGCATCGGCGTGAAGAACGAATGGCGTCCCGGCGACTGGGAACCCCACCGCTGGGGTCTGCTCCGCTTCGCACCGGCACTCCGTCGCAGCCTCACCAAGGTCGTTCACTTCCAACTCGGCGATGCCGTCAAACGGAAGGAAGCCCAACCGTCTGCTGCCTAAGCCAACGTGAACTCGGGCAATTTCACGATCTCGCCCCCTTTCACGGCTGACTGATGGGCACAGATACCCACACAGGTCCAGTTGGCAGCCTGCGTCGCATTCGGCCAGGGGTCGCGGTTCTCTTGCAGAGCCGACACAAACTCGTGCACGAGATGCGGATGGGAACCGCCGTGTCCGCCCCCCTGCAGGAAGGACAGGTGCTCGGCATCGTGGATCTCTTGCGGCAGCGTGAAACGTTGGATCGGCTCAGGCAGCAGGTGAGCGTAGTCGGGCACTTCGACCTTCTCCGGAATCTCCGGCTCGGGCTTTTTGGCAGAGTGAATGACGTGCGGCTCGTGTTCGATCAACGTCCACTCGAATGACTTCTTCGTACCGTACACGTCAAAGCTCTCGCGGTACTGTCGAGCGGTGTCATAGAGGAACCGCCAGATCTGGGCAGCGAGGTCGCTGTCAGCGATCTTGATGTGACACGACTCAACCGCGAACGCGTTCCCCGACTTCTTCGCGATGTCGTCACGCACGGTGCCGCTGCCGAAACAGCTGACGTACTCGGCTCGACCATCCACCAGTCCCAGCACCGGGCTGACGACGTGTGTGGCGTAGTGCATGGGGATCATCTCTTCCCAATATGATGGCCAACCGTCCATGTCCTGCGGATGCGATGCCTTCATGAACTGGATCTTGCCGAGTTCACCTTTCTCGTACATTTCCTTGATGAACAGAAACTCGCGGCTGTACACGACCGTCTCAGCCATCATGTACTTGAGCCCCGTGT
>JAGQQG010000217.1 GCA_020426325.1 Planctomycetaceae bacterium | reverse complement strand
GGGGCTGACGGAGATGGTGCTGCGGAACGTCAAGGGGGAGCGACTGTCGTTCACGACGGATGTGTCCGATTGCGTCCCGGAGGCGAAGTGTGTGTTCCTTGCGGTCGGCACGCCTCAGTCTCAGGACGGGGCAGCGGACCTCAAGTACATCATGGCCGCGGCGGAGTCGATCGCCCCGCACCTAGCCAGCGATGCGGTCGTCGTGGTCAAGAGCACCGTGCCGGTCGGGACGAATCAAAAGGTCGCCAACCTCCTGAAGGAGAAGACGGGCCGCGATGTCGACGTCGCCTCGAACCCGGAGTTCCTCAAAGAGGGGTGTGCGATTGACGACTTTACCAAGCCGGACCGCGTGGTCGTCGGAGTCGAGCGCGAGGATGTTGCTGAAGTGCTTCAGGAGTTGTACCGGCCGTTCCTGCGGACTGATCATCCATTTATTGCCATGAACCGCGAGAGTGCGGAGATGACCAAATACGTGGCCAACTGTCTGCTGGCGACAAAGATCAGTTTCATCAACGAGATGGCCAACCTCTGCGAGCATGTGGGGGCAGACATCAACGATGTGCGACGCGGGATCGGGCACGATCAGCGGATCGGCTTCGCGTTCCTGTTCCCGGGCGTCGGATACGGAGGGTCCTGCTTCCCCAAGGATGTGCGAGCCTTAAACCATGTCGCCCATGAAAAAGGGCTGACGATGACGATGCTCGAAGCGGTCGACGACATCAACGACCGGCAGAAGTCCGTCCTGTTCACCAAGCTGGACCGCCACTTTGATGGCGACCTCAAAGGCAAAAAGATCGTGATCTGGGGTCTCGCATTCAAACCCCGGACTGACGACATTCGCGAAGCCCCGTCACTCGTACTGATCCGTCAGCTTCTCGATGCAGGAGCGGAAGTGCACGTGCATGACCCGGTCGCGATGGAGAACGTTAAAGCCGAACTGGGGGATGTGGTTACCTATCACGATCACCAGTACGACGCACTCCCGGACGCGGACGCGCTGGCCATCGTCACCGAGTGGAACGAATACCGCAACCCGGACTTCGATTACCTCAAACACAAGATGAAATCGCCGGTAATCTTCGACGGCCGCAACCTGTATAATCCTCAGCGGATGGTCAAGAAGGGCTTCACGTATTCGGGAATCGGGTTGTTTGTGCCGACGTCATGACTCAGCCGGAGAATCAAAGTCGGGAGAGCGATTCGCCTTCCGCTGATAGCCCGATCGCCAAGCCAAATCTTCGTCAGCGGATAGTTGCGATGGCGGCCGCTGTGATCGTGCTCATCATTGTCGGCACGCCTCTCGCTGGTTTTCTGTGGCTAAGATCAGCGGTGGTTCGCGAGACGGAGTGGAACGCTCTGTGGCATACGCAGACGATGATCATCCGTCACCTCGCTCGAACGCGGGGAGAGTGGCCTCGATCCTGGGATGATCTCGAACCGGACTTCCAACCGACCAACCACTCCCATCGCACGGACTCGACGCAGACTCTGCACGATTGTGTCAATGTGGACTTCGACCTCGACCTGCAGGAGGTCGACCTGTCTGAGACGGAAGACCCGCCGAAATTCATTTCGCTGAAGAGTGGCCGGCTCGAAACAGAGACCATCAAGGTGAACCGTGAACTGCAGGAGTCTCTCAAGAAGTCGCTTAGGCGTTAAAACCTCGCGATCACAACCCGAATGCCAAACATCTGATTTTGGTAAGGATCATGTCCGACCGTCGTCAATTGCTCCAACTGGCACATGAAGGGAACAGTGAGGCCCAATTCGATCTGGCTTGTGCATACGATTTTGATATTCCCAAGGACCACAAACGCGCGGTCCGTTGGTACCGAAAGGCAGCCGATCAAGGACACGCAGAAGCGCAGAATCTGCTTGCCGAATGCCTGCGGGAAGGAGTCGGAACTCGGAAATCGAATAAGGAAGCAGTTTACTGGTTTCGTCAATCTGCACTGCAAGGCTACGCGGATGCACAGGTTTCGCTTGGATACGCGTTGTACTATGGAACAGGGATCAAGAAGGATGTCCAAGAGGCCTTCGTCTGGTACCGCAAAGCCGCCCGACAAGGCCATCCGTCAGCACAGCTCAACATCGGTCACATGTACCGACAGGGGGTTGGGGTTCGACAAAGCTGGCAACGCGCGATCGCATGGTACAAGAAGGCAGCAGCGTTTCGCCCGAATGGACCGACATCGTCGCTTGCCGCAATGCATTGGTTAGGACGGATCTATGGGGGAGAAGAGGACCATCGCCCAAATGTGAAGCAAGCAGTCCATTGGTACACACTTGCAGCCGAACGTGGTGACTCACAGTCACAGTGTTCATTGGGTGTCCATTACATGAACGGTGACGGGGTACCCCGCGATCCCAAAGTTGCAGCGAATTGGTATCGGCAAGCTGCTCTCCAGAACGATGAATGGGCCTGTTACTTGCTTGGCCTTTGCTACCGTGACGGACTCGGAGTTCGTGCGAATCGAAGATGGGCACGTCACTGGTTATCAAGAGCCAAGGATGCTGGTGTCAAGAAGGCTCACGCCGCGCTTCAATCGCTTGAAACTATCAGTCCGGATCATCGCTAGTCGTTTCTCCAGAGCCTCACTACAATCAGCTTACATCGCTTCCCATCGAGTTTACCCACCGAAAGCCGTCTGATGGACTCCGAACTTCGCGACACTTGCCAGGGACTTCTCAAGCGCATCGTTCAGCTGAAGGACTCTCTTTGACTACGACGTCAAGCTGTCCCGCTTAGCGGAAATTGAACAGGAGATGGCTGGGCCCGGCTTCTGGGACAACTCCGAGACCGCTCAAAAGACGGTCGGGGAACTTACCCGGTATAAGGCAGCCACCAAACAGTTGGGCGAACTCATCTCTGCGGGGGATGACCTCGAAGTCCTTATGGAGTTCACTGAGGAGGATGAGTCAGGGGACTCGGAAGCAGAACTGCTGACGGCTGTCGAGCGTCTCGAACAGCTTCTGGACTCGACCGAGCTCCAGGCGGCCATGCGTCACCCGGAGGATTCCGGTGATGCGTACGTGGCCATTCAGGCCGGCGAAGGAGGGACCGACGCGGCTGACTTTGCAGAGATGCTCGAACGCATGTATCTCCGCTGGGCCGAGAACAACGGCTATAAGGTCGAAGGCATCGATCGGTCCGAGGGCGAGGAAGCCGGTATCCGCAACACGACCCTGCTCATCAAGGGGCCGTACGCTTACGGTTACCTGAAGGGGGAAACCGGCAACCATCGGCTGGTCCGGATCAGTCCGTTCGACGCGGCCGGTCGTCGGCAGACGTCATTCGCAGCAGTCGATGTCACACCCGACTTCGGCGAAGCGGCGGATATTGAGGTCGACTGGGACAAAGAGGTCCGTGAAGACACGATGCGGGCCGGCGGGGCAGGGGGCCAGCACGTCAACAAGACGGAGTCGGCCATTCGCCTGACGCATCTTGAGACAGGAACGGTCGTCTACTGTCAGAACGAACGGTCTCAGCACAAGAACCGGGCCACCGCCCGCAAAATGCTGCTTGCCAAGCTGTATCAAATGGAACAGGATGCACGGGACGCAGAAATCGCTGCCCGGCGTGGTGAGAAATCTCGCATCGGTTTCGGCGGCCAGACCATCCGCCACTACGTCCTGCAGCCGCAGCAGTTCGTCAAGGACGACCGCATGGACCTCAAGCTGAGCAACCCCTTCGAAGTCCTCGATGGTGCAATCGAGCCACTGATCGAAGCGTACCTGCGATGGAGTATTGCGAAATAGGTCATCGAGATCTGTGATCCATCTCTTGCATCTCAACTACGACTTCAACCGAAAGACGCGGAATGAAAGCTCTCATCTCAACATGGATCCGTGTCCTTGGACTTGTTGTCATTCTGGTGACGGCGTCATGCTCACAGAACCCGGCACCGGCACCAACTGCGGATGAAATGGCAGAGGTCGCAAGCGAGGAGATGGCGGAAACTACGGCGACTGATGACTCATTGGTCGTCGATGAATTTCACAACCCGCTTTCCGCTGAGCAGATTTCGGAGGGGTGGATCAGCCTGTTTGATGGCGAGACGCTGTACGGTTGGGTGTCCAACGAGGACTCGGTCAATTGGCATGTGGCGGATGGGTGCATCACCTCAGATACGGGAGAGAAGGGGTTGTTGCACACGAGCGTCCCGTTTGCGGATTACGAACTGACCTGTGACTTCCGATTTGATCCGGGGGGAAATAGTGGTCTGTTCCTGCGAACAAAGCACATCCCTGAGAACGCCCAGACCGACTGCTACGAACTCAACCTCGCTGATGCTCATCCGACGGGACACACCACGGGCAGCTATGTCGACCTCAAGC
>JAGQQG010000216.1 GCA_020426325.1 Planctomycetaceae bacterium | reverse complement strand
CTTTGTCATGTAGTCCTGTAGGTCAGGCTTCGCCTGACGATACGCTTCGGCGTTCGATCTGGAAATCAAAATCGATCATGAACACTAGCCCGTCAGGCTGAGCCTGACCTACGGGTGATCTTCAAACTAACCCTGCGATCGGCTTCCCGCTCGGCAGGATGTGCACTGGTCTTCCGGCGAAGTCTGTCAGTGTTTGCGTCGGGTCGATGTGCAGGTGGTGGTAGACGGTTGCTAACAGGTCTTGCGGGGTGACGGGGTTGTGGAGGGGGTATTCGGCTTTGGAGTTGGTTTGGCCGATGACCTGGCCCATGCGGAGGCCGCCGCCGGAGATGAAGGCGCTGAAGGCGTTCGGCCAGTGGTCGCGGCCGAGGCCGATCTGGTTGGAGAAGTTCGTGGGGGCGTGCGTCACCTTAGGGGTGCGGCCGAACTCGCCGCAGGCGATGACCAGCACGCGCTCGTCGAGGCCCCGGTCGTACAGGTCGCTGACGAGAGCGGTCAGGGCCTGATCCATCTGCGGCAGGCGTTCGCGTTGGGCGTAGTCGAGATGGAACGCACCGGCGTGGTCGTCCCAACTGAAGTGCTTGGTCGTGTTGTTGGGTGCGGTCGCATCCACATTGATCACAGCGACCCCCGCCTCGGCTAACCGTCGGGCGAGCAGACAACTCTGCCCCCAGCGGTGACGTCCATAGCGGTCACGACGTTCGTCCGTCTCCTGCGTGAGATCGAAGGCGTCCGCGACAGCCGTGCTGGTGAGGATGTTGAACGCCGAGGCTCGGAACTGATCGATGGCACCAAGCGATCCAGTCTGATCGAGGTCACGACGAAAGTGGTCGAACTGGGTGATGAGCGACTTGCGGTCATCGAAGCGGCCCCCTTCCATGTCGGCTGCAAGTGTGAGGTTGGGCGGCTGAAACTTGTCGACGGACGGGTCGCCCGTGTCGAAGGCTTTCTGGCTGACGCCGAGATAGGTCGGCATCGTCATGAAAGGCGCCCGCTGCACGCCGACGTACTGCGGCAGACCGTCAGCACGGGGGCCGCGAATCTGCGAAGCGATCATGCCGAAGTCGGGATGCTCGGAACGGGCCTGCGACGTGGGGTCCGGCTTGCTGGGCGTCTTGCCGGTGAGCACCTCGATGCTGCCGTCGTTGTGAGCCGACATCTCGTGATGCAGCGAGCGGATGATCGAGAACTTGTCCGCCATCTGTGCCTGCAGCGGCATGTACTCACAAATCTCGATGCCCGGCACGTTCGTGCGAATCGGATTGAGCGGCCCGCGGTACTCACTCGGAGCCTCCGGCTTCATGTCATAAGTTTCCAGCTGACTCGGCCCACCCCACATCCAGAACAGAATGACGGTCGTATCAGCGCTCGCCTCCCCTGCCGCCGCCCGCTGTGCGAGCACGTCCGAGAGTGTGATCCCCCCGAGTGCGAGTGCTCCGGCGCGGAGAAACTCTCGTCGCCGCAACGGTCCGGAGCAACGGGGAGAGGGTGACATCATGACAGCATTCCGATCGGGGATCTGCACGAGCGTCGATTCTACCCGGGAATGGCATCAGCAAGCAAATCGCGGAGCTGCTCGACTTGAGACAGATGGGGAAAAGCGGATCATGCGGATTCATGCGGATTGTGTGGACGGAGATGGGATGCTTGATGTTCGTCGAGGAGAACGGAGAATAACATCATGTCCGTTTCATCATGCACCACCGAAGGTTGGCCTTCTAATTGCCCGACATGTGGCAAGCAGGTCTGGATTGAGCCGTCTCATCCGACGGGCGACGCTACATGTCCACATTGTGGCGGCCTGTTGTGGATGACTGAAGCACCATCGGTTTCAAATGATATTCTCGCTCGTCTCGCCGACTTGGGAGCAGAAGTGGAAACGGACGATGAGGGCCAAGTTCGGCTGATTCGCTTCACAGGCAAGCAGTACGACGACTCTACAGTCGAAATGCTGGCGAAGCTCACCGGCATCGATGTGCTGGACGTGAGAGAGACCAGTTTGACAACAGCAGGAATACGGGAGCTGCAAGAGTTGCTGCCAGCGACGAAAGTCATCTCCTGAAATCGGGAAATGAGGACCTTCCGAACCGGATCATATTATTGTGTAGAAATCCGCCCTATCCGCCTGAACCGCTTTTCCTCGGCTCTCATTGACCGTTCAATTGTTCAGGAAGCCCACATCAGCAGGCTCAAACGGCCGATAATGTCTCCACAAGGCGATGGTCGTATGGTATTATCACAGAGGACCATAACTGGAGAATGCGACGATGTTGCGGGTTCTAGGCTCGACAAAACGGCTGTGTACGGGTCTGCGGCGGCGGGAGTTCCTGCAGGTCGGCGGATTGGGTGCAGCCGGGTTGATGTCGGGCACCGCGGCGCAGGCTGCGAGTGACGCTCCCGTGCTGCCGGGGTTCGGTCGGGCGAAGCGGTGCCTCATTCTGTTTCTGTATGGCTCACCGAGTCAGCTGGAAACCTACGACATGAAGCCGCAGGCTCCGGTCGAGATTCGGGGGACGATGGAGCCGATCGCTTCGTCGCTGCCGGGGCTCGATGTGTGCGAGTACCTGCCGAAGATGGCACGCATCATGGATCGCACGACGGTGGTGCGATCGGTGACACACCCGTACCCGCTGCATGGAGTCGCGTATGCGATGACGGGCGTGCCGGCGATCGACGTGGCGATGGAGCTCAACCCGTATGATCAGCGACACCATCCATGGTTCGGCTCGATCGTCGAGTACCTCGATCGTCAGAGTGGCCGTGAACGTGTTCCCGATGCGGTGCAGAACCTCGCGATTCCGTTCCAGTTCAGCAGTCAGCGGACCGACCAACCCTTCCGAGCTGGGCCTTACGGCGCCTTCCTCGGTAACTCTTACAATCCGGTCTATACAGAGTACGACGGGAAAGGCACCACGACCGTCACCAAGGCACGCCCCGGCTTCGAGTGGACCGGTCTGGAGCCTTACGTCAGTTGCGATGTCGACAGCCACTTTCGATTGGCTGGCACCGGCGGAGTGGCGACTGCCACGCTCGATCGTCTCGACAGACGTCGCACGCTGTTGGAACAGTTCGATGAAACCCGCAGGCATCTCGAGCAAGCCTCGTCCGGGCAGGCACTGAGTGACTTCCAGCAACAGGCGCTCTCACTCGTCACTTCGACCAAAGTGCGAGAAGCTCTCGACGTGCGTCGTGAGTCTCCCGAGATGCGCGAGCAATACGGAATGACGCTCTTCGGCCAGGGGTGTCTCGCTGCCCGGCGCATGCTCGAAGCGGGAACCAAACTGACGACCGTCTTCTGGGACGAGTGGGGTCTCGCTGGCGACGCTTGGGACACGCACTACGAACACTTCCCCCGCATGGAGAACCAACTCCTGCCGCAGCTTGACCTCGCCGTGAGCGGACTGTTGCTCGACCTCGAACAGCGGGGCATGCTGGACGACACGCTGGTCGCCATCATGAGCGAGCATGGCCGCACACCGAAGATCGGCAATCAATCAGGAGGGAGCCGCGATCACTGGTCACGCGCTTACTCGGCCCTGTTCTTCGGCGGAGGAATTGCGAAGGGGCAAGTCGTCGGTGCGACTGACCAGCACGCCAGCGATGTGGCTGACTACCCCGTCTCACCGAAGGACCTGCTGGCGACGATGTACCACCTGCTGGGCATCGACCCGCACACCTTCATCCCCGACCGCACCGGTCGCCCCATCCCGCTCCTGCCGAGCGAAAGCCGAGTCATCCCCGAGATGCTCGCGTAGCAGCGATTGTGCTCGCTGCGTTGTCTTGGGGAATCTCACCACAGAGACACAGAGTCACGGAGAGTTTTCGATCCGGTCGCCTGCTGCACTGAGTCGTCTGGTTTTTTCTCGGGGCTGTGGTGTGTCTGCATATTTGTCGAGACTTCATCTTCACCTCCGTGTCTCAGCGCCTCCGTGGTGAAACGGAAGCCAACAACCGAGATGCAACGGTTCGCTGGCATGTTTGGCTGAAGACCTTACGATAGCACGTATTCGAGCTTCTCTCTGCACAAGGTTCTGCCTCATGAGTTCTGCGAAAGCTGCGATCGGTCTCGACTTTGGGACCGAGTCAGTCCGGGCGTTGGTTGTTGATCTGGAAGGTCACGAGTTGGGCGAGGCAGTCGATGCTTACGCGCATGGGCAGATCACCGAGACGCTCCCCGGCACCGGTGAAAAGTTGCCGCCCGATTTTGCCTTTCAGCACCCGAGTGACTGGATCGAGTCTGCCGTCACAGCGGTGCAAAGTGCTGTGAAGGCAGCGGGCATCGACGGCGATCAGGTTGTCGGGATCGGGGTCGACTTTACCAGTTGCACGATGCTGCCCGCACTGGCCGATGGCACCCCGCTCTGTCTTGACGAGCGATTCGCAGCC
>JAGQQG010000215.1 GCA_020426325.1 Planctomycetaceae bacterium | reverse complement strand
AAGGCAGAGTCACGATCGCGATCACCCCGACAAGTCCCGGCCCTGGCCGCGCCGCCTGATCCCCAAACACCGTCCGCGCCCGGACCGGCCGGTCCACCTTTTTCCGTCAAAGATCGATTCAGACCGGAAATCGAACAGCACAACACCCGTCAGAGCCGCGACCGTCAGGGAGTCGGCCACGCTCGGGCATTGAACGTTGATTCGTTCCTTCAGCGATTGGATACTCCCGAGTTGGATTGGTTTCCTGTTCCTGCATTCATCCTGCATCGCGAACGGGGCCCCTTACGCAGGAAAGCGGAACAGGATCATCTCAGGCTCCGCGAGGTTGATAACGTCCAAGGAACTCATCGGCCCAGTGGTCGAAACTGTCATTTGCAATGGCGGCTCGCATGGCCCTCATCAGCTCCTGATAGAAGTGCAGATTGTGGAGCGTGGCCAGCGTGCCGTACAACGGTTCATCTGCAAAGTAGAGGTGTCTCAGGTATGCGCGGCTGAAGCCACTCGCACAGGACGGACACGTGCAGGACGTGTCGATGGGATAACGATCCTTGCGAAACCGCTTGTCCCCCAATCGCATCTTTCCGTCCCAGGTGAAGACGGTCCCTTCTCGTGCATAGCGGGTCGGGATCACGCAGTCATGGATATCCATCCCGCAGCGGACCGAGGCGACGAGATCCTCCGGCAATCCGACTCCCATCAGGTAACGGACCTTGTCTCGCGGCATCAGCGGTGCCGTGTGTTCGACCACGCGGACCATGTTGTCATGTCCTTCGCCAACCGAGACGCCGCCGATCGCATATCCAGGCAGATCAAGCGAGGCCAGCTGCTCCACCGCCCGACTTCGCAGGTCCAGATGCATGCCTCCCTGAAGAATGCCCAGTAGATACTGATGCGGAGCAAGCGGGACCTGCATGCAGCGCACGAGCCAGCGATACGTCCGCTGCAGAGACTTCTCGACATAGCGCCGCGAAGCCGCGTGTTCCACGCACTCATCAAACGCCATTACGATGTCCGCACCAAGATCACGCTGAATCTCCATCGAACGTTCGGGCGTCAGCAGGACAGGCTCGTCACCATCGCGATAACGGAAGCGGACCCCTTCCTCGGTGATGACTCTGTCCGAGAGGCTGAAGACCTGAAACCCTCCGGAGTCGGTGAGGATCGTCTGATCCCAGCGCATCATCGAGTGCAGGCCTCCCAACCTTTTGACCAGTTGCGTGCGATCATGCAGGCTGAGGTGATAGGTGTTGGCCAGCACGACCTGCGCGCCGGTGTCAGCCACCTGCTGAGGCATTACACACTTGACGGCTGCCTGCGTCCCCACCGGCATGAAAGCAGGGGTGTCCACCACCCCATGCGCGGTCACAAATCGCCCAACTCGTGCTTGGCCACTTCTGGCCAACACC
Source organism: Planctomycetaceae bacterium (assembly GCA_020426325.1). Lineage (GTDB taxonomy): Bacteria > Planctomycetota > Planctomycetia > Planctomycetales > Planctomycetaceae > JAHBXU01. Next base: position 3,135 of record JAGQQG010000215.1, on the reverse strand, counting down.
TGAAACTGCAGCCCTCGTGCCGTGAGCGAATCAGACATCAGTGCCGACATGGAAGCATTTAAATCTCGAAGAGGCGATTCCAAGTAGGAACCAGATGCGTGGTCCGACTGAGCGGACAACCATCTCAATCGACCAACCCAAGGTTCTATCCGATCGCATGTCTGCCAGAAAGCCTACATCGCCAGCGGATGTCATCCACACTCCCACGCCAGCGAGAAGGTGACACCTCAAAGAAACAGGATTGATGACATGCTCATGTTGCGGAGCAGCATCAGCATGCCATTGACGTGTGTTTTCCCGATCAAAAAATGCTCGCTCCGCTGGACGAGAGCTGGCAAGATGAGAAGCGGTTCCGATCAGTCCAGGCAAAAAGAGAGTCGTACCCGGCCGGAAATCGAAATGCTTTCTGTTTCTCCTTGTGAATCCGACTTCACACGCGACCGCCTGAAGGCGAGAATCGTGAGTGTCGCTGAGTCCAGCAGCAATTCCTGTTGAGGAGAGGATCACCGTTGAAGATCAAAACCCTGCTGACAATGACTGTCCTCAGCCTGACTGTGACCGGAATCACCTTTGCTGAGGTCAAGGTCCAGCACGCCGAACTCACGATCACACTCCCGGCCGAGCCGACTCGCGAGACCGAGACCATCGAAGGGCAGAACGGTGCCGAGCCGAAGCTGCAGCACCAGTTGATCGTCAACCAGCCGAACGGCTCGATCATCGTCTGGTATCAGGATGCAGATGTCGGCACCAACTCACAGCAGGCCCTCGTCGTCGCCCGCGATGCGATCGTCAAGGTCGCCGGTGGTACCCTGAGCGAAGACAAGGAGTTCCAAATCGAAGGGCATCCGGGCCGCTACTTCATCGTGTCGATCCCTCAGAAAAAGGGCGAGTTCCGCGTCGCGTACGTGTACGCCAACGGTCGCTTCTACCAGATCCTCGCCGTCGGCACCCCGGACTTCACCCGCTCAGAGTCCACGAACGAGATGTTCAAGTCCGTCAGCTTCAAGACGGAGTAGCCGTCACGCAGGTGGCCCGAAGCCGCTCTTCAAAGTTCATCGGCGAACGCGGAGCCAGCGAAAGTGGTCGGCACCTTTGTGCTGATATCCATCTGTGAGTTTGCGAGGGTTGGCCCCATCGGCCTGCATGAGCCAGAGCTCACGCACCGAGCCGTTCTGGACACGTGCAAACGCAATCGTGCCCCCGTCCGGTGACCAAGTCCCACGAAAATCCCAGGTTCCTTCGATCGCAGGCGTGAGTTCCGTGACGGCACCTGTCGTGACATTCAGCAGGCACAACTGCGACCCGCCGGTCACCATCTCGGCTGTCGCATTCTCTTGCAGCCGTGTGTAGAGCACCGCATCTCCCTCCGGTGACCACGCGGACATGTTCGATCCGAACGGGGTGCCAAACCAGTGCGTTTGTCCCGGCGTGAGTAAACGATGCCCGCTCCCATCCGCCTGCCCGACCGCCAATGCCGCCCGAAAGTGCTTCGGATCATTGACCGCGTGGCAGTCCAGGTAGACCAGCTGCGTATCGTCGGGTGACCATTGTGGACCGAACATCAGATGTCCGGACTGGCCGGCAACCAGGGTTCGTTTCCCCGTCGCCAGATCAAACACGTTGATCGAATACATCCCCGGATTGTAGAAACTGGGTGCGCCTCCGGTGACATGGCAGGCCAGACGAGAGTGGTCGTGACTCAATGCCAACGCGTAATGAAAGCCTCCGCCCGCCGTCGTGAGTTCGACCGGGTTTGCCCCGTCCAGGTCCTTGATGAAAATCCGCTCCTCACCGCCGATGATGGCCGTCTCAATGACACGCTCATCACCGGACAAGAGCGCGTACGGACGAAGTTGGGCCGCCTGTCTCTCCTTCTGCAACGCGGCAACGACTTCGCCTGTCGAGAAATCGTAGATCCAGTCGTGTGTCATGACCTGTCCGGAACGCACCTGAGTGAGGTTCGTGTCCTCGTAGCTGCTGAGCATCAAGCGACGTCCATCCGCGAACAACGGACCGATCACCCAACTCCGCTGATTGTTCTGACGGAAATCCGGAAAGAATTCTCCCGTTCCATCAGGTCTGATGAACCCGATCACATGCGCCACTTCGGAACCCGTGCCGCCGACGCCCAGAAAAGCAATCAACGGCTCAAGTCCATCGTCTGCACGAACGCTCAGGAATGAACTCGCACTACCCCAGCACAGCGAGATGAAGAAACAGGCCGTCCATAGAATGCATCTGCTCACAGGTCAATCCATCACAGGAAGGGTTCCGTCGACAAGCAGGTTGCAATGTAGAATGAATGAATCGAAGAGTCACTCAACTTGTGACGGTCGCACGAACGCCAGGTGCCGTGTGCCACTGCTTGTCTAGCAGTGATGTCGGGTGCATGAAACGAAGTGGAATGCACCTTGGTTGTGATGCATTTCGCATGGCTGCATGCGCGCGATTCGCAGACAACAAACCCGGCCGATCAGCTACCAGACGATCCCATAGTAGACGGAGAACGCAATGAAGGCGAGAATCACCACGACAAAGCAACCCACGGTGAATCGACGGGCATCGGGTCGCTCGTCTGCGTCCCAGATCTGCTTGAACAATCTGACAAGCTCCCCAAGCATCTGACGGCCCTCGCCAATCGAATGAGTTAACGCGAAACCAGGGCAGCGGACCATCCCGCACGCGTTCGAGATTCACGATCAGCGAAGCGTACCCGACGTTTGACTTGACGCAAGGATCGCCACAATCACATTCGCTGCATGTCGCGGTCGCGTGGCATGCTCTCATGCCGACAGGCAGGTGAGCATGTCGGCAGAGCGCCCAGACATGGCGACCCGACTATCGTCGTAACGCCATGCCACCCAAAACCAAGGCACCCGGCGTCACGCCATCAGAGCCCCGCCCGTCAGGCAGGGGCCGCTCACCCGGAGACAACGGCTCGCGAACAGTTCCACCTCAAACAGCGGCACGCTCCCTCACGGTCGCGGCTCTGCTGCGAAGACTACTCGACACCATCGACGCGTTACGTTCTTAGTGATTCGGCGCCATCCGAGATCTACACGGTTTCCCTACACGCCGCTCTTCCGGTGTGCATGTCGGCAGAGCGCCCAGACATGGCGACCCGACTGTCGTCGT
>JAGQQG010000214.1 GCA_020426325.1 Planctomycetaceae bacterium | reverse complement strand
GACGTCTGGTGGTCCGCTACGAGCGCCACGATGATTTGTTCCTCGGCTTCCTGCAACTCGCCTGCCTGTTCACTACGCTTCAACGGTTATGAAACCGGCTCATGGTCCTCTACACCTGCCTTGCATTACCGTGTAACTACACAAGAACCCAGAAAATGCAGCAGGTTACAAGTTATAGGCATATCGCTATGAGGCGGAGGAAGGCGTTGTAACACAAATGTAACGTGCATACGTAATTTATCGTGATACAATTACGAGTTAATAACACTGGTGGTTACATGACACATGACATAGTTAAAAATATTGCAGAGGTTGAGATTCGGAAGTCGCATGCCAGAGATTTTTTCCAGCTGGGTATCGGGGCAACCATTCTGTTACCGGTCGCCGCCATCTTTGGAGGATTCTCGGTGCCAGTAGCTGCTACACTTTTTGCAGCGGCGGCTGTCGCTGGTGGAATAAGTATTGTCGCGAGAAATAGATATGAACAACTTGTGCAAGAGCACGTCGGGTTATTGAGCCAGTTGGACAATCTCAGAGATGACGCCGGTGCTGTGGGCACAACTGATGTTGGCCCCGATTATGACGGTGTCAGAGTGGGTAATACCTTGCCAAACATGCAAAAATCTGGTCGACAACGGTGAAAGTGAAGATTGTATGAACCTGTTGGACGATCGGAGCATTTCTCAATGCCGTGTGCCGATTCGACCGAAAGTGATGCGTCTGAGCGCCCGAGGATATCGACAGACATCGTCGTCGAGAAGCAGCGGTGAGTATATCCAACTGAGGACTCTTCGCTTCTGTGCGGTGCCTTTCTGGGCGATTGTGAGGGTGTTGAAAATGGAGGGTCTCCTCTCCACTTTCCTGAATGGAAATCAAATTCGTCTTCTCCATGCTCTGGCGTTGGAGGGAATGTCATGGCCGGTCAACGGGTTATCCACAGGATGTGGCTGCCAACTATCAGTAAGAGCTATAGGTGTTCTATAGGTACGGGGGGGTGATTCATCGTGCCTGTGGTGGGTCATGGGGGGGCGATTCATCGAACGGGCGGGGGTGATTCATCGTGGACAAGTTCTTCATTCCTCAGAGTTATCCACAGGTCGGGGGTTGGAGTGGGCGTGGGACAGACTGATCGAGGTGCGGGGAATGGGGGGTGGTGATTCGTAGAGGCGGATGCCGCCGATGACTTCCTCGATGCGGGCTGCGGGGTAGACGACCAGCACCTGCCGGAGGACGTGGCGGAACTCGCGTTTGAAGTCTTTGGGATTGTGGTATTCCTGCCCAAACTGTTCCCGCAGGTTGGTCCAACTGAGCATCACACCCGACGGTTGATTGATCCGGCAGAGCCGGTGGGCCAGCCACGTATAGATGTCCAGGGCCAGGGCAGAGTGCTTGAGGGCGGAGAGTGCCCGGTAGTCTAAGGGGACAGCATGTTGGGTCAAGGTTTCGTAGAAGTCGGGAGAGAGTTCCATGACTCCCGGCCACAGCGTTTGCTGTGACCCATCATGGTGCAGCCACGCCTCGAAGCGTTTGATCGGCTTGGCATCCACATTGACGACGCGGCCCGACAGGTTCATGCCGATCGTGAGACGGCAGGCGGCGAGGGCTTCGACCTGTTTGCGGACGGCGGTGTAGCCGCCGCGCGGTCCGCCGCCGTCTCCCATGCCGAGCGTCAACAGGAACTGCCGCATGCTGTCACCGATCTCGACACTCCGGTTCTGCGTGCGGATCGCTTCGGAGCTGAGATGCACCATGACGAGACGGGGAGTCGTGCCGTAAGGAAGGGGCTGCGGCACCCAGTCGGTGCCGTTGTAGAGTGACCCGGCTTCCAGGTGAATGCTGATGTGCCCGCTGTGCCGTTCAAATGTGCGTGCGTCGGTGGCCCGGCGAGGCATGCCGACCTGACACATGACGGTGTGCAGATAATCATTGCGTTCGGGCGGCTCGGCGACGATCCGTTCCCCGGCATCGAGCAGCCTGCGGGCCGTGCGACCGAGCGGCTTGTCCGCGACGGGAACCAGATCGGATTCTCCCTCGGCAGGCCGTTTCGGCGTCACGGCAGATAACCGTTGCCTTTCAGCCACGGTTCGATCGCTTCCTCCAGGATGTCCTGAAGCGTGTGCGGTTCCTGGCCGTGTAACTGCCGTTCGAGCGAAGCCCGCTTGAGGGCCTTCGCAAAGTCTTCCCGAAGCTTGGTGCTGAGCGGTGTCCGCGACAATGGAGAGACGGTGCTTGGTGGAGGTGCCCCCTTCTCTTTTTCCTTGTAGACAAAACTCTTCTCTGCCTGCGGGTCGATTGGCGGGGGCGTGTCCTTCAATCCTTCGACAAGTGTGCGACGTTCGGCCATCGAGTTCCTCCTCTAACCTGATTGGAGCGAATGCGGTTGAAAAATGAGCGGCTTGCGGGCATAGTCCGACAGAATTTCCCGGAAGATGTCGTCGACTTCCGTCGCCGCTTCGCGGGCGCGCGACTTCATGTGCCAGACGACGGTTCCTTGTCCGGGTGCGTCGGCGTAGATTTGTCGGAGCACAAGCGCCTTGGATGCCAGCGGCAGATCGAGGGCTGCTGCTGCATCTTTCATGTCCTGCGTCAGCCGGTAATTCGTCCCCACCATGCTGAGCACGATCACCGCACGGGGGAGTCCGCCCCGGATGTCCTGAGCCTGTCGCAAGACTTCGGTCGCCTTGGCCAGTGCCCGCACTTCCAGCATGCCTGCTTTGCACGGCACGATGGCCAGATCGGAACGGAGCAGCAGTGCGCGGCTGGTTTCCGTCTGGCTCCCCGGCCCGTCGGCGATGACGAAGTCGGTCTCCTGCCGCAGCTGCGGCAACTCGTTGAGGATCATGTCGGGGTTATCGAGTCGCACGGCCCGGACTTCGGGAGCCGCTTCGCGAATCCATTCGGAACTCGATTGCTGGGTGTCGCAATCGGCGAGCGTCACACGGTAGCCCTGCTCGTGCAGCCAGGCGGCCAGATGGACCGCTACGGTCGACTTGCCGACACCCCCTTTGGAATTCGCGATGGTGATAATCATCTGCCAGCCATAGCATGCTTTCATGCCGACTGGCAAGCAATTTCTCCAGCCGTCTGGTTGGCATGTCTTCGTGCCAGCATGATGACCGGTCGGACATCCGTCTGGCTCACTGGCAGGACAGTTGGCTTGCTTGCTGTCTCACTGGTCATCTGTCAGGAAAGCCTGCTGACCGTCCAGCCGTCAAGCTGGCTTTCCAGCAAGCTGTCATGCCGTCCATCCGGCTTGCTGACCGGCTGGCTGTCATTGTTTTCACGGTGAAAAACGTCGTTAGCAACGCTAAGGGAAGACGTCTGACAGATTTTTTGTTCCTCACTCTCAACAGTTTTGGATTTTCACCGTGATCTTGCCGGGCCGATTTGGCCACGGTTTCAGGACATGGTTGTAGTTCAATTGGAGAACGCTGATGCCCAGTTGTGTTGGCTTCGTCATGGTTCCTCAGGTGGCGCAAGAATCGTTCGGCGGATTCACGCTGCCCAATCGATGCATCCCGAGTCCTGCTGTGAAGTTGACCATCACGAGATGCCGGCTTATTCTCGATGCGGATTGTTGAGAGATAAACAAGTTATGCCACAAGAAAGCCCTGCAAACATCTTGAGCGAATGCCAAGATCGCCGGAACTGCAACGAATCGTTTTGACAGTGTCACTACTTGAAAGGGAGGCTAAAATGGCTCAAACCGTTGTAATTCTGATTCGCGTTCTCCTCGGCTTGGCGCTGGGCTTGGTCGGGTTGTTCGCATTCGGCCGAGGACTCATCATGATCGGCCACGTAGATTTCCCCACATGGGGTCTCACTCTGGCAATGCTGGTCGGGATGGGTGTCGGGTCAGCGTTGCTCTTCGGCGCGTGGCGCCTGCTATCAACAACATTGCGAATGCCTGTCCAATCAGCCCGCTGATTCTTTCGCTGTACGACTCTGGATGTCTAAAACGTGGCATAACCATCGCATGCACCGGAGCGGCGGTGCCCAGTGGACTATTGGCATCAGCATCGACTCCCGCCGCCCGGTGATGCGGGTCGTTTGCCAGACCCGTCTGGCAAACGTTGCGGATGAGCCGCCGGGTTCATTCGTGACGTGTGGGGCGGGGTCACCCCGCCTCAGCCCGGGACGCCGGGCGACGCGTCGTGGTTGTCGGAGTCCAACCTGACGCGGTACCCTTTCCGTTTGCCTCATCCCAACTCCGTGGGTGGCAAACTTAGGCGGATCGAGCTGTCCGGTGAACCGGCCCCACACGCGGGCGGAGTTCCCCGGCAGCTCATCCGCAACGTTATTCCACAAAGGCGATCCCATGGAAGCGAAAGAATACCTCGACCTGCTTCGTGACGAGAAAGACATCATTCGCCTTGCCCACTACGCCGACGACAGGTGCGATGGCCGTGGCAACGCGGTCATTATCGACACGGAACATAACATTGCCGTAATGATGGAGGACTGCGGCGATCCCGATGCCACTTTGATTAAGGCTGGCGCATTGGTGCAATACATCGAACATCCAGAGGCAGAACCAAAGATCGTCGGCAGTCCAGCGTATGTGTCACCGGTC
>JAGQQG010000213.1 GCA_020426325.1 Planctomycetaceae bacterium | reverse complement strand
TGATGCGTGCGAGAAACATGGCTGGTCTCACCACGGAGACACTGAGGCACGGAGAGTCGAATGCAGCCGACGCTCAATTGTTTTCCTCTGTGTCTCCGTGTCTCCGTGGTTAATTGGAATTGACTGCTGCGACGGTTTGCCGTGCCACGACGATCTCTTCGTTCGTGGGCACGACCCAGATTTCTATTCGACTGTCCTCCGTCGAAATCTTTGTCTCTCCGTCGACGTGTTTGTTCCGCTCCTTATCCAGATGCAGGCCGACGTAGTCCATGTTGGCACACACGTCACGACGGACTCGTTCGCTGTTCTCGCCGATGCCGCCGGTGAAGACGATCGCGTTTGCTCCGTTGAGCACGGCGAGGTACTGGCCGATGTATCGTTTGATGTCAGCCGTGTAGACCTTGAGGGCCAGGTCGGCTTGTGCGTTGCCTTGTTCGGCTGCTTGCTCGATGTCGCGAGCGTCATTGGAGACGCCGCTCATGCCAAGCAGACCGCCTTGCGAGGCGAGTTCGTCCAGGAGTGTGTCGTAGTCCTTGCCGGTGAGGCGTTTGACCAACCGGAGTGCATAAGGATCGAAGTCGCCCACACGGTTGTTCTGCGGGAGACCGGACTGTGGCGTCATGCCGAGCGAGTTGGATCGCGACTCGCCTCCTTCCATCGCACAGATGCTGCTGCTGCCACCGAGATGACATGAGATGACCTTGAGATCGTCCCTTCCTGTAATCTCCGCCATGCGTCCGCCGATGTAGCGATGGCTCGCTCCGTGGAAACCCCATCGCCGGACTTCGTACTTCTCCTGCCACTCGTAAGGCACCGCATACGTGCGATACTCGGGTGCAATCGTCTCGTGGAACGCCGTTTCCAGTGCTGCGACCAACGGGATCGCCGGAAAGGCTGCCCGCAGTTGTCGCATGGCTTTCGCGTAGGGCGGGTTGTGAGCCGGTGCCACGTCTGCCAATGCCTCCATCGTGTCGAGCAGGTTGTCATCGACAATCCGCACGCCACTCAGTTTGCCTGCGAACACCGCCTTGAATCCGATCGCAGCGACCTCGTCGACCGACGATAGACATCCGGTCTCCCTGTCGGTCAGCTGATCCAGACACATCTGCACGGCTGCCGCATGGTCAGCAATGCGAGTCTGCACCTCCTGACGGTTGTCTCCAATTTCGACGAAACAGTTCGAATCCGCCTCCTCGCCGATCCGGTCAATGCCCCCACGCGCCAACTGCGACTCCGTCTGCATATCGAACAGCCGATACTTGAAGCTGGTCGATCCGAGATTGGCAACGAGAACCTTCATGGATGCTCCGGTTTAACCACGGAGACACGGAGGCACGGAGAAGTGAAGATCTCAGTGCACGCGTCGGTGGATTCCTTCCTTGAGAACAGGGACGTTGAAGTTAATAAGTAGCCCCACTTTGAGACCTGCGATCTTGAGATAGGTGATGAGTTGTGCGTCGTGAACTGGATGGAGTTGATCGACGGACTTCAGTTCAAGGAGTACCGTCTCCTCTACAATGATGTCAGCGATGTATCCACAATTGAGTCGAATCGATTTGTATTTCACCGGCAGTTCGACTTGCCGTTGAAATGACAACCCTCTCTGACTCAGTTCATAACACAAACATTCTTCGTAGGCTGATTCCAGTAAGCCCGGACCAAGTTCACGATGCACTTCAATCGCTGCACCAATGATCTGCTCAGTCAGGTTTTCGGAAATCAGCTTGCCCATCTCCGTGCCTCAGTGTCTCCGTGGTGAATTACTCCTCAGAAGTTCTCCATCAATCCGTCTGTCGGTCGTGGGATCAGGTGGGCGCTGACGAGTTCGCCGACTTTGCTGGCTGCGGAGGCACCTGCATCGACTGCTGCGCGGACACTGCCGACGTCTCCTTTGATGATGGTGGTGACATATGCACCGCCGATTTGCACCTGCTTGACGAGTGTGACGTTCGCCGCTTTGAGCATGGCGTCCGCTGCCTCGATCTGAGCAAGCAGGCCCTTCGTTTCGATCAATCCAATGGCTTCGTTCATGAGAGTAAATAGCGAATAGGGAGTAGGGAATCGTTCAAGCCCACGGGCTGGCCCTGTGGGAGTATCGGGAGCGACGTTTACTTCGCACCCTTGGTGGCCGGCAGAATGCTGGTGAGTTCCTCGTGCGGGCGAGGAATGACCTGCACGCTGACGACTTCGCCGATTTTGCTGGCAGCACTGGCACCGGCATCGACGGCAGCCTTCACAGCGGCCACATCGCCAACCATGAAGATCGTCACAAGTCCACTCCCGACCTTATCCCAGCCAGTGAGCTGGACATTGGCCGCTTTGAGCGCCGCATCAGCGGCTTCGATCATGCAGACGAGCCCTTTCGTCTCGATCATTCCGAGGGCTTCCATCGTTTTCGCCATTGGTAGGTCTCCCAATCGTGATTGTGTAGTGGTTCACCACGGAGACACGGAGGCACGGAGAGAAAATCTTCGTGCTGATCTGTGGCGACGTGGATAAACCGATTCAGTGAGGTGGATGAAGTGAATACTCTGAAAACGACACTCCGTGTCTCCGCGTCTCCGTGGTGAATCAATGCTGACATGCACAGGGTTGTGGCTTGATCAACTCAACATGTGTGGCGTTCTCTAAATTGATTGCGTTTCCTTCGTCCGTGTCGAGATGGACTTCGAGTTTGATCTTGTCGTCGCCGCCACGGACGGAAAGGTTTTCGAGGACGGTCGTGCATCCGGGCGACTCGACGCGGAGGTGCATCAAGTCCTTGTCTTTCACGCCGTGATGTGCCATGTCAGCTGGTGACATGTGGACGTGACGCATGGCTCGGATGACGCCCTGTTTGAGTTCGAGCGAGCCAGCCGGTCCGACAAGCAGACAGCCGGGTGTGCCCTGGATGTCGCCGCTGATGCGGACCGGAATATCGAGGCCGAGCGAGATGCTGTCCGTGAAGGCGAGTTCGACCTGAGAGTCACCGCGGCAGGGGCCGAGGACGCGGACTTCCGGCAGAATGCGACGCCGGGGACCGACGATCGCGACGGTCTCCTCAGCGGCATAGTACCCTTCCTGGTACAGGTCTTTGACCGGTGTCAGGGTGCGGCCTTTGCCGAAGAGAATCTCGACGTGCTCCTCGGTGAGATGGCAGTGCCGTGCGGAAATGTTAACGACAAGCGGGTTCGGCTTGTTTGATGACGGCGCTCCATTGAGCGAAACGCGTCGAGTGAGGATGTCTCGGACAACACGTTCGACGTCGGCTCGATTGAGAGTGGTCGCTGACATGGGGCTGCTTTGTTTTCACCACGGAGGCACGAAGACACGGAGGGAGTCCCGTGTCGGTTGATGCAGCCGCAGTTGTGTCAGATGGTTTTCTCTTGTTGTCTGACATCCATGTCTGTCTTGCTCCTCGCCTCTGCGTCTCCGTGGTGAACTAACCCGCGATGATCAGTTCGATGCCGTGATCCTTCACGATCTCCTTCCATTCGTCCGTAATGCCTTTGTCAACCACCATACGGTCGACATCTCTTAAGGGGCAAAGGTGGGCCAGCTCCGAATGGCCCAGCTTGCTGCTGTCGGTGACGACGATGACTTCATCGGCTGCCGCCATCATCTGCCGCTCGGTCTCCACGAGCAGCGAATTGCTGTTGAACAGCCCTGTCTCCGTGATGCCCCCCACACTCATGATGAGCCGACGGGCATGAATTCCTTTAAGGGCCTCAACTGTGAGGCTCCCGAGAGCGACCCCCGTCTTGGGATAGACGTAGCCGCCCAAAAGTACGAGTTCGATATTGGATGCCCCCACGAGCATATTGGCCGTGGGGAGTGAGTTGGTGACGACTTGTAACTGCTTGCCTCCCAGATGGCGGGCGACCTCCAGGGTGGTGGTGCCGCCGTCCAAGAGGACGGTCTCTCCAGATTCGATGATCTCTGCGGCCTTGCGGCCAACGCTCTGCTTTTCCTCAGTCGCCTGACTTTGCCGGATATCAAACCCGGTGAGTGACTCTCCGACGTAAGTGGCTCCGCCCCTTGTCCTTCGGATCTGACCGATTCGGTCAAGATACTCCAGATCCCGCCGGACGGTTGATTCGCTGGCTCCGTATTCCTCGACGAGCTCCTGGAGTGACACAAAACCTTTCGATTCAACTGTTTCCAGAATCATGTCGCGTCGTTGATCGACGAGCATGTGGGGTTCTCCGGGTGCTCACTCGCTTCCTGTTCATGAATTATTGCGTCATGAACATTCAAAATCAATCAACTTCAATCGTAATCAGTCACTTTCGGTGAAAACCATGAAAGTCTTCGCAGACTTTCTGTTTTGACACTCAAAGCATACACGCGGAACCGGAGGCTGCTGTCAGCTGACACTGAGATCGTTGCCTTTTGGCAACATGCAATCGCTACGAGTCGGAGAAGCCGCGCAATCAGGAGTTCTGAGAAACGCGCGGGATCCTGTTGGTTGTGCTAAGCCGCAAGCGATGGATGTGTGGGTCAGGATGCGCTCGGGAGTTTGCGGAGCATGGACTTGGCTTTGCGTTTCCAGGCGGACTGCTTGCGGGCGATAGCGGAGGGGCTGGCTTCGATGTCCATGATCA
>JAGQQG010000212.1 GCA_020426325.1 Planctomycetaceae bacterium | reverse complement strand
TCGGCCTCGCCCCCAACGGCGAAGTCGAAGATTACCAACTCTCGGTCATCGCACCCCCTGTAGCTCTGGAGGCCCCTCAGGAGTCCCAGACCCTCGGCAATGGCCAAACCAGCCCCCGCCAAAACTTCGGTCGACTCCCACTTCTCCGATCTCTTGTTCAAGAAACTCGTTTCGAAAATGATCTGGCCAGTGAAGGAACCATCGATACTCTGAGCGATCCAATGGATCAGTTCGATGTCAACCGCTCGTCAATCACCGTACAGGCAATGTCTCAAGTCCTTCCAAGCGATTACTACTCCCCAATCTTGGAACGGGAAGAATTCACCACGGCGATTGGCAATGAATTGGTAATCACTCCATCGCATCGAGGTCGCAGCAAGCGACCCATGCCGTGATCTTCCCTGTAAATTGGTGAGTCATTCCCAAAACCTATGCGGGCGATTTTGCGCTATTTCGAATCAGGTGCAGCTATGCAGGTACCGAGCATATCTCTGGCGAGTTGAAGCGTTCCACGAATGGGATTGTCAACGACTGTCACATTCGTCACAACAACACCCGCCTCAGCAATGTGATCCAGAATTCGCTGCCGTAATCGATCCGCATGAATGAGGATTCCACCGGAAAGTGCGAGATCTACGAAATCGGTTTCTTGTCCTTTTTGAAGCTGATTGTGAACCGCAAGGACCAAGTCAGACAGTCCGTTCGCCGCCTCCTCGACAAGATCATTCGCAACCTGGTCGCTCTTTTCCGCTGCGGAGATGACCAATGGTGCAAGCTGGGCGAGACGTTTTGCATCCATCGCTTCATGAGACACGGCTTCTCGTAAATCGATGACCGTGGAACAGTTCAGAGCCTGAAGAACGTAGTCGGTCAATCGTGTCGCCGGACCGGTACGATCAAAAGCACGGCTAATCGCATGAAGAGCAGAGCGGGCCATCGAATAACCGCTTCCGTCGTCGCCAAAGACCTGTCCCCAGCCGCCAGCGCGTGCTTGCTCTCCTTGTGGACTTGTCCCGTACGCGATCGATCCGGTTCCTGCAATGAGCGCGATTCTGATGAATGCAGAAGTGCCTGCGATGAGGACCGGATGGGCGTCGTGGGTCACGAGAATTCGTTCGGCGATGCGACGTTGCTCGGCCCATTGCCCGAGCCTTTGCCGCTCGAGATCCCGGCCTGTCCCTGCAATTGCTAAGCAGGCAGCTGCCACTTGCCTGCGAGAGATCCTTGCATTCTTGAAGGCACGATCGATCGCAAGATCGATGTTCGCCGTTGCCGTGTGCCAGCCCACGGAGAGTGGATTGGAGGGGCCGGATTCACCAACTCCGACCGGAACCTGAGATTCGGACGCCGTGTCAATCAGCCATGCCAGCGTTTTCGATCCCCCCCCGTCAACTCCCAGGATCAGGTTGCGATCATCCACAGCAGGTTCACTCAATGAAGAGATAGCGTCCCGGGACAGAGCCTCTCGAAGATTACCGAACGATTTTTCCAAGAATCGTCGTGCTGCGTCAGGCGAAATGCCGCGCTGATGCGCAACAATCGAGGTCTTGACATCCCCGTCACATTTCTTGAGTAAAGTGCTAGCCTGATCTCGCGAGAGTCCAGTCAAAGCTGTGACGATCCGTCCTGAGCGATCAGAGAGTTTTTCGTTGGTCGCCTGCAAGTCGACCATCAGATTGCCGTACACTTTCCCCCGTTTGACCATCGCCCCTGTTGAGAGCATGTTCAACACGAACTTGGTTGCGGTCCCTGCTTTGAGTCGTGTCGAGCCACTGATGATTTCCGGTCCGAGGATGGGAGCAAGAGTCAAATTTGAGATCTTGCTCATCGCAGTGTCGGCATTACAGGTAAGACTGATTGAGTAGGCCCCGACACTTCTGGCGTACTCGAGTCCTCCGAGTACGTAGGGTGTTCGACCGCTAGTCGCGATGCCGACCAGGACATCACTGCTGTTGAAGTCCAGTCGTTTGAGATCAGCGACCGCGAATTCAGGATGGTCTTCGGCACCTTCAACCGCCCGTGTCAAGGCAGTGTTACCTCCCGCGATCAGACCGATCACCTGCCAGGGAGGCGAGTTGAACGTCGGCGGACATTCTGAAGCATCGAGAACCCCAAGCCGCCCGGAAGTTCCTGCGCCGATGTAAATCAGTCGACCGCCGACTGTCAATCGGTCAGTAATGACATCAATGGCCTGAGCAATCGCCTCGGCGATTTTTGCGACAGCTTTCGCAATGCGACCGTCTTCTGCATTCATCAGTTGGACGATTTCCAGCGATGAAAGTCGGTCGAGTTCCTGGGAATTCGGGTTCTGGCTTTCAGTCGTGAGATGGTCGAGATTCATTCATTGCGACTCATTACGTAGGTCCTCATAATGACGACCAAAGCCATCACCTTGCCGGTTATACTCACGGCTCACGCAAAATGCACCTGACGATCTCAACGATGGATCTGATCGTCATTTGTGGTTATCTGGCCTGTGTCGTGCTACTGGGAGCGTGGACGGGCCGTGGGAACCACGACCTGTCGGACTATCTGCTGGCCGGACGAAATCTACCCTGGTGGGCACTGCTAGGATCGATTGTCGCCACAGAAACAAGCACGGCGACGTTTCTCAGCGTCCCGGGTCTTTCGTATGTGCCCGGTGGGGACATGCGTTTCCTGCAGTTGGCTCTTGGGTACATCGTGGGCCGCGTGCTCGTCGTTTGGCTACTGCTGCCAGCGTACTTCGAAGGAGACATGTTCACCGCATACGAAGTCCTTCGTGAACGATTTGGAGTGACAGCTCAGCGGTTCACTTCAGCTTTGTTTCTGATTGCACGGAATGTGGGAGACGGGCTGCGATTGTTTCTCACTGCCCTGGCAATTGAAGCCGCGACCGGTCTTTCGCTGACGAACTCAGTCATTCTGGTCTCAGTGGTAACGATTCTCTACACCCTCTTCGGCGGCATGAGGTCGGTCGTCTGGAATGATTGCTTGCAACTGCTTGTCTATTTTATCGGAGGAATTGTCACACTCTGGCTGTTAGTGAGCACAATCGACGGTGGCTGGGACCGGCTGCTTGCGTTTGGAGTTGGTGAACACAAGTTTCGTTTGTTTGATTTCTCGTGGGATCTTTCTGATCCGATGACATTTTGGGCGGGGCTGATCGGGGGGAGTTTCCTCTCTCTTGGAACTCACGGCACCGATCAAATGATTGTCCAACGATTGCTCTCCGCGCGTTCTCAACGTGAAGCGGCCCAGGCGTTAACGCTCAGTGGCGTTCTCGTGCTCGTTCAATTTGCGTTGTTTCTGCTGATCGGCGTCGCACTGGCGCTGTTTTTTGCTGAGCATCCGCCGAGCGGGACCATCGATCGGGGTGATGCAGCATATATCGAGTACATTGTCCGACACATGCCGAGTGGATTGGCTGGGCTGGTGTTGGCATCCGTCTTTGCCGCCGCAATGTCGACTTTGTCGAGTTCGCTGAATTCCTCCGCTGCGACGTTGGTCGGTGATTTCAGTCGCCCTTCAGATGGGAGTTCGGCGGTCGAGAACCAACGTCTCCAACTTAGTAGGGTTTTTACCATCATTTTCGGAGTCATTCAGGCCGGTTTGGCAATCGTCGCGGCTCAACTTTCACAAAGTGTCGTCCTGGATGCCCTGGCGATCGCGGGGTTCACCGCAGGGGTGATGCTCGGTGTGTTTAGCATCGGCCTGTTTATCCGGCGCGCAGGCCAGTCGGCGGCCGTGCTTGGTATGATTGCTGGTCTGGCAGTACTGGGAGTGGTCAAATTCCAGACCCTCATTGCTTGGCCCTGGTATCCATTGATTGGAAGTCTGACGACCGTCTTCACCAGTTGGGCACTGAGTTGGTTCTTGCCAGCGAACGCAACTGCGACTGCACGCGAGCATTGATGCCATCCTTGGCTTTCCCCCTTGCGTCCTTCGGTCGTCCAACCAAAGCGTGAGGGATGAGCCAGCTTTTTGAAGACCAATTCCGACTCATCGGAAACGTTTTCTCAGAAAGTGCATTCAGAAAGATCAAATCGGATGGATCGTCAATCCCCTTCCAATCCAGTATGAGATCAAGTCTGACAAAGATTGGTTCCGCCCAACAGATGATGACTTGAAAGTTCTCACCGCTCGGTACAGCAACCGTTCGATCGCTGCAGCTTGTGGCGTCTCTGACCCGGCTGTCCGCTAATGGTTGTCTGAATGTCGGATTCGACGAAATGTTGAGTTCCAATCCAACACTGGAACGATCACGTCCTCGGAGATGCGATCAATCAGGCACCGAGCTACAAAGCACCATTCGCATGGTGCGCGTCGTACTCTTCGCCGTTTGAGAAAGGAACGCGTTGGCTGGATCACAGCCATGATCGGCAAGGAAGTTGGCATCATCGTCCAACATCCGGACCATCGGACACGTCAAAAGGTGAAGTACGTAAGTGCCCATGACCTCAGACGTGGATGTGCCCAAAGGCTCATCAACGTCGGAGTCTCAGCTGAGACGCTCAAAGTCATCATGCGTCATCGGGACTTTGCCACGACCGAACGCTACTGCGGGGCAATGCGGTCGGCCCAGTCCGCCGCGGCCGAAGTGGCAGCACAGATGTCTACTCACGCATCCCCCAACGCATTTATAGGGTGATTAGTGGGGGGACATGAGGCTACCGAAAAGCTCTCTCCGGAGGAGCCAGGGCTTACACATCGAATTCACAACGGAAGTCCCATAAATGCAATACTTTCCGCAGATTTGATTGGCTCAGAGTCATCTGGGTCCAC
>JAGQQG010000211.1 GCA_020426325.1 Planctomycetaceae bacterium | reverse complement strand
AGCCTCCTTTCACTCCGACCAAGATGCAACTCCCAGACCATTCCGTCCACTCACCCACAGGTTCTGAAACCAGCTCATGGCTCTCCAAGCGGCTCAATAGTATTTCCAGACAGCCTTATATTCAGCTGTGAGCTGTATGGAACATCACGGCACTGCTGAAGTCAGTTGGTCGCTTTCGAAGACATCCTCTTGTGGACGGTCAGTCTGCCGGACGTGACACTGTTGGCAGCGGAGGCGCTCGCTGTGGCGGCATTGGATCTCAGGGCGGGCGGCTGGACCGGCATGGCAGGCGTTGCAGTCTTCTCGCATGAACAGATTGTGCGGATTGACGGGCGGAGCTGACGAGTGGGCTTGGTCAGCTTTGGGACGCGAGGCGGAGAGTGCGACGAATTCGGAATCGACGAACATGTCATCGCTATGGTCGAACACGTGGCACTGCTTGCAGCGGGAATCGATCGACATGCCCGGCGTCTGGGTATGAGGATTAGCGGGGGCGATGCCGACAGACGGCACGACTCGCCCACCATCGGGTGTATGACATGAGTTGCATGTGCCCGTGAGCGGAGGGTGCGGGATGACTGGAGGTGCGCCGGCGAATGCCCGCCGGGAGGCGCGAACTGTTACGGATTGCGGATGGATATTCGTTGCTGACGAGTCCGCAGAATCGCAGCCGACCAAGGCCCCAAGCATGAGTGCGATCGAAAGTGATGTGAGGTGATGCCTCATACCTTTTCAACCTTCACCGCACATTTCTTGTAGTCCGGCTCCTTGCTGATGCAGTCCAAAGCATCGAGGGTCAGCACGTTCACCAGCCGTCCCTCATCGAAGAAGGGAACAAACACCGACCCCGCAGGTGGTTTGCCCCGCCCATCGACCTCAGCGGTCATTTCGAGACTGCCGCGTCGGCTGGAAACGCGGACGGTGTCGCCGGAAGAGACGCCCAGTTCCGTGGCGTCGCTGCGGCTCAGTTCGATGTATGCCTTGGGCACCGCCTGATGCAGTTGCTTGACGCGTCGGGTCATGGAGCCAGTGTGCCAGTGTTCGAGGACACGTCCGGTCGTCAGCCAGAATGGGTACTCATCGTCGGGCGACTCAGCGGGCGGATGGTAGGGCCTCA
The DNA here is from genome assembly GCA_020426325.1 of Planctomycetaceae bacterium. Classification (GTDB taxonomy): domain Bacteria; phylum Planctomycetota; class Planctomycetia; order Planctomycetales; family Planctomycetaceae; genus JAHBXU01. Next base: position 3,746 of record JAGQQG010000211.1, on the reverse strand, counting down.
GCCAGAAGGCGGCCTTCTCGCCATACCCCTTGGCTTTGTAGAAATGCACGCCTTTGTCCTTCTCGACGTACGGGTCGAAGCCGGCCGCATACCGGTACTTGGTCTCCTTGCCATCGACGACTGGCCAGCGCAGGCCGCGTGCCTCCTTGAGTTGCTGATAACTCGCGAGGTCTTTGCCCGTTCCCAAGGTGAACTGGCGATACTCCTCAAACATCGCCTCGTGCCAGTCATCTTCAGGCCAGGGGAAGAGGTGTTCCATCCCCATGCGTTTGGCCACCTGGATAATCTGCCACGCGTCCTCCTTCGCCTCACCCGGCGGTTCAACGAGTTTGTTCCATTGTTGCGAGCGACGCTCGGTGTTGCCGAACACACCTTCGCGTTCGACCCATCCCGCGGCCGGCAGGACCAAGTCTGCGACAGCCGTCGTTGGTGTGGGGTAAATATCGCTGACGACAATGAAACGTCCGTCTCCTGGTTTGCGGTCGAAGCGTTCGAGGTTCGGCAGTGTGACCCAGGGGTTCGTTGTTTGAATCCACATGGCCTTGACGTCGCCGCGAACCAAGGCACGGAACATGTCGACCGTGTGATACCCCGGTTTATCGTTGATGGTTCCCGGTTCGAGCCGCCAGATTTCCTCGGCTTTGGCTCGATGCTCGGGCTTCATCACGACCATGTCGGCCGGCAGTCGATTCGAGAGCGTACCGACTTCCCGAGCGGTGCCGCACGCGGATGGTTGGCCGGTCAGGCTGAAGGGATTGTTACCGGGACGGGAGATCTTGCCGGTGATCAGATGCAGATCGTTGATAAGGTTGTTCATCCAGGTGCCGCGTGAGTGCTGGTTGACTCCCATGCACCACAGGCTGACGGTATTTCGCCCTTGGTCACCGTACATGTCCGCGAGTTGGTGGATGACCGTTGGGCTGACACCGGTGAGTTCGCTGACTCGCTCCGGTGTGTAGTCAGCGAGGAACTGCTCCATCTCCTCCAGCGAGCTGTCACTGCCCGTGTCTTTGAAGGTGTAGCGTTCGGCCTGTTCGTCGTAGCAGCCGTAGCCGATCTCGTCGAGGTCCTCGATCCCACGTTTGAAGACGACGTTCTCTTCGACGAACGCCTGATCGACCTGTCCATTCTTCAGCAAAAGATGCAGGATGCCATTGGCGAGTGCGAGGTCGGAACCCGGATCGATCTCGACGTACATGTCCGCGTAGTCGCTGGTCTGCGTCCAGCGAGTGGCGATGTCAATGATTCTCACGCCACCGTTAATGCGTTTGTTCTCCAAGATGCGGCTGAAGAGCACGGGGTGCATCTCCGCCATGTTGTTGCCCCAGAGGATGAAGTCGTTTCCCGACTCAAAATCGTCATAGCAGCCCATTGGTTCATCGCTTTGGAACTGCGTGACGAATCCCATCACGGCGCTGGCCATGCACAGGCGGGCATTGGGGTCGAGGTTGTTGCTTCGCATGCCCGCTTTGACCCATTTGAGGGCTGCGTATCCGTCGAAGACCGTCCATTGTCCGGAGCCGTACATGGCGACCGCTTCCGGACCGTGTTCGTCGAGCGTCTTCTGGAAGTTGGTCGCGACCAGATCGAGGGCTTCATCCCACGAGATGCGTTCAAAACCTTTACCGTCGGCTTTGCGTTTCATGGGGAACTTCAGCCGGTCCTTGCCGTAGAGCATGGCTGGCAGGTGATATCCTTTGACGCAGAGCAACCCCTTGTTGACCTCCGCCTGTTGGTCGCCACGGACTGCCATGACCTTGCCATCCTTCACACCAACTTCCACACCGCAGCCGGTCCCGCAGTAGCGACACGGAGCCTTGCCCCAATTGAGTGACCAGTCTTCGGGGTTTCCGGCAACCTCCTCGATCCGGGGATTGCCGGTGCAAGAAGAGAGCGTCGCAGCACTGGCAGCGACACCGATCTGTGACAGAAAAGTGCGACGATCGACGGTCATTCGGATTCCTCCTCGGTTTCAGTGTCGTCGCTGTCTGGTGGACTGTCATCATTCGCTTCCCCGGTCTTCTCATCCGATGACGGGGGCGAGTCGACATCAGCATCCTCCGTCGAAGTCGCCTCGGGCGTCTCACCCTCTTCAATCTCAGCTGCCAAGTCGACCGGCTCCTTCTTCGGTCGCCAGTCATGTTCGGGTCGAGCGAGGATTTCGTCGATGACTGTTGTCACAGCCGCAGCTTGCTCGGCTTGACCATGCTCAGCGGCGTGCGCCGCGATCTCCTGAGCTTGCGGAATCAGTTCCATGTAGAATCGCTCGGCGACCTCATACATCCCGTGCCAGTGAGCGTAGTCCGGTGCCATCATCGATGCGCCGTGTCGAGCGCGACGCCCTTCGTGGTGCCAGAGGTAGAACCACGTCCACTCGATCTCTTCGTCGAATTGTGTCTTCGTGATGAGTTCCTGTTTGGTGAGTTCTGCCATGATCTTCTGACCCGGCTTGGCAAACTTTTCGTTGTACAACACGACAAAATCGTCGTATTGGCTGTAGAAGGCGTTGATGTAGTCCGGCGTGTGACAGTGGGCACAGACCTGCTTCATGTTCGACCGCTTGTCATCAGCAGAGAACGTGATCAACTCTCGCCGCTTCTTAGGGTCGGTTTCCTTGACGATGTTGCCTTCGGCATCGGTGTCCGTGACGACGCTGACGGGCGGACGATTCGACCACGAGATGCGTTCGCCCGGATCGTGGGTGACCTTGCCGTCGTTACGGCTGTGCCCCGACATGTGACACGTTGCACACGTCGGAGCCTGCGTGTAGTCCTTGCCGAGCACCCAGGTGTCGCTGTCGAGGTTCATGTGTTCTTTCAGGTCACGAAATGCGACACCGTGCTTCGACTCCTCATAGATCTCCTTTTGCGGATGGTCCGGTCCGAGGTGACACTTGCCACAGTTCTCGGGCTGGCGGGCACGCCGGGGGGAGAAGTCGTGACGACTGTGGCAGGCTGAGCAAGAGCCTTTCGATCCGTCAAGATTGAGTCGACCGATCCCCGTATTCGGCCATGTCTCCGGGTGAAACTTGGGTCGACCGTCTTCAGTCTTCACGATGGCATCGACCGCATCGAGGTTCGTCGGCTGGCCGTTCTCATCGGGAGCCAGATCGTCAACGGTGATTTTCCCGCCATCCTTACTCATGAGGGCCACTTTGCTGCCGTGGCATTGCTGACATCCGACGAAGGCGCTCGCCAATCCGTTGACCTCGGTGATCTCCGGTTTACCGGGGGTCGGCGAATGTGGATTGAAGAAGTGATGCCCCCCCTCTTCATCACGATATCCCTCCACCTCCTCGGCGAGGAAGTTATCGAGCGATGCCAGAATGTTGCCCCCCTTGGCGTGATGGCTGCCGTCAAACTCCTTGAACTCCTTCATGTGACAGCGGGAGCAGTCCTTGGGGGTGACGACCGTCGCGATGTGAGACCCGTAGTGATCGAAGCCGTCGATTTCACCCTCTTGCGCGAGGTGACACTCGACGCAGCCGACTCCCTTGAGGGCGTGCGTGCTGCCTTCCCAGTGATCGACGATGCCGGGCGATGACGTCGGCTGTCCGTGGCAATTCACGCACGACTGCGAAGTGACGGGCACGGAAACGTGACCAGTTGAGAGCCCCGCCTCCTCGCGACGACGGACCACCTCCATCGCCTGCACGAGGACGAGCGACAGCAGGAACAGAATCCCCAGCAGTCCAATCACAGTTCGTTTAGTCTGAAGCTTCATGATCCGCTTTCGTTACTCAAGAA
>JAGQQG010000210.1 GCA_020426325.1 Planctomycetaceae bacterium | reverse complement strand
CTCCAGCGGCACACTGCTGATTGACTTACCTAACCCGAACTCTCATAAGCCTGGTACAAAAAATGGGGGCATCTCAGCCTGAACCGGCTGGGCCACCCTTCGTGGCACAGGGGCATAACACCTGATAGTTTCCAACTGTCGGACCACTCTCTGAGGGCCGCAACTCAGCGTGACAAGGTGTCAGCCCGTGCGTACAATCCGTCGTTTGATGCTGGCGGATGCAAGGGCAGGGGTGACTGCCGACAGTCAGCGTCGCTTCCCGTTGCGAGTGCCCCTGTCTTGAGTACGCAGGTTTTGACGATCACGCTTTTGATGTGCAGCAACGTGTTCATGACGTTTGCCTGGTATGGCCATCTGAAGCATCTGTCCGCGAAGCCGTGGCTCATCGCCGTGTTGGCAAGCTGGTCGATTGCCTTCTTCGAGTACCTGCTCCAGGTCCCCGCCAACCGGGCCGGTCATACGGTCATGAACCTGGGACAGCTGAAGATCCTGCAGGAGGTGATCGCGCTGTCTGTGTTTGTGCCGTTCGCCCTGTTGTACATGAAGGAAAAGCTGACGCTGGACTACCTGTGGGCGTCCTGCTGCCTTGCCGGAGCGGCCTACTTCATCTTCCGCAAATAGCCGACTTGAAGCACGTGCTCCCTGCATGCCAGGAGCAGCGAGGATCATTTTTCGGACGTGAGTGTCCTCGCGCCGAAGATGAAAGCCAGTTCCACTTACACATCCACTCGCAGGTGAAATGATTTCACACGGGTGAGCGTCGAGTAGCCGAGTTCGGAGAGGGTGATGCCTCGCCCCGTCTCTTTGACACCTGTCCAGGCGAGAGCCGGGTCGAGGTAGTCGCAGCGGTTCAGGAAGACGGTCCCCGTTTCGAGTTCGTTGCCGATCTGTTCGGCTGCCCCGATATCCTCCGTCCAGATCGAAGCACTCAACCCGTACGGGCTGTCGTTCATCAGACTGATTGCCTCCTCATCCGATCGCACGGGCATCACGCCGACGACGGGGCCAAACGTCTCCTCACGCATGATGGCCATCTCGTGGTTCACATCGACGAGCACTTCGGGAGCGAGGTAAGGGGAGCCTGGCTGATCTTCAGGGAACGAACCAGCTGGAACCAACCGACGCGCTCCCTGTTCGATCGCCTCCTGCATCTGTTTGCGGACAGCGTCGGCTGCGGTTCCTCGCACCATCGGCCCCAGCGTTGTTTCCGGGTCGAGCGGATTCCCCAGCACGAGCATACGGGCAGCCTCTACAAGACCATTGACCACCTCATCAAAATGAGTCTCATGCACATACACACGTTCGACTGCACAGCAGGACTGGCCCGAATTGAAGAACGCTCCGTCGGCAATGTTCTCGATCGCATGATGCAGGTTGGCGTCGCTGCGCACATACGCGGGGTCCTTGCCACCCAGTTCGAGACCCATCCCCAGGAACATCCCCGCACCGGCCGTTTCGATCTGCTTGCCAGCAGCGACCGATCCCGTGAAGTTGACCTGATGCACACTTCCTGACCGGACGATGTGTGCTGTCTGATCGTGATCGAGGACCAGATTCTGAAACAGACCTCGCGGCAAGTCCGCCTGTTCGAAGGCTGCCTGAAACCGCTCGCCGACAAGCAGGGTCTGGGCTGCATGTTTGAGTATTACTGCATTCCCCGCCATCAGGGTCGGGATGACCGAGTTGACAGCCGTGAGATAGGGATAGTTCCACGGGGCGATGACAAACACAGTGCCCAAAGGCTCACGCCGGATGAATCGCCGGAACCCGTCACGCTGCACCGGTCTGTGATCCGCCAGGGCAGTGGGGGCAATGTCGATCATATGCCGGGCACGCTCCTCGAACCCACGCAGTTCGCCCCGACCGTACTTGACGGGACGTCCCATCTGCCTGGCCAGTTCGGGGACAATCTCATCTGCCATCGCGAGCATGGCATCGACGGCCGCCAGGCAGAACCGGGCTCGCTCCTCAAGTGACGTCCGCCGCCACTGCTGTTGTGCACTGCGAGCATCGGCCAAATCGGTCTCGATGTCCGCCTGCGTCGTATAAGGCCGTTCAGCCAACACCGATCCATCAACCGGAGACACGATTTTCACCATTGCCGCCATCAGAGTGAATTCCTTACCCAAAAGACTGCCAACGACATGTCAAACCTGCATGTGCGATCGGCACAATAGTCTTCATGAAGCTGACTCGCGAGTGATTGCAGAGCGCCGCTGCGGTTTCGTCTTGTCGTGATTGACCGTTCTGCTTACGCTTCCGTCGTTTCGGTCAAACCAGCGACAGGAGGTTGCCATGGGGGATGGAGTTGAAGGTGGCCAGGAGGCACGCCCCAAAGACAATTCACGGGTCCAGTCCGCGATGATCTCGGGTGTCTTCGGCCTGTTGGGGACGGTCGCGACCGTCTTCGCTGTGCGGACGACACCGGCACCCGAACCGCCTCCGACGACAGCCGTGAGCACGTCGCCCGCTGCGATTTCCCCGACTCAAGGAATGCCAGCAGCGTCTACACCGGCGAGCATCGCTCCCCCCGAGCCAGCCGCCAACCTCCTCCTCAACTTTGTCGCGTTTCAGTCACAACTGGCGACCCCCGACGTCGACATGGAGCAGCGGGCCTCGATGGTCCGGCCGCTGCTGAACCGCACGGTCATCTGGAAGGGATACGTTGATGCCATCATTCCGCTCACCGAGCCGACTGCAGACCGGGCCGTCACTGTCTCGCTGGTCGAATCGCAGGCGAAGACTCAACAGTCGATGTTCAAGACGCCCGCTCACTTCCGCTTCCCGATCGACGAGTTGGACGCGGTCAACTCGCTGCAGGTTGGCGATCAGGTCACGCTCACAGGCGTTCTCAGCAATCACTCACTGATTGCCACGGAAGTGCTCAGAGCACACATCGTCAGCGTGAACGGGCAGTCTTCGATGCCGCAAACTGCGAAAGCCCCAATAACCCCCACACGCTGATAAGTCGAAATGTCGACGGGGGGAGGGGAGAGCTTGATCGTTTCGGAAATTTTGCGTGTTCTACGGCGCAATCAGTCTGCTGTCTCGAACCGACCGATGGGGTGCTGTCACGGAATGAGCTTGGTATCCTGAGTCATCGCGAGCCGGTTCTCTCCATATCTCATCATTCACTTCCGAGGCAACGTCATGAACACCAAAGACGCCATCCGATCATCCATGAATATGAGCGACACAGTCATGAAGATCTACCTCAGCGATCTGAGTGATGCAGATCTCATGACGCGTCCCTCATCTGGCAGCAACCATCTGGCCTGGCAACTCGGGCATCTGATCAGTTCGGAAGTGATGCTCCTCAAGAGTCTCGTCCCCGATGCGAACGTGGAACTCCCCGCGGGATTTGCCGAGGCCCACTCTAAAGAGCAGGCCGGCAACGATGACGCCTCAGCTTTCAGCTCAAAGGAAGAGTACCTGTCGCTGTATGACAAAGTCCGTGATGCATCACGGGCAGCCCTGGAAGATTATCCCGAACCGGACTTCGACTCCCCGAGTGCAGAGCACTTCCGCCAAAATTTTCCCACGCAGGGAGATGTATTCCTGCTGATCGCCAATCACCCCCTGATGCACGCCGGCCAGTTCGCCGTCACCCGCCGCAACCTCGGCAAGCCGGTCCTCATCTGACTCGCACCAATCGCACAAATACGGGACCACCCACGATATCACCACTCATTGTGTGCCAAGCTGACATCGCAGCCGGGTGAGCACGCCCGTGCGACGCCCCGACGTCAATCGTCACCCGGAAGGTTAAACGTCGTCTCCGCAATCCCGACAACAAAAGCCGAACCCATACTCTGACGGCGTCCCCCGATCGACAACCTTCATCCGCAGATGCATGCTCTGCTGCGCGATGCAAGCACGGCATTCGGTCAGATGGACTTGTCCAGGATCAATTTGTATCACGGTTCATCCAATACCCCGGCTCTCGCTTCGCGTGTGCGACAGCCAGAATATCGACGGCGTCATCTCGTTCACGGAACACGTTGAGATACGGATACCGCTTGAGTTTGTAGAACCGATATGGCTGCGCGTAGTACGGGTTAATTGTTGGCGACTCAGCAATGGCATCGTAGCCGACCCGCAGTTCACGCAGAAATCCATCGGCGGCTTCCTGCCGCTTGCTTGCATACCACCGTCGTGCTTCGGTCGCCTCGTTGATGGCTTCCGGATGGAATGAGAGCGGCTTACTCATCCGTCCCAGCGATCTGCCGCCACGCTTCCTCGTACGGCACGCCTGAGACAGCACCACTGTCGATGTCAGCCGCCCTCCGATTCAGCTCAGCGGTCCACGCTGCCTTCACCTCCTCCGGCGTCGCTGCGGTGTCAACATCATCCAAACTCTGAATGAGGCACCCCGCCAACTCAGAACGTTGCTCTTCCGGCAACGCCATCAAACGCTGGAGCAAATTCGGATCGATCGTAGTCGGCATTTCTGACTCTCCGAAAGGACCAGAGCAGTTGACCGCGAGTGTTCACGACGGACCAGAGCCACTGCGTGGCATGCTCACATCGCGCATCAGGATGAACCTGCCCGTGCGACGTCCCGACGTCATTCGTCACTCAGAATGGTGACCGTCGACTTCTCAATTCCGACTGCGGAAACCAGACCGACTGAGAGTTTAAGTAATTAACTGCGATCTTTCCCAGATTTGCCGAACAATGAGTGTGCGAATCTCGCCTATTGATATTAGGAAGTGCGCGGACCCCGAATGTCCCTCACTTCGCCGATCCTGTCCGAGTCACTCCACCCCTCTCAACAATAAGGACATCACATGAATTCATCTCAAGCACAAATTAAGATCCTGTTTGCTGGATTTGCGATGGCCTTGTTGTTGACCCTTCAGGCACGGCAATCGCACGTTGAAATCGCGTTTGGTCTCAGGATTGCATC
>JAGQQG010000020.1 GCA_020426325.1 Planctomycetaceae bacterium | reverse complement strand
ATCAGGGTGCATGAAACGAAGTGGAATGCACCGGAAGTGGTGGTGCATTTCGCGTTGCTTCATGCACCCTACCTCACTCAATCTCTGTCCGTCAAAATCGGACCTACATCATTACCATAACTGTATCGCCCAATGCAGCTGACTTGTCGAATCAATCGAAACATTCAAGATGCTCTCGCTAAGCCAAGTCAGTTGCGACTCATCCGCCCATGCTTCACTCAGCGTGATGGGGGCATTATGGTTTGCCCACGGAAATGGGCGATTGTCGGAAATCACAATCGTCGCAAGTGAACACAAAAAATCACCTGGCAATGCGCTGCTGTCGATACGTTCTGGGTGTGGCCAAAATGGCATACCACCAATCTTCATACCTTCGATTTGGCAGAGATTCACAACGGCTTCATCCGGGTGCTCGTCGCGAAGAACCGCATCTGGAATAACTCGAAGGATTGCCTCACTTGCGCACTTCTCTACGTAATCAACGGTGCGGTGGCGTAATCCGTAACAAGTTGAAAACTTCCATGCAGGCGAACTAGTTTCAGTGAGAGTTCCGAGGTCGGACAAACCGAGCTGATACCACTCGAAATGCAATAAAGGCTCAGATCGATCCCGTCCGTGTACACCGAATGAGGTAAAGACAAGAAGTACATCGCCGGGAAGAGCACCAACAAGATCGGTCGACTCGCTGAAACAATATTGGGCAACAAACGTAAGCGGTTCGCCTTTCGAGTTGCTTGGCCATGGCTTTCCTGCGGGCCTGTAGGGAATTCCACCGATCTTGGTTACATCACGACGGGGCGGTTCCCCCTTGGCAAAGATAAATACATCTGTCGGCACCGAGGTGCCCAAGTTGTCATGAAGCGCGGCCTGTTCTCGCATCTGCTCCACAAAGCAGATCGAATAAGGGTCAACAACCAAACCGTTCACCCGGCCCCCGCACCGCTCACCGACTGGAACTGCGCTCAGCGGAAACAAAGATCTCCAAGCATCAAGGTGAAAATTCAGGTCGTCCATCCTCAAATCCAATAGACAGAATGGCTCTGCCGCCAAAGAGACATCAGTGAAGTAGGGTGCATGAAACGAAGTGGAATGCACCGGAAGTGGTGGTGCCTTTCGCGTTGCTTCATGCACCCTACCTCACTGAAACCTGACAAACTCAGGAGATGGCACTCTCATTTCAATGCTACCGAGATGAACACCGCTTGCCGCGAGATACGTTCCTGTGATCTCCCGAGCACGGTTGTCTCCCACGGACGCAACGATGGTACCATCGTCGTACCGCTGAAAGGATTCACCATCAGTCAACAACCGCATCTCCCCCAGAAAACATCTATCACCTGCTTTGACTGGTATCAACAGAGCACCGGAAGTCAGGTCAAGATAGTACTCTCCCAAAACGTCAGAGAAGCGAACAAAGGGCATTTCTCCTTCGTTTCCACCGAGCAGTTCAACCTTGATTTGACGGGCACCCCCGGTGTTCACTGGCAACCATGATTCGCGAACGATTAGCTCGCTCCTGACCAATTGAACGGCACGAAACTGACCAGCATGAAGAAAGAAATGGATCTGCTCCGACCGGTTCAGCAAGTCGAAGCTGCAACTCGACCATTCTCTCGGAGCCTCAGAAGGCACCGCTGGAATTCTCTCCGCACCGCAGCTTGAAAGAGCAATCGCCAGGAGCGCGGTGACCAGGTGAATATTACCCAGACCACACATGGACTTACTTACAGCGAAGCACATCCGAGTAGCTGGAGGTAGATGATTGAGGTTCGCCGATCGTGTGTGCGATGTTCTGTACATCGTATCGATTCTATCTGCGTTCGGTATAGCCGGGACTACTTCTCGTTGTCATCAGGGACAGACGCGCTCTCCTGTATTCGTATCCACGACTACAATTTCATCGACCCCCGATAGCTTGACTGCACAAACGTTACACATCTCGCTGCACGATAATGACGTTACCGGATAGATGCCCTCATCCACTCGTTGAACATTTAACTTATCAAACTCTGCGCGTTCTTCAGCATTCAGTAGCGGCAAAATCAAAATCTCACGGATGACCACTCTATGCTCAACGTCGACAATCGTGATTGCCGGACTCCACGATGACCCTCCAGCGCAATACAGAAACGGCTTGCGGGGATCCACGCAAGCGTGTGTAGTAGCCATAAGAGGGATGTGACGTTTGATCACATCTGTGTCGAATGAAACATCGCGGCCATTCGCCACCTCCTTCGCGTCCCAGACAATTCCTTTGCCATAGATGACATTGATGTCTTCTGTAACCGTGACAATAACTTCGTTGCCGCCCAGTAAGGTCTCCCATTGCACAATAGCTCTCCCGAGACATTCTGCATCAGAGACGCGACGCCTCTGTGTCCACCTTACAGTGCCAGACTCTGTTTCAACTGCAATTTGCTGAGAGCAATCATCAATCACGGCAATTGTCCCATCGGAACTCATCGCTAATGACGCCGCTCCGGGAAACCCACGGCATGCGTGCTTTACCATTGACACATGTGCTTTCGAGTTTTTCCCGTGACGAAACTGATACAACATGTAGGTCGAAGGGGGCATCACCTGCCTTGGGGGGCCAGGTTGCCACATGGTTAGCACGATGATAGTGCCAGAGCTGACGCACGAGTGCATGTCGTAAAGGTGAAATGCACCGACTCCCTCTGGAGGCTTGAGTGTCCCGCTTGCCTTCATCTCGCCGCTCGCTGATAACAAGCGGACTGTTCCAGACGTGACGTACGGAATATAGGTTTTCTCAGTGGACGCATACTCCGGGTAGTGAAGCGACGCAACCCACTCCTTCTTTTGTTCGACAAGGAATGTTGAAAGCACAGATGCCTTGTCGGGGGCAAGACGGCGAATCGCAGCACACTCTGTCAGATCCCACAATTGCAGGTCTTCGCCAACGGCCGCATACCTCCCTGATGGAGAGACCGAGATAAACTCGGCCATCAGACTGTGTGTCCAATCGCCACTGATGAACACCACGACAAGAAGACACCATAACACATACGTTTTCTCATAACGTACAGGGTGATGATGCTTCGCAGTTCGTGTGTGGGATGTCCAATTCATCATTTAGTGCCATTCTCTGTCCCGCAAAGCCGAGCCTACACCGCTGGCTGACTTCCACTACTCGACTGGTGGCAGGTTGTCGACGAACCCGGCATTCGTGCGGCGGAGTTCGGTGATGGCGGAGTCGCGCATGCGGTGCAGGGTCTGCTGGTGTTCGGGCTGGGCTGAGAGATTCTCCAACTCGTCCGGATCGTTTTGCAGGTCGTAGAGTTCTTCCTGCTCGCCTGCGACCATGGGACGCACGTACTTGTATCGCTGTTCGCGAAGCATGACGTACCACGGGATGTTCTGGAAGAAGGCCTCCTCGCCGGTCGGAGGGTTGTTTGTGTTCGACCCGTACTGTTGCCCGGTGTTGGTCAGCAGGACAGGATGGTCCCACTCGGCTTCCGGATTTGACAGGAGCGGCTGCAGATCGTGTCCGTGCATCTCCCAGGGGACGTCGATCCCGGCCAGTCCGAAGAAGGTCGGGACAAGATCGATCCCTCCCACCGGAGTTCGACAGACCGAACCTTCAGGCACCCTCCCCGGCATGCTCACGATCATCGGTGCGCGGATGTTCGAATCGTATGCGGCCACCTTGTGACGGAAGCCGTGCTGTCCCCAGGCAAAGCCCTGATCGGCAGTGAGCACGACCAGCGTATTCTCACGCTGAGACGTCTCATCGAGCGCCTCCAGGACACGTCCGACTCCTTCGTCGATCGCCCGGACTGCCTGATGATATTGATGGACCCAAGACTGCAACGTCCGATCACGGAACATCGGCTCGCCACCCGGTCCCTTCGTCCAGTTGTCGATCCGCTGAGCCCAGGCCGGCTTGCCCGCACGGGGAGGGAAGATGTCCGCAGGAGTCGGCACCTCAGCATCCGCATACTCGTTGAGATGCCGATCAGCGGGCGTGTAAGGTCCGTGGACGGCTCCGTAGCACAGCCACAGGTACCACGGCTTGTCAGGATCACGCCCTTCGCCACGAATGAAGTCGATCGCCCAGTCGGAGTATTGATCGGTCGAGTACCGTTCGAGGATCTTCGTTTCGCCGCCGTGGTAAGTGATCGGCTGGTCGTAGTAGTAGTGCCCTGCGGTGCTCGTGTGGAGAGGCCGGTTCCAGACCAGTTGATAGTCCCAGTCGCGACCAAAGCCGGTGTCTGTCCCGGTGTGCCACTTGCCGATCTGACCGGTCACATAACCCTGCTGACGAAAGACGCTCGGCCAGAACGGACACTGCTCCGGATCGTAAGCACTCCCCGGATAGTCCCCCTCCATTCGCATTGATTCGACGCCGAACTGATGATGTCCCGTGAGCAGACTCGCACGGGACGGCATGCACCAGGTGCCAATGTAGGCCGCATCAAACCGCATCCCTCGCTGTGCCAGCCGGTCGATCGCTGGTGTTCGCACCCAATCGAACGAATCGGGATAACAGCCGACCGTGCGGTACGAATGATCATCGGTATAGATGAACAGAATGTTGGGTCGCTTTGCTTCCACATCTGCCGCAAGCGACACAACAGCCAGCGAGTTGACGATCAGGATGAAGGAAAAGCAAGCCGCAAAGCGACGGACGAATCGATGAGAATGAGACATGATCGGTACTCGTGGATTGCAAGAATCCGCCATGAGAGAAAGGCGGCACATCAGCGCCAGTCTGCGATGCTCAACCGACCCTGTCAAGCAGCCAGTTCGGGTGGTCTCGCTCTGGAGTAGTATCTCCTGCAGTGTGCTTCAGTCGTGCGCCCCGATGATCGTTGGACGCGCATCTTACGTGACATGCATGAGGCGTGATTCTGCGTTTGCGCACGCTGGTGAGATCGGTATCCTGTGTGAAACAACGAGAACGTTTTCAATCGAGGATTCGTCATGAGCGATGCACTCCCGCGCTCGTCGCAGCGTGAACTGCGGTTTGAGAATGGGACCGCGATCGGGATGAGTCATCGCTGGGTGGGCGGGCAGTATTGTTCAATTCTCACAGCAGCCGGTATCGTGGGGTGCGGGATCTACGATATGGAGACGCCTGCCGAGTTTGATCAAGCAATCGCGATTGCGAAGGGAACGCCGGAGAATCCATTGGTCGAGCCGGAGGATCTGTTCGACGCGAAGATCGTCGACTGCACACCCAAAGCGAGATCTCATGGCATCGAGATCGGCATGACCGGTCGTGAGGCGGTCGAACTGATGCTCAAAGCCGTACCGTCCGTCGGGTAAACATCATCAATCGAGTTGGAGTTCATCATGTCTGCTGTCAAAGCCTCACCCATCTGTGTCAAGCAGATCGACCATGTGACCCTCGTTGTGAAAGACATGGAAAAAAGTCGGCAGTTTTATGTCGACCTGCTGGGCATGGACGAGGTCCCCCGACCCGCTTTCGGGTTCCCCGGATTGTGGTTTCAGGCCGGGGCGACTCAGATTCATCTGATTGAAGAACATGAAGAATCAGGGCCTGCGAAGATCTTTGTCCCGGAGAAGTGCCAGATCAGCCGCACCCGTCACTTCGCATTCGAAGTCGATGATGCCATGACGACAGCCGAGGTGCTCAATGAGTTGGACGTCCCGATCGCCGCAGGCCCCAAGAATCGGCCCGATGGTCCCATCCAACTTTACATCAATGACCCGGACGGAAATCTTGTCGAACTTTTCTCGTTCGCTTAGCTGTTCGAAAAGGTGCCACAGGCATTCCTGCCTGTGGCAGATACCTTGGATTGACGGACAAGAATGTCCGTACCTCTAAGTATTTCGCAACTCATCCGAACGGGCAAACTCTACTGGATTTGACTACACGACCTCCTCTATACTGCGAATTCAATCACTGCAGTCGTCTGTTTCTCCGGGCCAACCCAGGAATAGTCAGGAAAACTCTATGTCACCGACCATGGCGAAGCGGCTCATCATCGGGTCGATGGCAGCAGCCGGAATCGTGGCGCTGCTGTCCATACTGGACCTCGCTTTGTCGATTCCCTTTAGCGGTTTCAGCATGGCGATGGACATTCTGTTCCTTTGCAGTGCTGCCATCATCATGTACCTCGGCTGGGACTCGTACAAAGAGTTGCGGTAGTCGGCGCTCATTCTCGGCTGCAACCTTTGACCCTGAGATCCAAGGACAAGGCTGGCATCACGTGTGGGAGAAACTCGCGTTCACCTTCGTTTGCGTAGGACTCCCCGTTCTCTGGGGGGTGATCGTAAACTGGCTGTTCAATCTCTGGCGAGGCCAGCCTGGCACCCAGACCGATGATCGCGTTTTCCCCGATTATCAGATCTGACCGTGTCTATGACTCCACGAGAGTTCAATGACCGGATTCGTTGACATCGAATTGCTGCTGACCCTGATCGTGGGAGGAGCAGTCGGTTTCCTATCCGGCGTGTTCGGCTTCGGCGGGGGATTCCTGATCGTTCCGGTGCTGAACATCAGCCTTGGGTTGCCGATGCAGATTGCTGTGGGTTCCGCCGCTTGCCAGGTGCTCGGACCAGCGACGACATCGGTGCTCGCACGACGACGGTCGTGGGACGAACTGCGTCTGCCGTTGATTGTGTTCGGAGGATTATCTCTGGGCGTGTATCTGGGGGCAGAGATCCTGCACAAGTTGAGCACTTCGACGCCGGACGCAAACATGAACGTCGGTCACCTGAACGCAGATCGACTCGTGCTTTCGGTGTATCTGGTTCTGCTGGTGATCCTGGGAGGGTTCGCCCTCTGGGAATCAAGCCGTGCCTTGAAGGGCCGACCGGTCCGAACAGGCTGGATCATTGGCTGGCCTGTGCCGCCACTCACATGCTTGCCAGGCATGGGGGGACAACGTGTTTCCGTCCCAGTGCTGGCATGGTTTGGATTTGTGGTCGGCTTCCTCTCTGGATTGCTCGGGATGAGTGGAGGGCTGCTGTTGCTCCCGGGGCTGATCTACATGCTAGGCATGGATTGGCGAGAGTCAGTTGCAGCATCGATGGCGATCGTCTGGTTGGTTGCCTTGCAATCGACGATCGCCCACGCCTGGCTTGGTCACGTGAGGCTGCCAATCGTGATGGCCCTGCTCGTCGGAGGAACCCTCGGCGCCCGACTCGGAGTACATTTCAGCCGCGACGTGGCTCCCGAACGAGGCCGACGCAGCTTCGGCTGGCTGGCCATGTCCACTGCTGGAGTGATCAGTGTCCGTCTGGTCGAACTGATGAAAGCGTCCGGCATGCAGTAGCCCCTGCGACTCGCCAAGGCTAGCATGCTGAGATGACAACACGCTGATCAACATCAATGGGCACACGCTCGTTGGAGGCTCTCTCGAAACGGAAATAATCATGGCAGAAAAACAACTGCTCCTGCTGGCCGGTGACTTCGTTGAAGATTATGAGATCATGGTTCCCTTCCAGGCATTACAAGCCGTCGGTTACTCGGTGCACGCCGTCTGTCCGGACAAAAAAGCGGGAGACACCGTCCGCACTGCGGTTCACGACTTTGAAGGGAATCAGACCTACACGGAGAAACCCGGTCACAATTTCACGCTCAACGCAAGCTTCGCCGACGTGCAGCCTGCGGACTATGCCGGCCTCGTGGTGCCGGGCGGTCGTGCTCCGGAGTACCTGCGACTCAACGAACGTGTCCTCGATGTTGTGAGACACTTTGCTACTGAGCAAAAGCCGCTTGCTGCCATCTGCCACGGGTTGCAGATCCTCGCCGCAGCGGGAGTGTTGGAAGGCCGCACGTGCACAGCGTATCCGGCCTGCGGTCCGGAAGTCCGCAACAGCGGCGGCACATTTGTTGAACGTGCAGCAGATGACGTGAATGTCGACGGGAATCTGGTGACAGCCCCCGCCTGGCCGGCTCATCCAAAATGGATCGCGGCCTTCCTGAAGGCGCTCGGCGCCTCAGTCACCATTTGAAGTTCGTTCAATAAAGAGGAGAAGAAAGAACTGACATGGAAGAAAGTCGCATCAGCCGATGGGTCGTCCTCGGCACTCTTCTGGCGGGTATGGCGGTCATGACCGGGGCCATCGCAGCCCACGGAATCGAATCCCATCTGACCAAAAGCTATGAAGGTCAAACCCGCACGACAGTCGGCATTGAGATTCCGGCAGCTCAGAAGTATCTGGCTGACTTCAAAACCGCATCGCAGTATCAGATGTACCATGCCTTGGGGATCATTCTTGTTGGTCTCCTCGCAGGGCGTTTTCGAAGTCGTCTGCTCACTGCTGCCGGGTGGGCTTTTTTGATCGGGATCTGCCTGTTTTCCGGAAGTTTGTATGTGCTGTCATTGATGGCTCATGGGTTCAGCGACGTAACACGCCATGCCATCGGGCTGACGGCTGCCACCGGAGGCACGACATTCATCATCGGGTGGATCTGTCTGGCGATCGGTGCACTCTCAACGAGTAAGAATTCTTCTCAACTTCGATGAGCCATTATCCGAGCAAACGTGATCCGTGGCTGGTCGTCCTGTTATGGGTGGCGATTCTGATCCAGATCGTCGTGGGGATTTTGATCTGGATGACCCCCGGCAGACCGGTCGAGCAATGGATCGTCACCGGGCTGGTTGTGGTTTCCGCCATGTTTTCGCTGCACGTGCTTTACGGAACTGCGTATGATTTGACCAACGAAGAGTTGAAGGTTCGGTGCGGGGTGCTTCGCTGGCGGGTCCCGCTCGCGAGTATCCGGCGGATTGCTCCCACACGAAGTCTGTGGTCAGGACCGGCCCTGTCCCTGGAACGACTGGAGGTCCGATACGATCGTGCTCGGTGGCCCTTGTACATCTCCCCGGACGACCCGGAACGGTTGACTCAGGACATCGTTGATCGCTGTGCTTCATTGAGAATTGTTGGAGAAAATCGGGTCGAACGAACTTCCAATGCATGATTCAAGGATTGTTGTCCGTTTTCGTGAAAGAGACTGATGATCGGCTACTTCATTTTTCTGGCTCCTGCGATGTTGCTCATGATGTGGGCTCAGCATCGGGTAAAAGCGTCGTATGCAGAAGGCATGCGTGTCCCCGCACCTCTGTCCGGTGCAGCAGCGGCCCGGCATATTCTGGACACTCACGGCCTGCAGGATGTCCCCGTGGAGCAGGTTCCCGGGCGGCTGTCGGATCATTACGATCCCGGACATCGAGTCTTGCGTTTGAGCCCCGAAGTGTATGGCTCGCGAACGGCATCAGCAGTCGGCATCGCCGCTCACGAAGCCGGGCACGCTTTGCAACACGCGACGCACTATGCTCCTCTCGTGATTCGGAACGCAGCCGTCCCTGCGGCACAGGTGGGGCCGGGAATCTTCATGGTTTCACTTTTCGTCGGCTCCCTGCTGTTGAATGCCGGTTCAGGCCTCGGACTGAAGATCATCTGGTTCGGAATTGCCGCCTACGCCGGTGTGTTTGTGTTCCAGTTGATCAATTTGCCGGTTGAGTTCGACGCCAGCAACCGGGCCAAACGTTTGCTCAGCGATCTGGGTATCGTCGACGCCAACGGTGCACAAGCCGTGAGGAGCGTCCTGAATTCGGCTGCGTGGACTTATGTGGCAGCCACACTCCAATCGCTGCTGACTGTGCTATTCTATGTCTTTCAGATTCTGGGGCGTGGCAGCCGCCGCTGATCACTCCTCGGTCTTGAGTTCCTCAGCGGATCACTGACTCGACGGGCAAAAAGGACGCTAACCTTATGCGACTGGGCATCATCAGCGACACTCACGGCCACATCAAATACACGACCGAGGGTGTGGCTGCCTTGGAAGCAGCAGGGGTCGACGCTGTTCTCCACTGCGGAGACATCGGTGTTCCCACTTTGATCCCGCTGTTCGCCGGTCATCCTACGCACTTCGTCTTCGGCAACACGGATGCTGACGTCTCCGACCTGCAATATGCGATTCAAGAGGCCGGGCAGACCTGTCACGATTACTTTGGAGATATCACTCTCGACGGCCGACGCATCGCGCTACTGCACGGCGACGACACGGCAAAGCTGATGAACGCCATCTCGTCCCAGGAATATGATCTGATCTGTTACGGTCACACGCACGAACGGGAACAGCACCAGCAGGGCAAGACGCTGATCCTCAACCCGGGGGCTGTCTACCGGGCCAGCCCTCACACCGTCGCCGTTGTCGACCTTGCCACCATGCAGGCAGAACATATCGTCGTCGAGTCGACCGAGACTTGATCCAGAGCGTCAATCTTCCGGATGGTCGATCAGGAACTGCAGTCGCTCACGAAGCTCACCCGTAAATCGCTGCGGCCAAAAGTCGTCGATCAGTCCGACGTCGATCATGTCCCGAAGGTGAATTCGATGTTTGTCTCGATAGGATGTCAGCTTCATCCTCACGAACGCGTCCAGCGACAGAACCGGAGTATCATTCGAAGTATTGCCAGGCAGGTTTTTTACCATCGATTCGTGTTTGTTCCCGAACTTTCCGGCGAGTCCTGAACAAATCAGAAGAACTCGTGATCCTCAAGTTCAATCCAAGCCTGACTGATCCCTGCCAACAGATCGGATGCAATCATTCCGCGTTCGCTTTTGATTTCAGTCATGAGATCTCCTGCGGAACCATGCACATACGCTCCAAGTTGAGCTGCTTCAAACGGCTCCATCCCCTGGGCAAGCAGCGACGTAATGATCCCGGTCAGGACATCGCCGGTCCCTCCCGTGGCCATGCCGCTGTTGCCGGTTGTGTTGACAGCCAGCCTCACCCCATCGGTGATGATCGTTCCCGGACCTTTGAGTACCAGCACGAGTTGATGGACTGCTGCAAACTGCAGGGCCGCCTGCTCCCGCTCGGATGAATCACCAGTGATTGCCTTCCCGGTCAGCCGTGCAAACTCTCCCGGATGCGGTGTCAACACTCGCGGTCCTGCATGAGATGACAACTGGTCGCAAGACCGGGACAAGAGATTCAGCGCATCTGCATCGACCACCATTGGCTGCGACGTCTGCTCGTAGATGTCTTTGACAATTCGCTCCAGCCCATCTGACTGACCAAGTCCAGGCCCCATCGCGACCGCATCCATCGCTTTGATCCGTTCTGCAAGTTCATTCAGCGAGCTCTCAGCAATCCGTCCGCTCTCATCCTCAGCAAGGGGAATGGTCAGATAGGACGGTTCATAGCCAGCGATGATCGGAACGATCCCCTCAGGTGCAGCCACGTAGACGAGCCCCGCCCCTGATCGCAGCGCAGCCGTGCCAGAGAGAATCGCGGCCCCGCTCATCCCCCGGCTGCCGGCGACGATCAGCACGCGTCCAAATGTGCCCTTGTGTCCATCCTCCGGACGGTCAGGCAGTGGCGGAAGCTCATGAACTCGCTGCATGTCATTCACTTGGAACGTGTTTCCCATGCGCAATCAGGCCAGCGACGTATCCCGCCTTGAAGCCCGCATCGATGTTGACGACCGTCACATTCGCCGCACAACTGTTGAGCATCCCCAGCAGGGCCGTCAGCCCGCTGAATGACGCACCGTACCCGACACTCGTGGGAACCGCGATCACCGGGCAGTTGACCCAGCCGCCCACAACCGAGGGCAGGGCCCCCTCCATGCCCGCGACAACAATCACCACATCGGCTCCCTCAAACCGATCCAGTTGTGCGAGCAGGCGATGCGGTCCGGCGACGCCGATATCAACGATCAACTCGCATCCGCAGTGCATCCAACGAAGTGTCTCCAGTGCCTCCTCAGCAACGGGGAGATCGGACGTGCCCGCGGTGACGACCAGCACCCGGCCATACTTTTCCGCATCTCGTGAGAGGCGAACTGTCCGCGCCTCGGCATGGTAGACAGCATCCGGAAAGGCTTCGAGGAGAGAGTGTGCCTGCACGGGAGTCACCCGCGTCGCCAGACAATCCTGCCCTGCGTCTGCCAGTCTGCCAAAAATGTCCACAACCGTCTGAGCGGTCTTCCCCTGAGCAAAGATGACCTCCGGAAACCCGCACCTCCGCTGCCGGTCGAGATCGATCTGCACGCCGTCCACGATCGCGGTCACCGGATCAACGGCATCTGCCACATGATCCTGCAATTGCTTCACGCCGTCATCGGGAGAGAGTTCGCCGCATTGAACGGCGGCCAGAAGTTTATGAAGTTGCTCGTGATCCACTTGGTTGGTTACTCATCGTCCAAAGGTGCATCTTCCATGTCAGATCCGGTCCAGTGCATCGACCCAGCGTGCGATCGCATCGACGGCGTCAGCCGGCGGGTACGCATGTCCATAATCGGGAATCGTGATCAAGGCCGAGGGAATCTTACGATCCTTTAACGCTTTGATCTCTGCATTCGTGATTTCGAGAGCCGGGTCGTCTGCTCCGACGATGAACTGGATTTGAAGAGGATATTCCGGGTGAGATTCGGGCGGCGGAACCCGCAGAGGTGCCCCGGCAATTGAAATGCCTCGGACAACCTCACGCTCCCGGAACGCCGTCGCGGCGACGATCAAGGAAGCATCCCCATAGCCATGCAGTGCGATACGTTTCGGGTCAATGGTGTACATCTCCCGGATCTGCTCAATCAGATCCGAGACGAAGTCAACATCGATCGGCGTCCAGCCGTTGGGCTGCGCGCACTTCGGTCCCACCAGGATCAAGCCGCGCTGGTGACACAAAGGCTGCCATGTCTTTAGTATCTCCGACTCCATCGTATCACCCGTCGGATGCAGCCAGACGACCAGCCCGCAGGCCTGCCCAGGATCGTAAGACTCGGGAACATACGCCCAATACGAACGTGCCTCGTCCTTCCCGAGGGTGTCCACCCATCGTCCGACGCGGGTCTCCTCACCCGGTTGAGTGTCACTGGCAGTGGTTGGATCGCTGGGAAGTTCGTCGGGCACGTCCGCTGTCATCTCTCCGAGCGTGACACTGAGCGTCTGTTCCTGATCATCTCGCAAGATCGTCAGTTCCACCGCATCTTTCGGATGTTTGTGACTGATCACCTCTCTCAAATCGGACGCATTCGCGATTGGCGATCCATCGACTGCGGTGATTCGGTCACGGCGCTGAAGCCCAGCAGCCTCTGCGGGCATACCCGGAAGCACCAGACGGACGATCGCTCCCGCAGTGTCTTCGTCAGTCGTGGCAGCACGTGAGGGCAATACACCCAGCAACGGAGCCGAGTAGGGGGTCAGCTTGTCGACGAGAGTCAACTCGACCGTTTGCTCTGCGTCATCTCGAAGATAGGTGACCGAGATCGATTCGCCCGCATACTTGCTCCCCAGAATGTGACGGACATGCGGCACACGCGGAGTCGGGATGCCATCGACCTGTGTGATGATATCACCAGTACGCAGGCCCGCTTCATAACCGGGTGACGTTGGCCTGACCCGGTCCAGCACCGGCTGGCCAGCAGTGAGTCCCTGCTCGCCGAAGGTGATGCCCATCCGTCCGGGATACAGGTCTTCCCCTTCCTGCAAACGGCCAAGGACACGGAGGATCGTCTCCATCGGAATGGCGAAGCCGATTCCCGAGTCATACCACTCAACGCCAGCCGTTTCGTCGGACTTCTGGGGATCAAGTGGGACGAGGATGCCGATCGCTTCTCCCTGTACGTTGACGAGGGGCCCCCCATAATTCGTCGGAGACACCTTGGCATCGGTCTGCGTCGCCCGGCCCCACATACGACCGATCGCACTGACAATCCCGACCGAAAGATTGGGGAACGGCTGATCGTAGGTGCGTCCCAGGGCAATCGCCCATTGACCGACTTGGACGTCATCGGCAGCGGCCTGTCTGATCGGCTGCAGACCATCCGCTTCGATCTTCAACAGCGTCAGACGACTTGAGTAGTCGTTGGCAACGACATCAGCGGGAAAGTGCTGACCGTCGGGGAGCGTCACCAGAATGGAGGCCGGCTGACTCGCGAAATTGAAACTGCTGGTGATGATCCAGCCATCCGCATCGACGATGACCCCCGTGGTCGGTCCGCTCGGCGTGAGCAGACCATTCACGACATCAAGACCTCCCACGGTTTCGATGCGAACAATCGACGGAGCTGCGATTGCAGCCGCCTCTCGATATGCCTGTTCCTCCAGCGCCTCCAAATGCTCATCTGCACTCACGACCGAGGTCGGAATCGCGATGAACAGGAACAAGATTGGAAAAGTGTAATGACGCATCGGATTCGGAATGTGAGAGATCAACGTTGAGGAATTGCACGCGGGGCTGTCAGTGGAATCGTCAGCAGAGTCCCCCCTCTGCGTACCACAACGATCAGATCATCGGCCGGTTGTAACCGTCCCAGTTCTTCCTCAAACGCCTGACAGGAGTGGACGAGCCGATTATTGGCGAAGACAATCAGGTCATCCGGCTGCAATCCCTCGGACTTGGCCGGGGACCCGTCGAGGACCGCATCCACATAGGCCGGCGTGCGTTCGACCACGTCCGGGACCAGCACGATCCCAAAATCGATCGCATCAAAGTTGTCGACGATTTCTGTCGATTCATCGTCATGATTGCGTGAGAAGTCTCCCGTCTGAATCTCCCGAATCGTGGTGGCGAGTTCCGAGATCGGCATCGCGTAGTTCAGCCAGGTATTGCTCTGAGTGTTCTGCAACTGTCGTCCGATCATCCCGAGGAGCCCGCCCTCGCGGGTCGTCAGCACGCCACCGGCGGCACCCGAATTGTTCGTCACCGCATCAACGACGTACACCGGCCCAGAGTAAGTGACATCGTAACGTCCACTCCGGGCAGAGAGGTCATCAATGGCAGCAACGACCCCGTGCACGACGGAAACCGGTTCGTCCCCCACAGCCACCTCGAAGACATTACTGAATGCAAGCACCCGCGTGCCGGGGCCCGCCTCGGAGAGTTGATTCAAATCAAAGTAGGGCAAGTCTTGTGCATCGATCTTGAGAACGGCCAACTCCAAGGAGGGTTCCGCTCCGACGAGTTCTGCTTGATAATGACGTCCATCATCGAGCACGACTGTGACCGTGTCCGCATCGAGTACATGGCTCCACACGGTGACAATATGCCCGTCAGCCGAAACCAGGAACCCGCTGCCATAAGACTCCAGATTCTTGATTCCCCCCGCCCCAAAAATCTTCACGACTCGGGGCAGGACTGACTTGATCGCTTCTCGTGTACTCTGGGCGTGTGCCAGACTCGCAACACTCAACAACATGACGAGGATTGCTGTCAGGCTTCGCAGATGGCGAACGTTTCGAAAAATCATCGATTGGCCTCCCGAAATGTCAGCCCGTCGATCGACCATTTCCCCAGATCCTCACCTGCGTGGCGGACAGCGATTTCCGCAGGAAAAGTGCGACCCTCGATCGTCTTCCAATTCATGATTCGGAGCTCACACGGATCCGCATCCGGCTCAATCTCGGTGTCGTACCCGATGAACGCTCCGTCGGACTGACGGAAGTACCAGCGACTAGTCATCGAGCCACGTGTCGCGATCAGCACTTCGACAGTCTCACCATCACCTTCTAGCGGTTCACTCCCTAGATAGTAGAACTCGGTGAAACGATCTTCCGGGGCAATCAACATCTGACGCAGATGATGCATCGCAGCCAGAAGTCCTCCCGTTCCCGGAGGCTCATCCCGGAATGGCTCATCCACATTCTGCAGGAAGGACTCAGCCCCAAGTGTGAGGGCCGCAACCTCATCATTGAGGTTCAACTCAAACGACTCACCGCTGGCTGATGTTCCTGTGATCTTCCATGCCCCGTCAGGGAACTCACCCAGACGGCTGATCTCATCCACAATCCGGTCTCGGGCAACCAGATTGAACCGGTAATTCGCGTAGCCATCACGAGCTTCGTAGAGATCTGCGTACTCTTCGGGAATTCGGGGTTGTTTGAAAAGATGCGCCATCGGATGACCGGACGGAATTTCAGGGGTCGGAGGGTGTTCCGAATCGTCCTCCTCCGGGTCATCCGGTTTCTGTCGAGGTGGAGGTGCCAACTGTGCACGCTTCGGCATGAGTTCGGACCGGCTGTGCAGGGGGCGCAGACGTACCATCACCTCGTGCTTTTCACCGTCGCGGCGATAGACAAGCGGTCGTTTCCAGCCGTCGGGGTAGATGCCGAGGATATTCTTGAACTGATTGACGCTTCGGATCGGTCGGCCTGCGAAGGAGACGATTTCGTCCCCCTGACGCAGCCCGCGACGATAGGCTTCCGATTGTGGCAGAATCTGGTCGACGACAACCGCGCCGTCTGACTGGCTGCGAACGGTCGCTCCGAGAGTTGCGTGATCGACGATGCGTCCGCTCTGCAGGTGATCGAGGAAGTTCTTGATCTGGTTGATCGAAATGGCGTAACCCGCACCGATATTCACGCGTCCCCGCTTCTCGAACGAGGCACGTCCGTTGATGCCGATGAGTTGCCCCTGCTCATTGAAGAGCGGACCGCCGGAGTTGCCCGGATTGATGGAAGCGTCGACCTGCAGGCAGTCGGTGTACTCCAGAATGGTCCCGGACGGATACTGGTAACGATGAACGCCGCTGACGATCCCGTAAGTCACGGTCGGGGTGAAGTCCGTGGCCAGCAGGAAGGGGTTGCCCACGACATAGACCCAATCGCCAATGCGTGTCGTATCGCTGTCACCCAGTTCAGCAACCGGGAAGTCATCGCGTCCCAGAAGTTGCACGAGTGCCACATCCCCGGTGGGATCGATGCCGACGATAACCGCCTCGTAGACGTTGCCATCATTTAGCCCACATTTCATGAAGGGGCCAAGATCGCTGACGACGTGAAAGTTGGTCACCGCTAATCCATCCGGACGAATCAGCACCCCTGAACCGCCGTTAGTGCCTTCGTCATCAAAAATGGCCACCGTGGGAGCGGAGATGCGCTGGATGGTCTCGATCCGAGTCTGCTCCGCCTCGATTACGAGTGGATCGACGGCATGAGCATCGGCAGAAAAACCGAGACTCACCGTTGCGCAAAACAACCATCGAAGAATGTTGGAGGGTGATGCCATCACTTGATCAGCCGCGCCTCCACCAGGTCAAGATGTTCACAGATGCCGTTCGTGTCGGTTGATGTGACTTCGATCTCCAACTCGCGTACGTCCGCCACTTCGAGATCAAGTTCCCGGGGATCGTCATCACGGGCAACCTGTGACTCGAACAGGACACGTCCGTCGCCCCGGATCTCGAGTCCGACTTGAGGCATACAAGCCCCCAGATCCCCGTCGATGCCCATCAAACAATGGAACCGGCGATACTGGCGGCCCAGGCGATACCGCAGGACTGTCCCGGAGTGCATCCACAGGCCATTGTCGTACTGTTGACTCCCCAGGGTCAGCGGCTTGCCCCGCGAATTACGACCGCTGCGGTACTTCCACACCTCTTCGAGAAACAGAGGATGATCGACAGGGTAAGTCACAGACACCGGCTCCATCGCCGTCAGGTATTCGATCTTGCCAAGACTGAAATCGATGCGACTGACATCGCTGGCGCCGACAGTGAGAACATTCTCTCCAACGGTCTTGATGACGAATGCGTCATTATCAAGACGGATCTCTGTTGCTGCCAGTCGTTGACCGTCAGTCAATTCGATCAGACAAAGCGGCTCAACTCCCTTGGTTTCACTGCCCGCGTAGATCACACCAAACACTCGCTGTCTGGGAAGGTCGACCGCGCGGCCATCGATCAGCACGCTGATCGACGTTTCACCAATCGTGCTGACGACTCCCCCGACGTGATCGAGTGCATCCCCTTTGCGGATGACGACCAGATCGTCCCGCGTATCGCGTTGCAGGAGTTCCTCCCATGCCGAGGCAATCTTGCTGTCGAGCAGTGCAAGCCTCAAGCTTTGCACAGATGCCTTGGGAACCATCATCTCGCCCAGTTTATCATCGACGAGAACGAACTGCTGATTGGCTGCAGAGATGGTCGATGGCGTGAGAACAGAACCGTCGTGAAGTCGCAGAGCAGGGGCCGAGGGAGCTGTCGTGGTCGTCACTGATGTTTCGGAAGGCGTAAGTT
The DNA here is from genome assembly GCA_020426325.1 of Planctomycetaceae bacterium. Taxonomy (GTDB): domain Bacteria; phylum Planctomycetota; class Planctomycetia; order Planctomycetales; family Planctomycetaceae; genus JAHBXU01. The sequence continues at coordinate 55,520 of JAGQQG010000020.1, read as the reverse complement.
CCTTCAGTTCCTTGAGTGCAAATGTGCGAGGTTCCCCGTCCACGGTGAGGACGATCTCCGTGGTACTCAGCGACTGCACATCTCCGCTGAGTTGCTGACCGTCGAGTGTCGCGACATCGACAGGCAGGCTCGACGCAAGCAGAAGAGCAGTGATGGTGATCGTTGGGATCATCAAGAATTCCGTTGGTTGTCAGGTGTCAGGGGGCTTTTCGCTGGGCGAGTTTTTTGAGGTATTCTTCGACAGCCTGACGATAATGAGCGGGAAACTGGCGGTTGATGAGGTTCTTCGCGTCTGCTTCGGCCTTCTCCGGCAATCCACCCCAGCGGTCACCTTCACCGAGGTCTTTCTGATCGACTTCCCCCGGCCCTTTCTGCCCGGCGATCCGAGAGTCTTCGAGCGGATCACCCTGATTTCCTTGCGACTGACCCTGCGATTGTCCGCCCGCCGAACTGCTTCCGCCTCCCTGCTGTTGTTCCATCTTCTCGATCAGTTCATCGAGCGTGGCGATGATTTTTCCTTCGACCTCCTGCACGCGGGGGCCGCCGTGTCCGAGTGAGAGCCGACGACGAACATCCTTCATCTGCCGCGCGACCTCGCCAAGTGATTTCTCTTCCATCCCCTCCAGATCGGCCTGCATCAATGAGGCGACTGAGAGATAACGAACGGGGACCTCCTCGGTCTGTTCCAGCAGTTTGGCAATCGTACTCAGCCCCTGTTCCTTCAACAGCAGGCTGTGCTGACAGACGGCCTGATAGAACAGACACCCAGCCGGATCAACGACTTCGCTGGGATCGATCTGATCGAACAACGCCAGTGCAGCCTCATAGGAGTGACCAACTGCGAGATACCGGGCATAGAAGTAACGGAGATTGTTGCTGAAAAATTCGTTCTCCTCCGGTGTCTCCAGCACCGTGTAGGATTCGGAAACCAGCGGAACAGGGTGTTTGAGCGTGGAGTCGACAAGTTCGCGAACAGAGGCATCGGCGAGATAGAATGTTTGCACGACCGCGTCAAACCGTTGACCGACCGTCGGCGAGTCTCCCTCGAACAGCCAGAGTGCATCGACCGCCTTCCGCAGGTCTTCATCAACCTCCGACCGGGTTTCCAGCCAGTCATGGGTGCGACTCTTCGAGTCCTCGACGGACAGCGGCGCATATACCACCGCCTCTTCAGCCTGTCCCTGTACTGAAGACAGCAACAGCACGCAGAGCGTCAGCATGATTCGCAGATGTGTCGACGATATTCGCAAGAAGGGCTCCTTAGGATGCTCGATCACTTGTTCTTGCCAATTGACAGGTCATAGGTCGCATCCTGAATACGTTCCTGCCGTTGGCTGAGCTTGCGGAGGAAGTTCAAGGCTTCCAGTTCCTGGGCCTGCTCCCCCTCGAACTCGGACCCGTACTGCTCAGTCAGCCGGTTGATCTGCATCTGAAGCGAACGAATCAGTTTCAACTCTGCGAGTTGATCGACCAGTTGCGGATCAGAAGGTTGTCCCTGCTGTTGACCTTCTCCCCCCTGTTGCTGTTCCTGCTTCTCCATCTCCTTCTGAAGTGCGAAGATCATCTCTTCGAGCGATTCCACGATCAACCGCTCCAGGAGTTGGGTCGTCTCGGCCGTTTGACCGCGTTGCAACCGCCCGGCGACCGCCTGCATGTTGTCGATCATCATCTCGACAGCCTCCGGGAACGCGACCGAGGCTCCGTCTTCCTTGAGCAGCATCAAGGCCTTGTCGGCCTCGGTGATGTTGCTCTGCTCGTCCCGGCTGAGTTTCGTCGACTCGGCCAGGTGCCGGTCGTTGTCCCGCTCTTCGACCGGCTGACGGTCGAGTTTCAGAGTGCCGTTGTTGATGTTGAGTTGCAGTTCGAGCATGCGTTGAAAGCGGGCTTCGAGTTGAGCCAAAAGCATCTTGCGTTCTTCCTCACGCAGTTGCCGGAGGATTTCCTCCAACTCGGCCTTCATCTCTTCCAGCTTGGCAATGGCAGCGTCCTGTTCGTCGGATGCTTCGTCCAGCTTCTCCTGCTGGAGTTGCTCGATCGCCCGCTGCATCTGCTCACGAGCCTGTTCGAGTTGTTCACGCCCCGGAGTTTGCTGTTCGGATTGTGGCTTTTGTCCCGACTGTGGCTGACCCGGCTGAGAAGACTGCTGTCCCTGCTTCTGTGACTGCCCCTCTGATGACTCTTGCTCACCCTCGGAAGGCTCAGCCCCCTCCTGCGGTTCCCCCTCGCCGGACTGCGATTGTTCGGATGACTGCCCCTCCGAGTCTTCTGACGACTCGGACTCGGATGGTTCCTTCTCTGACGGCTCGCCAGGCTCCTTACCTTCATCGGACGCATCTTCGCTTGGCTCGTTCGGATCGCCCTCTTTAGGTTCACCTTCACTCGACTGATCGCTCTTCTCTGCCTGTCGCTCTGCGTCCTGCTGGTCGATCTTCTCAGCCAGTTGACCGGCTTCCTCAGTCACTTTCTGTTGATAACCTTGCAAGTCTTTGGGATCGCCTCCGCGTTCGGTGTCGGCCCGGACATCCTTTTGCTGGCCGATGATGCGATTAGTGTCTTTCAGCAGTTCCTGAATGCGTGCAATCTCCGCATCGATGCGGTCACGTTCATCCTCGCTTTGCAGGAGTGCGAGCAGAGCGGAGAGATCGCCGATCAACTCTTCCTGTCGGGACAGGGCATCGCCAAACAAGACATCTCCCTTGTCACTGGGCGTGAGCGACTCAATCACCCGGTCCATCTGTGCGGAGATGCGACGGGATGTGCTCTCTCGACGGACCCGGATCAACAGGTCCGCCCGGTCCGGGTCGGTTCGACGTGTGTACTCAGCCAACTCCAGAAGCTTCTCTTCCAGGCGATCGTAATCATTCTTGATCGCCTGCTGGAGAATATCGAGACGCTCCTGTTCAGACGACGAAGACTCAGCCTCCTCCGTTGGCACATCATCGGCCCGTCCTCCCGCGGAGAGGGTGAGGCACAGACAGAGCACGCCGACGAGCAGCTTGGGAGTCCGGTTACTCAACATGCAGATGTACTCCACACCGAGGAAGACGCCGTTTGACGAATGATGGTTCCTGAAATCGTGGACACTCTGATTCTCACGCGGACGAACTATTCCCCGAACAGGGAGTCAATGTGCGACTTCTTCGTGCGGTTGTGTAACTCCTGCTCTTTCTCAAGCAGTGCCTGATACAACTTGACAATCTCGTTGAACGTCTCACGGCGTTGCATCTCCGTCAGAATGCCCTGCATGCGATCCAGCATCGTGTCGATGTTACGGATGGCTGTTTGAATCTCTGCGGCCGAATCCTCGCCACCTTCATGGACCAGCCGAAACAGAGCGATGTTCTGATCTACTTCAGGATAGTCAAATTCGTTAATCTGGTGGAGAGGAGTCAGGATTCCGTCGTCGATTCGTTCCAAAGCGGTCGAGGTGTCCACTCGGTTATTCACCATCTCCTCCCGGATCTCAGCGAACGATTCCTCAATGGAACGGGTCTCGGTGTGGTTCTTCCGCATCGACTGCAACCGGCGATCCGCACAGACGGCGAGTGACGTGTTCGCCTGATCGAGCAGGGCACGCTGGTCATCGGTCGGTTGCTCCACCCCGCGCAGTCCCTGTGCCTCCCGACTGACCTCAAGGTGTGCTGCCAGATCATCGCGGGCTTCGGTGACTTCGGTGATAATTTGCTCGAACCGCAGCCGGAGGTTGAGTTCCTTGTCGTACAGAATCGCCAGCAGTTCTTCGTTGGACACAACACGAAACGTGTACAACTCTCCGTGACTCTCGTGCGGTCCGGAGATGTCATCAGCGTCCTCTGCAAAGACCGAGAGTATGAGTTTCTGCCCCAGGCTCAATTCCAGAGGTCGCACGTTGAATGGCTCTGTGCCCTGCGGTTCAGCCCCGCCGAGCGGGAACGACTTCTGACCGGCAGGGACTTGTGAGAGGTCGGCATACTCATATGCCTCAGCCTCATCGACACGGTAACCAAACCGCGCCGTGCTGACACCGTAGTCGTCAGAGATTGTCCCTTCGACAGGGATGCGTGCCAGCCGCGTGATCGAGCGTCCGATCCCTCTCAAACGTGTCTCGACCACCGGGGGAAGATCGACGATGCCGTTGATGGTGAGACGCGTCGGCTCTGCACTCCAGATGTCGTCCGTATCATGGAGTTCAAACTGTAACGGCACATCAGGGGGCACGGGCAATTCGAAGTTGGCTGACCCATTCCAATTCGCGAGGCGTTCAGCCGCGTCGGTCGCAACCACAAGTGGCAGTTCAAACCCAGAGCCGCCACTCGCGAACAGCTGCTGAACGTCGCTCTCTCGCAGCGGGTAAGTCATTGACTCGTCGGATTCTTCAGACTTTACAACGAGTTGACTGGATGCACTCGGGGGGAGCTCCGCTGTGGACTGATCTTCTGAGATCGAGGGAGCTGCGATCGAAAGATCGAACTGAGGCGATCGAATCCGCACGCCGAGCAAGGCCTTGTTCGTCCCTGCCTTGAGCACGAAGCGTGTCCCCACCGGAAGTGAGACCTGCGTTCCCTGGACAGGGACCATTTGATCGGCGAAGGCATTCATGCCGGTATAGGCCGGGTAGTTGCAGTCCAGCGAGATGCCATCGATGCGCGGCGGGTCGACGACATCAATGCGATAAGGACGCCGGTTCGTGAAATCCCCGCCGACAACCCAGAGTTGATGATCGTCCATGGCCCGGCTGAGCACATGACGAAACGACCGGTTCCCGACTTGGGTCATTGTCACCCGTCCCTGACTGCTGCCCGTCTCACCGGTTGTGTGATAGTGGAGCGTCACCTGTTCCGGAACTACTTTGTCTTCAGGCACGTCAACTCGCACGACAAGATCGGCTCCACGCGGGTGTCGATACTCCTCATCGGTAGTCAGTTTTTGGAATCGATCGCCCGGTTGTGCGACCACCCCCACGGAGAGTGCTGAGCGACGGAAAGGGTCCCAGTAGTTGTCGCGTCCCAGGACGAAAGCTGAGTACCACCGCTGAACTGAGGATGCATCGGCGATGCCCAGCCCTGCGATCGAAACCAGCAGCATGATTGCCCCGACCAATGCCCGTTTGAGCGGGCGGCGATCGAAGACATTCTCGAGATCAAGATTGCGTGTCACGAGAGCCGCATCGGTAATCGTCCGTCTCTGCATCGCGGAGGCGAGGGGTGAATCATCCCCTTCGCCGCTGTCAGCCAACTCGACGGCTGTGATCAAACGGTCGTCCAGTTCAGGAAATCGTTTCTCCAGCACCAGCGCCAGGGCCCGGCTGCGAATCCGGCGCATGAGCCGAGCGACGATCCATGTCAATGCCCCTCCGACGAGACTGCACAACATGAGGATCAGAAACGCAGATCGCAGCCAGCCGGGCAATTCCAGGCGGCTCATGCGAAAGTAGGCCCAGTCGGTCAGATAACTCACCCAGAACAGACCGCAGATCATCACGACGACCAGCGACGCTCCCTCAATCAACACATACCGCCGAATGCGCGTGCGCAGGTCGTTGAGTACGCTGAGCACGTCGTCGGGCAGTTGGTTGTGAGAATGCGTCGGGGCCACGTTGGGGTCCGTAAAAATTGTGTTCAGGCCAGTCTCATGAGTTTTCGCGACAACCACTCCAGGGACAAGAGGCCAATCAGCAGAAACATCACCCAGCGTCGGTCCCAGAGTTCCACGACCTGCTGATCGAGCACGAACGTCTGACCACGATTCTCCAGAAGTTCAGGCAGACGAGTCACTGCCTGTTCCGCTGTCATGTACGCCCCTCCGGTCTCCGAAACGAGGGCTTCGAGTTGCGACACATCCTGCTGCAAGGACTCCATCTCCAGCTTCGGCAGGGTGACGGTCACTTCGTCCTTGATGTTCTCTGCGGAATCCGGGACCGGGAGTTCGAGGCGATACTTGCCCGGGGTCGTCACACGAAAGTCCCCCACAAACTCCGCAGGTCGGGTCTGATCCTGACGCAACACAGGTGCAGGGATCAGTGGACGGCCACGCGGATCGTAGACATCGATGGTGATCGTGTCCTGATCCAGAGTTTCAAAAGAGGACGTCAGCACACGGGCTCGTACCGGGACTGTCTGTCCCACACCGTACTCGCGACCGTCGAGCACGATCATCGCTCGCTGGAGTCCCCGCTTGGAACGACCTTCGACTGCCATTCTGGTGAGATTGATCCAGAAGCGTTCGTTGTACGCCTCATCCAGGGCTCGCAATCGCCAGATTTCCGGACTGCCGATGTAAGCGGTCATCCCCTGTCCGTAGCGCTGTGACGCAAACAGGATGGGGGCTCCCTGGTCCGTTCGCGAGAGCGGATCGCTGAAGTATCCGTACACGGTAGCGCCGCTTTTCTGACCGTTCGTGGGATACGCACGGAACACACCCGGAAACTGCTCCCACGCCAGTTGCGAGGTCTCCGGATCATCGGTGATCCGCAGAAACGCAGCAGCCTGTCCATCGGGAGTCAACTCGATCGGCCAGGGCTGATTCCAGCGATCCTTCCGATCGAACTGCGGGCGAATGGGTTCCAGCACCACGGGGTACAACGTCAGCACGTCCGTGAACTCTTCATCCGCGGCTGCCAGCCGGGGGGTGAAAATGTCCCCGGCAATGATCACCAGCCCGCCCCCCTCATTCGCGATCCACTCACTCAGCCACTCGCGCCGCTCAGAAGGGATGCGTGACCAGTCGATATCGAAAGCCATCACAACGTCGTAGGAGAAGAGTGCTTCACGGGTCTCGGGGAAATCGAACAGGATCTCATCTGCATCCTGACTGATCCCGACGCTCCCGGTTTGCAGCCAGACATCAACATCCATCGAAGGGTGTCGATAGAGCACGTTCTTCGCGAAGCGGTAGTCGCGCATCGGCCCGCCGGCGATCATCAGGACTTTTGTGGGGCGATCGAAGATGTTGACTGTCCGCGAGACAAAGTTGTCGTCGTCACGGCTTTCCAACAGGGACGGGGGCGGACGAACCTGAACGCTGTACTCGACCTCTGCGGGGGAAATGGGTGACTGTGAGAACGTGACCTCGACCGGCACGCCATCGTCTGCAAGTAACACTTCCCGGGAATCGACGACAGACGTCTCATCGGTCTCTGGATCGCGCCGCAGGAGTTCGACCACAACCGACAGTGGTCCAGAACGATTCTGTTCGGCCAGCCAGTCACCAACTCCTGAAGACTGCAGGAGTGCAGTCACTTCAAACGCATCACCCACGTGCACGTCCGAGGGGACGATCAATCGGGCGAGCTGCAGGTTGACGGGCGGCTTTGTGCCTCCCACTCCGACCGCGAACAGCGGGACGCCATCCCGCTTGGCACGACGGTTTGCAGCCGTCACATCACGACCGACATTGTTCACGCCATCTGTCAGTACCACGACTCCGGCGAGGGTCTCACTCCTGCTTTCAGCGAGGAGTTTGTCGACCGAGTCCCCCAGCCGCGTGGCAAGTCCTGCCGGTTGCAGAATCTGTTCCCAATCGGCTGCGGGGAGTTCGTCACTCTGCTCCGCAGGAACGGCTGAATCATTGGAAGACAGACGTTTGGGAAACCTCAGCAGCCCGGTCAGCAGATCACTGTCGAACGTCGCCACGTCCACCACGTGTTGCTCTCGCAAGCTGTCAACGAGAGTCGATTCAGCGAGCAGTTGCTGAATCACTTCCCAGCGCATCTCGGCCGTCTCCACAGACGTCCCCACTGCAGGATCGGAAGCCGGCTGCTGCATCGAGGTCGATGTATCCGCGAGCAGAATCACCTGCGAAGGCCGAAACGATTCCTTCTGTGTCCGCTGATGGGGATTCAGCGCGATGATCAACACACCAACGAATGCGGAGAGCCGTAACAGGAGCAACCAGGCACGCGACAGATGACTGAGTCGCGAGGTGTCACGCCAGAGGAAGAAGATCAACAGGATCCCAGCTAGGGCGAACCCGACAAAGAGGACTCCGTCCACAACCGTTTCCGGAGGGAAATCCACCTCGACCGTTGTGGTCGTGGTGATGCCATCAGCCCTTGAGGCATCCCCGTTCGCTAACAGCATGTGACCGCTCCAGGTCATGTTGATCCGCCAAACATAGGACTCGACGACTCCTTCACGTTTCTCTCAATCAGAACTTGCATCAGTGGTAACCGAGGCGGTAAGCCAGTCCCTGTTCGCCAACGAACAACAAGAGCAGTCCTGCGAGCAGCCACCAGCGAACGTCCTGACCGGGCGGTTCGTTGCGAATCCAGTCGAGGGCATCTCCCTCGTGAATCGCCACGGTAATTTCCTCCCCCCACTGCTGACGCAGAGCGTCCTCGTCCGCAATTGTCAGGTCGCTTTCCTCGACAGGAACATTGTAGGCCATCCACGTCTCGTCTGCCTGCTGCTGATGGTCAAATCGGCGAACAATGTACACGCCCGGCTCGTCCGTCTCACGAAAGGTCGCCACCCAATCATCCGTGAGTGCAACGTCTGAACCGTCATCGGATGTCATCGCTTCCGGAGCGGCAGCCTTGAGCGTCAACACGTCGTCGTCAGGAGTCACGATCTCCAGATCCTCAAGGTAGTCGGCCCGGTTGAGTCGCTCTTCAATCGGCTCGCCGACGATCCGCTGAGGCTGCGACCGATTACGCCGGGCGATGTACTTCTGAAGTTCGAGCTGCATCACTGCAAAACTTGGAGCCGCAGCACCGCTGGCCCAATTGTTCCATACGCTCCCCTCTGTCGTCGGCAACGGCCCCGCACTCGTGAGGAACGTCACCACTCGGCCTTCACCGTAAGTGTGTTCGAGAATCAGCGGCTCACGGTTTCGCAGCCGTGCAATCACCTTCGCCTGGCCAATCTCATCACTCCCCAGATCGACAACCTCCGGTTCGATCGGAAGGTACTGATTGACGGTGACCACATCGATGAACGGATTGTTCTGACCGCTGAGGATGCTGAACATCGGATGGTTGCTGACGAGGATATCAGGCCCGGTCGCTGCCAGAGGATGATCCAGAGTTTGAGGCGTACCGGACAGCGGCACCGGGAACAGCCCCGCTCCCTGCTGATACAGGGCTTCGTTGTAATATGCAGACCGAATGGCATCGCCCAAGTACCAAACTAACCCTCCTCCCGCTGCGACGAACTTCTGCACTGCCTGAATCGCATCGGGCGGCAACTCACTGACGTTGATCAGGATGATTGACTGGAACGCATCAAGATTTCGTCGCCGCATGCCACTAACGTTGTCGATGATGGGCGCGTAGCCTGTGACCGTCCGGTCTGCCGCCAACGCATCTGCAATGAACAGGCCCTGCTCACTGCCGGGCGAACCATCGACGATCAGGACCTCGTTCTCCAGCGGCACATTGATCGCCAGATGCCGCGTGTTGTCGGCTTCCAGGGCATCCGCTTCCAGTGTCACCTCGATTCGATGTTTGCCCGGCTCGACAAACCGAACATCAAACCCACGCTGCTCTGTTTTTCCTGCCGCGATGGACTCGAAGAGGAGATTCAACGGCAGCCGCTCCCCATCTGCGATGACGGACAGTCGTACATCGGTCGCTTCACGCTGACCGAAGTTCTGCACTGTGGCTGAGAGTTGAACCGGAATTCCGGCCGCAGCCACCTCAACAGCTCCTGTGACAATGGTGATCCCCAGATTCTCATGAGCGTCGGGCACCGCGTGGATGAAGTTGATGCTGACTTGAGATTCATCCAAAGCCTTGATGGTCTCCGTCACGGTTGGAGCGCCGACCCAGTCGCTCTTCCGGAAGTCCGACAGGATGTGAAGATGTCGGGCCGCGGATCGGTCATCGGCAAGCCGCTGCTGAACGGCTTCCAATCCTGCGACGAGATCAACCCGCTGGTGCGTACATGCGAGCGCCTCCAGCTTGGCTGCGAGTTCTTCGACGAGTTGAGTGTTGATGTCCCGTTCACCCAGATTGGAGTACGTACTGTCCGGCTGCGACATCAGCAGTAACGTGAACCGTTGTGTCCCCGGACGCCGTGCCCCCTCGGTCGCCAGTTTAAGAATCACAGCTTTCGCCCGATCGAAGGTCGTCTCCTCGCCCATGCGATCGCGCATTGATCCGCTGTCGTCGAGGAGAAATACGTGATGCGACTTGGCCCCCTGAAACAGGGTCAACTGACTCGGATCAACGATCAAACGTGAGATCAGCAGGGCGAGCAACGCAACGATGCCCACGCGAAGCAACAGGAGCAGAAGTTGCTCCAGCAGGATACGCCGACGATTCTGTTGCTGACTGGAGAGCAGAAACTCCATCGCAGCGAACCGGACGCGACGGTAGCGTAAGCGGTTGATCAGATGAATGAGAATCGGTGCCGCGATCAACGCCATCCCCGGCCAGAACAGGGCCGGGTTGAGAAAGTGCTCAGCGATCCAGGGCGACAGAAAATTCATGATCACAATTGCCCGCAGGTGGATGCGGCCTCAGTCTTGTCGCCGGTCAGGTTGGAGTGGTTGCTGATGAAGGTGTCCCGAGGAGCGCGGCTGTAAAACCCACAATGTCGTTCTTGTCCCGCATGACCTCCGCCAGACGATCCAGACGCCCTGCCTCAACACAGAGTTCCGCAAATGAAAAGTTCACGTCATTCCCCAGGCCTGTCAAATGCTCGGCAGCAACGTCCACTGCTTCATCCAGTCGTTTCGCCCTGACGAGTAAATCGACAAGAACATAAGCGAGCAACGGCTTGTCATACTCGTCCGGTTCGTCGCTGAGTTTCTTCCGGAAGTAATCCAGAGACGTATCGACATCCTTATCAAGCAGGAGATGAAAGAATTGCCGATGTGCCGGATAGAAGTCCTCAAAGGGAGGCTCTCCCGGGTACTGCAGCTGCGGATCAAGTCGCTCGCCGTAGTCGCACAGTTGCAGGACCAGATCCAACTCGTCCGCACCGGCTTCGATCGACCGGGCAAAACGCACGACCGAACTCAGGTGGGACACATCAATGTGATAGTTGCCTCCCTCGAGAAGCCAGTCGCGTCCCCTGAGCAACTCCCGCAACGATGCGTTTGGCTCGATGAGCGGCACCTTCTCCTGAACCTGCCTGCGAACAGATTCGGTCAGATCGTGATAGAGTTCCCGGACCATGTGTCTGGCACACTCGCTTCGCTGCTCGACAGACAGATTCCCCATGGCCTGATCGAGAGACGTGATGGTGTTACACATCCCGTGCGAGCGAAGCATCATCTTCACCCCTTTGAGCGGATGGACTCGCTCGAACAGAGCGATCTGCATCACCTGCTCATTCGCCTCGCTATAGTCCGACGCAACAGGCAGCTTGTCGATCGCCTCCGCCACCGGTTCCGGCTCCCGGATCACCTGCAGATACATCCATGCAGACGGGATGTCGCCGTCTGCGAGAAAGAGCTTGCCAATCTCTCTCGCTGCTTCCACGTAAGTGTCCTCAACTTCCTTGCGGTGCTCTTCGGGAACATCGTCGAAGGAGGTCGGACGGGACAAGGGCAGGTCGAGTGAATGCTTCTTTCGGATCAGCGTCGCATCGAACAGTTTGTGATACGCCTTGTGCTCGCGAAGCAACTCCATCAGACGATCGAGCACCGCATCAGAGCCCTCCCGGTCAGCGAGTTTTTCGAGGAGCGTGAAGTCCGTCTCAGACATCATCAGACTCTTTTCACTTTGTCTCTGGAGCAAAATTGGGTCGTTGTCTGACCTTCAATGATCAATGAGCGCCACAAGAACTGCACCCTCCGGATGCTGGAACTGTCACCAGCCCGTCCGCGTTCACCGGTTGAACTTCAATGATCCCTAACCCGGCGGCAGCTGCCTGGAGTGCGAGCTTCGTGCAGTCGGGTCCTCGTTCGTTAAGAACATATAGGATCAGCTTCTTGCGGTCGAACGTCCACTCCAGATCGATGAGTTCCAGCTCAAGGTTCCAATCGATGATTCGTTGCTGCCAATCGCCGAATTCCTGCTCAGCTTCAACACGCAATGCGCGAGAGGCTGTCAGATCGTCTTCAACAGCGCGTCGGATCACTTTCGGGAGTGACTCGGCAGTCTCTTGAACCACGGGTGTACCAAATGTTGGATCTCGCAGAGATGTACGAACCGGATCGAGAACTTCCCCCAACTGCGTTCCCCGGTGAGTGTTGACGAGGACCATCTCCCCCCGTTGGATGGGCGCAATCTCAGCAGCATCGAACCTTGCCACTTCAGGGATTGTCCCATATCGCACGAGGATTTCAGTTGGCACGCTGGTCTCTCCGGACTTAACTCAGTTTTCGTGTCCATGGTGATGGATTGGCCGCCTCAGCCAGTGAATCGTAGCGAACAGGGACGCAAACCGACAATCGGGCTCGGTTTCGGGATAAGAGTAGGATTCTGAGGATTCAAATCATGATCGCTCAAGAATCAGCACCTCCGACACTCTCCCTGTCGGCGTATCCCCCTTAATCGTCACATGTTATCGGCCAAGAACTCAGCAACGACTTGGCGATCCGATCGTTGGGACATAAAATTGCCATCAGAGTGAGCACGACATCTCGGGGATTTTAGAACTCCCGAAGCGACTATGATTCACTCCTCCGACACTCAGGAACATTCAGTCACATGTCCAAGGCGACAATCACGATCGAGGATCCCGAACAGGTGCGACTCCTGCTTGGGGCACAAGATCAGTTTCTCCGCCGTGTCCGAGAGGCGATCGGCGCCCAGGTCGTCCTGCGCGGCGACGAGTTGCTTTTGGAAGGGACCGATCATCAGATCGAACGGTGTCGCGACGTTCTCGAAGACCTGCAGGGCATTATCGCGAAAACGGGCGAACTTAAGGAAACTCAGGTTGTGCGGGCGATCGAGCAGAGCCTGTTCGACGATGGTCCCAGTGATCTGCCGATCGACCTGTTTGACAAAGCCAAAAAGGTGAAGGCGCGCACCGCAGGTCAATCCGCTTATGTCGATGCGATCCGGAAGAACGACCTTGTTTTTTGCAGCGGTCCGGCGGGGTGTGGAAAGACCTACCTCGCTGTCGCGATGGCTCTCAACGCTCTGCGGAAAGAGCTGGTCCGCAAAATCGTGCTCGTCCGGCCGGCGGTCGAGGCGGGCGAACGACTGGGTTTCCTCCCGGGCGACATGCTCGCGAAGGTGAACCCCTATCTCAGACCACTTCTGGACGCTTTGGTCGACATGCTCGATTTCGAGCAGGTCAAGCGATACATGGAGAACGACGTGATTGAGATCGTCCCTCTGGCGTTCATGCGCGGGAGAACACTCAACGACACGTTCATCATTCTCGATGAAGCTCAGAATACGACCATCACCCAGATGAAGATGTTCCTCACCCGGATGGGAGAGGGCTCCCGCATCGTGGTGAACGGCGATGAAACACAGATCGACCTTCCGGGTCATGTCTCCTCGGGCATCATTGACGCCATCCGTCGGCTGAGCCAGATTGAGGGGGTTGCTGTTGTGAAGCTGACCGGTCGTGATATTGTACGCCATCGTCTGGTTCGAGAGATTGTGTCTGCATACGACGAGGGTGGGAACCATCGTCACTCTTCCACCAAAACACCTCGCAGGAGTTAGCACACGAGGGGACGTCCGGATTGATGTTTTCCTGAGACGTCGGGCGGCTGAGCCGCAACCTGCAATGAGGGCTTATGTTTCTCTTCGGCCAAAAGCGGCAACGTCACTCTCGCACGCACTCTGTACGTGGTCCCGAGTCCGGCTGGGATGCTCTGTGGGGCAAACTCAAAGATCGTTCATTGCTGGGACGGATCGGACTGTGTCTGCTGGCAGTCCTGATCATGCTCGTGGTCGTACCCAGCTGGTGGATTCCCTTCCCCTACCGCGAGGGGCAGTCGGTGCCCAACGGAGTCGTCGCGTCGATTGACTTCGAGGTTGTCGACCATGAGGAAACCTACCTGCTTCGCGAGAATGCCGCCGATGCGGCCCCGTTTGTGTTCGAGAACAATCCGGAAAAACTCGATGCACTTCCAGCGAACTTCGAGGCGGCGGTACTCGCGATCGACAATGCTGAATCCATTGCCGACCTGCCTGAGGAAATTCGACGCGATTTTGGATTGAACGGCCCTTCACCTGACGCACCGGAAGGCTTCCGAACGCCGGAAGAACGTTTCGCAGCTCTCAATGCGGCTGTCGCAGAACTCGGACAAAAGACCACCAAGCAACAGGTCGACGATCTGGTGTTCGACCTGTCCACGCTCATCGAACCATTGAAAGCGTCAGGGATCATTCCGAAAGGAGCCCGGACGGAGTTGGGGATCAGCTACGAAAGTCGACTGAAGGTCGTCCCGACGAAAGAGGCTGCATCCACAGCAGCGACCACGGGGGAGACCGTCCTGCTGATTGATGTCGACCTCCCCGATCTTTTGCGAGGGTCCGCTCCCAAAAGCGTCAAATGGGGATCCAGCCCATCTGTCGACAAGATCAAGCCACTCGTCACGACCTGGATTCTGAACCAGTACCCGGCAACACTTCGTTTCGATCAACTCGCAACTGAGGAAGGGCGGGCCACGGCACGGGCAAGCATCCCGGACGTAGAAATCCCCTATCCCAAGGGAGGAACGCTGGTCTCACCGGGTAGCGTACTCGATGCCAACGACATCGCACTTCTGACTGCTGAGTATGAGAAGCTGAAGCAGCAGGCAACGTTTTCCGACCTCTCACTGCGGATCGCCGTTGTCTTTGTGTTGCTCACCGCCCTGGCTGCCTTGAACGGATACTATCTGTATCGGAACGAGCCGAATGTTGTGAAGAACATCAAACGGCTCATTGTCTACCTGACCGCAATCGTTGTCGCTGTCGCGTTGGCAAGACTGTTATCGTTCGATCCCTGGCGAGCCTCGGTCATTCCGATCGTGGCGACCGTAATGGTCTTCGCCATCGCCTACAATCAGGTCTTTGCTGCACTGACCGGATTTACTTTGTGCCTGATCGTCACCCTGGCGACTACAATGCAGCTCTCGCAGTTTGTCGTGCTGATGACGACCGTTGCGACCGCAGTCCTGCCTTTAACACATGTCTCGTCGCGGACAACGTTGATCAAGTCCGGCTTCATCGCCGGGCTGGCCTATCTGATGACTTCCGTTGGCGTCAGCGTGCTGGAAAGTCAGGGGACCGGAGTCTCTCTCCAGGACCTCGCCATGCTCAAGCAAAGCCTGAAAGGGGCTGCGTGGTGTCTGTTTGCAGGATATTTTGTCGCCGGAAGTCTTCCCTTTATTGAATCAACCTTCGGCGTGATCACCGACATCAGCCTGCTGGAGATGAGCGATCCATCGCACCCGTTGCTGCAGGAACTCGTCCAACGAGCACCGGGGACGTACAACCACTCGATCTCGGTCGCCAGCATCGCAGAGGCCGCTGCCGACAGTATCGGCGCGAATGGACTGCTTGTCAGAGTCGGTGCCTATTTCCATGACATCGGCAAAATGATGAAGCCTCAGTACTTCATCGAGAACGTCCAGGCAGGTGACGAGAGCCGACATCGGCAATTGGCTCCTGCCATGAGCACGCTCATCATCATTGGCCATGTGAAGGACGGCGTCGATCTGGCAGAACAGTACAACCTCCCACAACAGTTCATCGATTTCATCGAACAGCATCACGGCACGACGTTGGTTGAATACTTTTTCCACGAGGCCACGAAGCAGGCCGGAGAAAGTCCGGACCGCAAGACCAATGCTGAGGAATCGTCGTTTCGCTATCCTGGTCCCAAGCCGCAGACAAAAGAGGCTGGCGTGATGATGATCGCCGATGCGTGCGAGAGTGCCAGCCGCACACTCACCGACCCCACGCCTAAGCGATTGGAAACACTCGTCCACGAACTCGCCATGAAGCGACTCCTCGACGGACAATTCGACGAGTGCTCGCTCACACTGCGAGAGATCGCCACTGTGGAAAAATCCCTCGTCAAGTCGCTCATCGGAATCTATCACGGCCGCATCAAGTACCCGGAAGCCCGGACGGCATGACCGAGAACGACGACGCCACTGACCCTGTCGCTGAGCACGACTCTGCTCCGCCGCTCATCGAGGGCATCGAATTGGCCGTCGCAGACGAGCAGACGCACGTCCAGGTTGACCCGGATTTTCTCTCGCGAATAGCAGAGTCACTTCTGACAGGCGAGGGAGTCGTCCACGCGGACATCAGTCTTGCGATCGTGGATGACGCGGAAATTCACGTCATCAATCGCCAGTACCTCAATCACGACTATCCAACCGATGTCATCAGTTTCCTCCTGGCAGAGGACACCCAAGATGGGATACGCCGGATTGACGGCGAACTGGTGATCAGCGGTGAAACAGCAGCACGCTCTGCCCTTGACTACGGCTGTTCTCCGGAGGATGAACTGGCCCTGTATTTCGTGCATGGCCTGCTGCACCTGTGCGGATATGACGACCAGACGAATGCGGACCGGGAGACGATGCGTGTACAGGAGCGTTCTCACTTGCAAAAGTTCGGAATCGAACCACACTATTAACCCAGATGCCGGTGCCCGGATGGGCTCTGACTTTTTCTCTGATTGGTAACTCCGTTGTCTCCGAAAGTACTCAGCGTTCTCGCGGGCCTGTTCTTCACCGTCGCCTTTGGAGCGACCCTCGTTACCTACAGCCTGCGGATGTTCTCTCGCGGTCGGCTTGCCGAACTCTGCCGCAAGAAGGAGAACGAAACGCGCTTCGGTGTCATCCTCAAGGAGGACATCCGGGTCCTGACCGCATGGGAGAGCGTCCAGCTGACCAGCCTGGTTATTGGCCTCATTGCTCTGATTCTGGTCATCGGCCCCCCCACCAACGAGAGTTCCGACTGGCTCCTCCTTGCTGCAGGACTCTCTCTAGGGGCCATTCTGGCATTCGTAGCGATCCCGTGGTCGCTGTCCCGTGTGGCAAGCGAATCAATCCTCTATGCATCGTGGCCGCTCCTGTATGGAGTCGCCCGACTGATGCACCCGATCGTGATCGCCACCAATGCCATCGACACACTCGTCCATCGCATGGCCGGCCGGCAAGACCCGGTGCCCGAGAACGCAACGTCCATTCACGAAGAAATCCAGAGTGTCGTCGACGAAGGACACCGCGAAGGACTTCTGGAAACACGTGCGAGTCACATGATTCAGCGCGTGATGGAGTTGCAGGAGGAAGATGTCCGCGCGGTCATGACTCCCCGGACAGAGATGTTGTGCATTCAGAAAGATGTCTCACTTGATCAGGCACGCCAACTCCTGCTCGAAGCGGGGCATTCCCGTGTTCCGGTGATCGGTGATTCGACGGACGACATCGTCGGCATCCTCTACGCGAAAGACTTGCTCAGGTATCTCGTCTCCGACAACGTCACGGCCACTCTCTCCGACATTATCCGAGAACCGTTATACGTCCCGGAGACAACGGGCATCGATCTCCTCCTTGAGCGGATGAAGCGCGAGCGTTTTCATATCTGCATCGCGCTGGATGAATACGGCGGTGTGGTCGGTCTCGTCACTCTGGAAGATATTCTGGAGGAAATCGTTGGTGAAATCGTCGACGAGTTCGATCAGGCGGAAGATGAACCGATTCAGCAGATCGATGACCGTACGACGATTGTCGATGCACGTGTGCATGTGGACGACCTCAACGAACAATTCGGCTTTGGGCTGCCAGAAAATGATGACTTCGACACGATCGGGGGATTCGTCTTCTCTCAACTGGGACACGTCCCCAATAAGAACGAATCTCTCACCTGGGGGCCGATTCGAATCACCGTTCTCGAAGCGGACCAGCGACGGGTCATTCAAGTCCGCATCGAAGTTGACGAAACACTCGTGTCCGCATCCGACGAGCATTGATCCACAGCACACGAGATTAGTTGCTGCCGCTCTGCAACGCAGGTCACCGTGAGTTGACGGCCCAAATGACTGCAAAGGCGAGGACGATGACTCCCAGCCCGATCAGACCCCACTTCACCCATTGCCTCGTTTTCCGAGGTCCACGTGACCAGACCAACTGAAGTGTGGCATCATCTGCGAGAGTGATCCGATCACCGTGGAAGAGTTTGGAGTCAACGATCCGCTCGCCGTTGACCTTGACCCCGTTCTTGCTGTCGAGGTCCACGATTTGCCACAGGTTTCCGTCGAAGAACAGACGGCAATGTCTCGACGACAGCCGCATGCGATCAAGAGTCAAGTCCGCCTCCTGACCGCGCCCGATGACCAGACTGGCTTTGGAGAGTTGAAAGAGATTTCCGTCTGGCAGTCTGACCGCTGCCCCGGTCCTCGCTGCTTGCGAATCCGAGACTGCAAGACTCGAAAGCAGTTGCTCAGCTTCGGATGAGGCTGAGACGGATTCTCGAGCTGATGTCGCCGAAGGATGTCCCTTGCCCGGAGGAGTGGCCGGTGAGATGGTCGGTGCCTGGGTTGATCGATCAGGGTCGGTCCCGCGTGTCGTCGACGAACTGAGTCTTGCAGCACTGGATAGCCTCGCGACGGTCGACATGCGACGCATACTCAAACGTCCGGTCCGGATCGCCGATTGCATGCGAATCCGCGTCAACTTCTCGAAATCAAACCGGATCGGCTGTCGACTCGCAAACGGAGCCAGCACCTCCTGCACCTCACTCATGGATGCAAATCGCTCGTCGGGTGCCTTGGCCATCATCCGTTGTACGATGTCCGCCAGCTCATCGGGAAGCTCTTTGACAAGGTCCTGAGAGTTCGGCACAGGAGCCGTCTTGTGGGCATCAATGATCTGTTTGGGCGAGGCCCCGGTGAAGGGCCGTTTGCCTGTCAGGGCCACGAAAAATGTACATCCCAGCCCGTAGACATCAGAGCGGGCATCAGCCGAAAAACTGTCCACTGCCTGTTCCGGAGGGATGTAGTCAGGAGTCCCCAGACAGTCATGCCCGAAGATCATGGCCAGCGAGAACTCTTCCTCACGGGCTGCTTCGTTGAGCAGGGCCAGTCCGAAGTCAATCACCTTGACCATTCCGGAGTTGTCGATCAGCACGTTGTCGGGCTTCACGTCGCGGTGAACCAGTCCCTGCTGATGGACAAATCCCAGCGCCTCGGCGGTCTGACTAATAATGTCGCACGCAATACCAACCGGAAGTTTGCCAATGATCCCGACCAGTTCGTGTAACGCGATTCCTGGAAACGGCTCCATCGTCGCATAGTCAACCTGTCCGAATACATCATCGGTCACACCCAGTTCGTAGGTTTTGACGATGTGCGGATGCTGCAGACGCAGACCGGCTCGCGCCTCCAGACGGAAACGCGCCCGCATGCCCGCATCATGCTTGAATCGTTCGGAAAGCACCTTCAGTGCGACCTCCTCGTCGCGTCGCGAGTCATAGGCCCGAAACACGGTCCCCATTCCTCCGACACCCAGGATGTCGCGAATGATAAAGTGCTCCATCTGCAGACGACGAAATCGCCCCTGAAGCAGTTCGCGGGCTTGATAACGTGTGAGCACCTGATGTCTGATGAGATGTTTCGCCAGCGATTCCGAATCCGCATCGTCACCGCTGGGGAAAGTCTCCAGAGCGATCGCTAAGGCTTCAGGATCGACGACGCCACTGCGATCAATGGCATTCAATAGCTCGGAGACGGCAACTGTCATCGATGAATCGGGCCCTCAGTCGACGCCAACATCCACTTGAGATACGACGCCGAGATTTCAAAGTGATGACATCTGTGTCGGAAACAACAAAGTGATCGATGAGAGAAATCCTCTCATCGAGATCTCAACTGAAGAACTTGGTCAAAGCCATCACTCGTTATTCGCAGGGTGAATTGTAGCCTCGTTTAGTCTGGATTCCAAGATTATCCCGACACATTCGCTGCTGCCGATCTGTTCAAGCTTGTCTTAACCGCGACTCCAATCAAGACAGATGAGTTGCCCGTTCGCAAAACCGCAGACGGCCCATTCACCGAAGGCGTCGCATGCCAACCGGCTGACATCTTCCGGAGTGGTCGTGGACCACAGCAACTCACCATCCGCATCCAGCCAGTAAAGGTGACGTTCAATCGTCGACGCCAAGAGCCGATTCGGGTCGTAACTCGCAGCCAGACGATTCACGGTCCCCTCAACGATGTAAGAGCCAATCGGATCTCCCTCGCCGTCAAACGTTTGCACTCCATGTGTGAAGCCGGCGATGTAGATCAAATCACCATCGCCCGTCGTGACCATCTCGCCCACATTCGACCAAAGCTTCTCCTGCCAGATCTGATCGCCATCGAGTGCGTGACAACAGATCAACCCATGCTCGGCTGCCCCGATGAGGAGCGACTCCGATGTGACAAAACAGAGATGCTTGAGTGGACGGATTGTCTCGAAGCCCGCGATTCGACGCTTGTGAACGTCAAAGATGAGATTTCCCGAATCGATCAGACTCACGACGAAGTACCGACCGTACGGGTCGATGGCGATCTGCAGGCATTGCACGGGCAGTTCGAGCTTCCATTGCTCTTTGAGATTTCGATCGAACAGATGAATCTCGGATTCGCCGACCAGCGTGATTGCCGTTTGCCCGTCGTCACTCCACGCGATCTCCCGGATTGGTTCACGCAGACGATTGACCGCAGAGTATTCGCCGCGTCGATCAATCCGGTAGATCCCGCCCGTTTCATCGGAGACGAGCACTTCGCCCGTTTCCCGCGCGAGCCGCAATCCGGTCAGCGGAGCATCCGTATTAAACGTCCACCGGACACTCGGTCCGATCCCTCGCCCCTTGCGAACCCAGTCCGGCTTCGGAAGGCGATCTGATCGGTCGCTGTTCATCAGCAGAAAGTCCGTTCAGCGTTCATCGGCGGGAATACTGAGGAGTACGCAGGACTCCCAGAGCAGCCTGGATATCCGGATCTCCCTCGACGTCGAGATCGGTTGATCCCCGATGCTCCGGTGCGTCCTCGGACAGAGTCACTTCAATGTCCGGCTTGATGCCGATCTTAGTCCAGTTGTCTCCATTCGGGGAGTAAAACTTGGCTGTCGTCAGTCGCAACCCGGTCTGCCACGTGCTGGGATAGATCGTCTGCACAGACCATTTGCCGAACGACTGGCGGCCCACAATCTTGCCACGATGATGGTCACGAATTGCTCCCGCGACGATTTCGCTGGCGCTGGCACTGTGACCGTCAATAATTAGCGTGACGGGGATATCCCAAGTGCCGATCCGATTCGCTGAGTAGCTCAGATTCTGGTCTGCATTACGACCGCGAGTCGAAACGATGCGGCCTTCCGTAATGAATCGGTCACACACATGCACAGCTGCGGAAAGCAGTCCGCCCGGATTGCCGCGCAAGTCCCAAATAAGCGACTTCATCCCCTGCTGAGCGAGGCGGTTCATCGCAGCATCCATCTCATCAGGCGAGCTCTTCTGGAAACCCGTCATGCGGATGTATCCGATCTTTTGTTCATCGTCGATGATCTCAGCGATCGGGATGCTGTCGACCTTGACGGCCCGTCGGGGACAGACCACCGTCCGAACCTCAGGTGTCCGCATGTCCTGAATCTCCAGTTTCACAAAAGAGCCGGAGAGACCCGTCAGCAAACCGGCCGCTTCATCCGTCGTCATCTCACGGCAGTCATGTCCGTCCACTGCGACGATGTGCTCGCCGGCCCGCAGTCCGTTCTCGAATGCCGGACTGTTCGGCAGCACGTCGACCAGAGACATGCCATGTCCCTCATCGGCTTCCATGACAATTCCGATCCCGACGAACTCGCCGTCAATGTTGTTGTTCAAATCGCGATAGCGATCAGGCGTGAGGAAGTTGCTGTAATCATCCAGGCCGTTGCAGCCACCGAAGGCATACTCGAGGATGACCGTGGTCGACCTCAAGCCCACGAGTTGTTCTGCCCGATCGGCGACTTCCCGGATCATGCTGTGAGCTTCGGTCCGTGACCGCAGCCGCTTGTTCCAGTAATTGTCTCGAAGTTCATCCCGCATCTGCTGAACCTTCTGCTGATCGGCACCAAATGCGTTTTGCTCGATGAATCGCTCATTCGCCAGACTGAGCCACAAGCTCTCGGTTCCATGAGCGACGTACCACGTTGTCGTGATCGGATCGACATAGTGATCACGAACCTGATCGAGCACACTATCGAATAGTGCAAAGGCTTCAGCCGTCGACAGCGAAAGCAGTTCATCTTTGAAGGAAAGATCCGAATAGCGACGATCGATTCCGAAGTGGAATTTCGCCCGGCGCAGTCCGTACTGCAGATGCTCATTCTCCGGCCAGTCTTTAACAGCATCCTTGTAATGTTCAATCGCATCCCGCCACTGACGAGACTGCTCGAGACGAACTCCCGTTTGGATCGCCTCGCGAACGACCGGATCGGAAGAGGACTGAGGTTCTGCGGAAACCGCTGCGAACACGCAGGTCAAGCAACCCGCCCAAACCAAAAGAAACGTCTTGCGACGCAGTCGACCAGCGAATTCCATGTTTCCCCCCCAGGACACTTTCAGCGCCATTTGGAGAGACCGTTGATGCTTGCGTCCGAATGACGCCAAGACAAATCCAACCGTCTCTGCATTGTTGACCGCCCCGTCTCGGATCAAACAGGCGAAGACTTCACCTAAATAACTGGACCACATGTTGTGTCAGTCGTGCCGAATTGACGCGACATTTCAACATAGGTCACGATGATCGCTCGGTCAATTTCCTGCAAGGATTCAACGCATGACTCACCCGGTTTGCAAGAATTTCAACTGCCGCAGGGACCGGTTAGACACATTGTTTCGTGTCCCAAAACTGCGATGACCTTGCGTATTCAGCGATGTTTTCAAGCAATTTCAGCAGCTTGCCACAAATCCTTCGCACACCATTTTGCCTAATCCCACTCACAAGCAAGTTGAGAAAAAGGGCAACTTGACGATGGTGGAGATTTCCTGATATTCCGCCGATCTGTTTATCTGTAGCAACACCTCTGCGCTCATTCCCGGACAACGGTCATGATCGGTAGATCCCGATTTTACCTCGCGACCGTTACGCTTCTTGCCTTACTCGCAGGAATCGGGTTCGCTGGCATCGATCGCGCGTCGTTCGCAGAGTCCTTTTCGCCTGTCACCAGCCAGGCGACGTCTCCCCACAGCGGTCCTGAGACGGCACTTACGGCAGAACAATTACCGCCGTCCCAATTCGGCGCCTATCAATATCTCACGCCGGACTCTTACTCGGGCAGAGAACAGGGCCTGCAATTCATCGATCCCCCCACAAGCGGGACGATTCCTGATTATTTCCAGCTGTTCGGACATGCCAGTCTGGTCGAGCCGAGCGAGAACTTGGAACAGAGCGACATCCTTCAGACACAGTATCCGCTCGACAACCGAAGCCCAGCCACAAATGAGGACGAATTCGTCCATACCTCTCCTGAACCTCGCTGGGTCCCCCCACTCGTGGCCACACAGGAGCCGATCGCTGAACCACAACAGTGCGATTGGATAACGATCAGCAGCACGAGTCTTGATGCGACCTACGTTGCAGGATCGGGCAACTCGCTCGGTTTTACGACGGTCACGGGGCGCGTCGTGTTTGAGTCGCCGCGTTTCAAGGCATTCTCAGTGAGGCCTCAAGTTGGCTGGCACAATCTGAACGGACCGCGAAGCACTGACCTGCCGTCTCAACTCTACGATGTCACGATCGAAATGAGGATGTACTGGCCCTTCGGCGATCGCTGGCTGGGAGAATTCGCGATCGCCCCCGGGTTGTTTACGGACTTCCAGAATACAACCGGAGATGCCATTCGCATCGTTGGACGCGCTGTCGGCTACTACCGCTGGTCTCCCGACCTCCAATTGGCCATCGGTGCAGCCTATCTTGATCGACAGGATGTCGCAGCTCTCCCGGTCGCGGGTCTTGTCTGGACACCGACGCAAGATGATCGAGTCGAACTCCTCATCCCCCGGCCACGCTTTGCCCATCGCTTTCGCAATGACCCCAGCCAGGAACGATGGATCTATGTGGCCGGAGAGTTCGGCGGCGGGAGTTGGGGCATTGAACGGACAAACGGCACGAATGACATCGCGACATACCGCGACTTCCGGCTGATCACAGGCATCGAATTCAAGTTCACCGACAGATCCGACTGGCGTGTCGAAGGTGGGTACGTCTTCGGCCGCGAAGTCGAGTATCTCTCTAACGTCGGCAACTATCAGCCTCGCAACACGACGATGATCCGGGCAGCCTTGACATTCTGATCTTTGTCCATCGATTCAGATTCGGACAAAGTACCGCTGACGGTACATCCACCAGGCGATCAGCCAGAACACGGCGAACCGCGCAGTGGGCATGATCAGTCGCCCGTACATCCCGTCATCCAGTGCGTTTTCGCCGAACAGGGTCTGCAGGAAACCGGTGAAGTGAATCGACACAACGTTGGTCTCAACCCAGCCGCTGATGAGTTGTCCCATCAGATACATGGCGATCGAGTTCATCCCTACGACTGCTAATGGGAATGCCAGCTTCTTGAGCGGCAAGATATCAAAGGCCGCATAGAAAGCGGCCAGCATCCAGATGACATAGGCTCCGCTGAATAGAACCCAAGATGGGGTCCAGATCCGCTTGACGATTGGACAGGCAAACTCGCCAGCCAGAAGACCGGTCAGCATGCACGCGGCCCCCATTCCGACCAGGATGCCGACCGTTTTCCATGGTTTACGACGACGGATCAGCAATTGTCCACATAGGATGCCGAGCAGCGTGGTCGCAATTGACGGCACGAAATTCAGCGTCTGATACCCGCCACCGTTGAACGTAAAAACCTTGGAATTGTTGAACAACCATTTCCGGAGAAAGTCCGGTGTCCAGGACTCAGAGTCAGCCGTCGCTCCGGCAGCTTGGAGGTCCTCTTCGCTGGGATTCCGCAGCAGGTTAAGAAACCACACGTCGAATGCATGAGCCGCATTGCCGTTCTTGGACCAGGGAGCGAACTTGCCTTCGTAAACCTCTCCCGCTTCGACGCTCGCATTGACGGCTGCGAAGTCGTAGTCCGGGGGGGGCGAATACTGCCAGAAGAAGAACCAGTATCCAACGAGAATGCCTGCGAGCGCTGTCCATTGAATCCATGGCTTTCGCCCGAGCAACAGGTAGGCAAACACGTATCCCAGACCGATCTGAGCGAGCACATTGGGGAAGATCCAGTTGGTCCGATCATTCCCAAACGAGTACAGGAACACACCCAGCAGGACGAGCACGAGCGCCCGCAGGACTGCGTGACCCAGGCGCTTCAGCCCGCTCGCACCGAGTGCCTGCCGCCTCGCATAAGAAAAGGGCATGGCCACTCCGACCATAAACATGAAGGCTGGCTGAATGAGATCCCAGAAGGAGACTCCCATCAATCCGAACTTGCTTTCCCACGCCGGGTGCTCGAAGTGAAACGCCAACGCCTCCCAGAAAGCGTGATCCCAAGTCTGCCAGACCGGGGCATCTACCGGCAGCGAAGCAAAGCGATAGATCCCAAAACCGCTGGCAGCGAGCATCATCATGATGAACCCGCGATAGGCATCCAGCGACACCAGCCGAGCTGACTTGGATGCCTCGCTGGACGTGATTTCCTCGCGTGGAGCCTCGTTTTCTCGACGCAACTTATATGTTTCCGTCATCTCAAGTGACTCCGCACGGTGATGTCGACCAATTGTCCATTCAGCAGAATATCGAGCCCTATTTCGTTCAGCCACAGGCCAAATCAGAGCTTGAACCTCCAGCCAATCTCAAAGCGACTCCGCCGGACACATCAGGACACATTGTGCGCAAGCACTCTCCATAAAACAACTAATGACGTTTTCCCGACAGTGGACCTGCACAATCTCGTTTCAGTGACAGGGTTTCCACTCAGGCCGTAGCACCTGTATAATCGATACAATCGGAAATGTCGGAAGTCTTCGTTGCGCAGCTCATGACTGCAAATTCCAATCAAAGCCCGAGTGCTCCCCTCACTGTGTGTGAGCCTGCGCGTATACGAGAGCCTGGTTCGATTAGGCAGATTGGAGAGGCAATTGTCTTTCTCTCGATTGCTGTGATCGGGTTTCGAGCATTCGTCGCCGAAGGCTACATGATCTCGACCGGTTCGATGGCTCCCTGCCTCCTCGGATTTCACCGACAGGTGGTCTGCCCTGACTGTGCCTATGCTTTCTCTCGCGGGACTCGCTACGACATCGATGACACAATTCTCGCTGAGGGCGAGTCAACTGACATCGGCGTGAGCGAGGCAACGGAGACCGTCTGTCCGAACTGCGGACTGACAGGCATCAACGTCAACAGCGTCCCTCGCAATGAAGGGGATCAGCTACTGGTCCAAAAACACTTCTATCAGTTCCGGTCTCCCAGGCGTTGGGAGGTGGTCGTGTTTCGTCATCCCGCAGAACCCGATCAGGCCTACGTCAAACGTGTCGCAGGACTCCCCGGTGAGCAGGTTGAGCTGATGGAGGGCGATGTGGTCGTCGACGGCGTTCTGCAGCGAAAGTCGTTGACCGTTCAACGCAGCATGCGAATCGGGGTTTATGACAATGACTTCGAACCGCTGGACGAGGAATGGCATCCCCGCTGGGAAACGACGGATTTGCAATCGCAGTGGCAGGCGGATGGAAATCGCTTTCTCTATGACTCAAACTCAGGCAGTTCAGAGGCAACAGAGTCAATCGACTGGCTCGCCTATCGCCATTGGATTCGTCGGGGAGGACATCACTCAACGTCGGTCGATCTCCAGCATTGGCCCTTGTCGGGCCGTTCCCCAGGTTCGTTCGAGCCTTCGCTGACGTTTGATGAGATCACGAGAAAACTTTCCTGCACAGGGGTTCTTCCCGCTTTTGTGGCGCATCGGCTGCTCAATGCTTCTAATGATGCGGCATTTCAAACAGCCGTCTCGCAATTGGCCGAGCAGTCTCACATCGGACAGATCACGGACGTGTACGGCTATAACCATCCGCAATCGGCCCGTGTGTCGTATCCCGTTCACGATCTGATGTTGTCGGCGAAGATCGAGCATGTCGCTGGTGACGGCGAGTTTCACATTCGTATGACCGATGGCTGGCATTGGTTCGAGACGGTCTTCGACTTCAAGGCTCACGAAGCCCGCCTCCTGGTCGACAATGCTGACGCCCCCCTCCACACTGCTGCACTGCCGTCGAGTATGGTGAACGGCGAGGGGCTGATCGAAATGTCAACTTTCGATAGGCAAATCCTGGTCGCTGTTGATGGGCAGGAGTTGTTCCCTCCCCTGCAATACGCTGCGAAAGCAGTCCCACGATCGCAGCCTCTCGAACCTGTCCTGATCGGGGCAGAGGGAGTTGAATTGGTCGTCAATCAACTCCAGTTGTATCGCGACGTGTACTACACCCCCAAGGACGCTGGAAACCATGAGCATCCGATCACAGTCGGCGCGGAAGAACTGATGGTCTTGGGAGATAACAGCCCGGTTTCAGTCGACAGCCGTTCATGGGAATCGCCCACGATTCCTCAGAATCTGCTGATCGGGAAACCTTTCATTGTGCATCTGCCGTCTCAGCAGGAGCGGGTACAAATCGGCAGTCAGGTGCATCACATCCGCATTCCGGATTTCACGCGAGTTCGCTATATTCACTGAGAATTGGGGGTGTTTCAATCTCCTCCAACGGAGAGGACCCTCAAAGCGTATGATTCAGTGAGACGAATGCTCAAAGCATCGTTTGAGATTGAACGGATCATGATCTTCGTTCGTATTCGTATTGAAACTCCATTGCCAGCTGCGCTCTTCATTTGCAGCCCCCGCCATATCGACGAAACTCCAGCCCAACCACTTCCCTGATGTCCATCCTGTTTGGCAAACGATCGACTCCCGACGAAGCGGACGACAAGTCCTCCAAGCCACCCAAACGTCAGGACAGTTGGCGTGAGACGATCGAGTCGATTGTCTTTGCCTTCGTGCTGGCGTTCCTGTTTCGCACGTTTGAGGCGGAGGCGTTCGTCATCCCGACCGGGTCAATGGCTCCGACGCTTTACGGTCGGCACAAGGAAGGGATCTGCGAGCAATGCGGTTACCCGATCGTGGTCGGTGCAAGCGACGAGGTTCACAACGAATACGGGACACTTTACCCTCACACGCGAGTTGAGGCGGCCTACTGTCCCAACTGTCGTTATCCCAACAACGACATCAAAGACGATCTGGCCTTCAATGGCGATCGCATCCTGGTCACGAAGTACCCTTACGAAACGGGCGACCCAGAACGGTTTGATGTATTCGTGTTCAAGTTCCCGGAGGAACCGAAAACGAACTACATCAAACGACTGATCGGCCTTCCCGGCGAGACGATTCGCATTCGGAACGGTGATATCTACACGTGGGATGAATCGCAGGGAGAGCAGATCCAGCGCAAGGCTGATCCGGACAAACAGCGGCAGATCCAGATTCCCGTCTACGACGACGACTTTCCTCCCCGTGCAATTCTTGAAGCTGGCTATCCGGAGCGGTGGGCCGGCGTCGAGTTGTCAGACGCGGGCGAGATCGGCGACTGGACAGAGACGAAGGGGGGGTGGTCGCAAGATGCGGAATCACGGTCGTTTGAACTTCCTGATGGGCCTGCCGCCGACGGGAACAAGCACTGGCTGCGGTATCGACATTTCATCCCCTCCTCGGATGACTGGGATGCCCTGCTCACGGGGCGACAGGTGCAAGCGCGACCACAGTTGATCACCGATTTCTGCGGATACAACGCCTACTACGGTAGCGGAGGTCGGATGGCCGGGTCAGCCCGTGAGGTCGATGTTGGCGGGCTCTGGATCGCTGATCTTACTACAAACTTCGAGCTGACTCTCGAGGGTGTGAACGCAGATAGCAAGGTGGAGATTGAGCTTTGCGACGGGCTGTACTGGTATCGTTGCCGCATCGACGCCAGCACCGGACAAGCCACACTCCTGCAGGTCAACGTCCAGATCAGCCCGGACGATGAGCAGGAGTTGGCCACAGCAGCCACACCGATTCAGGGAGCTGGCTCATGGGACATCTCCTTCGCGAACGTCGACGATCGGCTCTGCCTGTGGGTGGACGATGATCTCATTGATTTCGGTGAAGCCGCTTCCTACCAACGCTTTGACGTCGGCGGTCCCACGGCCATCGACAGCGATCTCTCACCGATCGGCATTGCAGTCCAGAATGCCAAAGCCCGAGTGGCACACTTGCAGGTCGAACGGGACATCTTCTATCGCAAGACCTTCGAGGAAATGCAGGAAGGCCGGAACCACCGCCTCGACCGCGAAATGCGTGAACTCCAAGCCTATCTTCACGACCCCGTTGAGTGGTCACGCAGATATGCTGAAGTCAGTGATGACATGAACCAGCGCGACTATGTGCTCGGTCCAGATGAGTACCTGGCCCTCGGCGACAACAGTCCCCGCAGCCGTGACAGCCGCCTCTGGTCGACGGGCGTCGGCGTCCCACGAAAATTTCTCGTCGGCAAGGCATTCTGGATCTACTGGCCACACGGCGTTCCTTTCATGAACGACGGTCGTGGTTATGCCCTGAGTTATCACAAGACGGCATTGCCCGGCGGAGGTCTGGTTAAAGTGCCCGACTACCCCAAATACTCGGTGCCGTTCTATCCTCAGGTTGATCGGATGAATCGCATCAGGTAAAGATCGTTCCCTTCGCTGAGCAGATTGCCCGGCATGTGATCCCGCGATCACAAACAACACGAGAGACACAGACGAGTCAAGGAGGACTCCATGGCACTGCTCGAATGCACGGACCTCGTCAAAGTTTATCCCGGCGGTAAACGGGCTGTTCGAGGAGTCTCGTTCGACGTCGAACCGGGGGAAATTGTCGGGCTGCTTGGCCCCAACGGAGCAGGCAAGACCACAACCTTCCGGATGTCCTGCGGGCTGATCGCTCCCACGGATGGAGCTGTCTTCCTGAATGGCGAAGACGTCACTCGTTGGCCCATGTACCAGCGGGCACGTCACGGCATGGGCTACTTGCCGCAGGATAACAGCATCTTCGTCAAACTGTCCGTCGAACAGAACATCATCGCCATCCTGGAGTTCCTCGGTCATCGCCGCAAAGAACGGCTCAGAATGACCGACGAGTTGCTGGAACAGTTCGGCCTGTCCACCAAACGCAAGCAAATCGCCTCGACACTCTCGGGCGGTGAACGACGACGACTGGAGATCGCGCGCTGCCTCGCCAGCCGACCTCGAATCATTCTGCTCGACGAACCGTTTACTGGAATTGACCCGGTGACCATCAACAGTATTCAGGACATCATCGCCGACCTGCGATCACAGGGCATCTCCATCCTTCTTACGGACCACCGAGAACGTGAGACGCTCACTATCGTCGATCGCAGCAACATCATTATCGACGGAGAAGTGATTGTCAGCGGCGACGCCAAAACCGTGCTCAACGATCCACTGGCACAGGCGAAATACTTCGGCACCCGGTTCGATGCGACGTCCATCATTCAGGAACAGTCCACCTTCCTCGGCGTCGAGCGCAAGGCCGCGTAGCCCAACTCATTCTCGCTGATGGCTCAGAAAGAAACGGATTTCATGAGTACATTGCCCCTTGAATCTGAACGTCAGCTCAGCCCTGCCCAACGCTGGGCTCTCGTTCCGCTGTCGCTCCTGACACTGGCTGCGATTGCTCTGGTCACGGTCGACCTGCCGATCGCCCGTGCATGTGCCCCACGCGACTGGCCGGACGAACTGCACCGTTACCTGAGAAGCATTGAACCTTTTGCCACACCGTACGGGCAGGGGATGTTATTGCTCGCACTGATCGTGATTCTGCCGAATCTGAAATGGCGAGTTCCCCGCATCGCGACTGCGGCCATCGCAGCCGGTCTGTCTGCCGATGTCGTCAAGCTGCTCGTCGGTCGTCAGCGGCCCAAGTACTTCGACATGGCCAGCGACTCCGCCGCCGACGCATTCTACGGACTGCTCCCGTTCCTGCATGACGGTCCGAGTTTGAAGAGCTTCCCTTCAGCACACACCGCATCGGGTGTTGCTTTCGCGGTGATGCTCACGCAGTTGTTTCCCCGAGGCAAATGGTTGTTCGGCATACTGGCCGCACTCGTCGCCGTTCAACGGATTGAAGTTTGCGAACACTTCGTCAGCGACGTGCTGGTCGGAGCGACGGTCGGATGGCTGGTCGCAAACACCATCCTGTTCCAGCCGCGCATCTCAGCCTGGTTTGATCGCCTCGAGAGTCGTGATGCCGACTCAGGCAGCCCGACGAGTGGTCTCGGACTCGTCAGTGACACGGGAACTGACCGCAAGCTGGCTGCCTGAACCGTTCGCCAGTTCACTCACGCGACGGTTCCACTGATCCATCGCCAGCTGAATCTCATCTCGGTAGGACTTCAATTCATCACGTGTGAGATCGCCCGGAATTGAGATCGGCTCGCCGGCAATCAACCAGACCTTTGAAAACGGCTTGGGCACGAGCAGATCGGTCCAGCGACCCGGGATGTGCCAGGCCCGGGTGGCAGCAATCGCAACCGGGACGATCGGACGACCGGTCTGCGATGCGAGATAGACGATCCCCTGCTTGACTTCACGGCGCGGACCACGCGGGCCGTCTGTCGCTATGGTGATGTCCATGTCGCGGGCAGCATCCATCATCTCCCGTAAAGCGGCTGCCCCGCCACGGCTGCTCGAACCACGGATCGGAGTGATGCCCACACACTCTAAAGCCATCGCAACGAACGCTCCGTCGCCGTGCAGACTTGTGAGGGCCGCCATCTTCACACTGCGACCACAGAAGGTGGGCCCCAGGATGTTGTCATGCCAGATGCAGTACAAAAACCTCTGCTTCCTGTTGCCGTCGTAAGGGCTCGTGCCTGCGCAGGTTTCAATCAGTTCACTCCGCACGGTCTTAAACAGCAGACGGCAACCAGCAGCCATCGACCTTGCCAGCAAACGCAGCATTCTCTTCGAGCGAATTTTCAAAACACCCTCATTCTGGCATCATCAGTGAAATACCATCTCGCGCAACATCCATATCTGCCCCAGCAGCGGGATTTTAAGACGAAACGGAAGATCTGACCAAGATCAAACCGATCGTTAGGGCCTATGGCGTAAGCATTGATCACAAACGACGTACAACAGGCTTCGTTGCTACTGGACGTAGATCGCTTGATGCACCACCCCGACTGCCTCCCTTACTCAGTCTTTGTTGAGGGAATTTGGTTCATCGTGTAATAGCCGGTTGCGGGGAAAAAATCGTGCCCCTCGTCAACAAGATGGCCACAGTTGACCTCATACACGTATTGGAGGCGTCGATCCGGGATTGTGAGCGTCACCGTTCGCCCGTCAGGAGCAAGTTCGATGTCCGTCACCTCGGGGGTGTAACGACCGGAATCGGGAGTTGCATAGGCCCCCTGCCAGACCCGTGTGTAGCCAGAGAGCACGTAATTCTCCGGATCGAGTGCCCGCGTTGCATCCACTGGTTGGAGGAACTCGATCTCCAGACCAGTGGCAGTCGCGCGAAGTTCGCGGATGCAGTTGGGAATAGCGCTCTCGTCGGGAGTCAGTTTGACGATCTCGCCCGTGTTCGGTCCGCCGAGCCAGCCGCTGTCGAAGATACTGCCGACATACAGTGTGCCATCGGATGTCGCCAGGCCGCAGATGGGGCCGAGAAACGTCAGCTCTTCGTTTTCCCACGTCGGTCGGGAGAAATCGTAACAGGCCCCCTGCAGTTCGCCGTTGACCTCCTGAACCGAGAACCGAATGAGCCGCTTGCCGTTATACTCGCAACCGATGCCATGTCCGCCAAAGGGTGCGAGCGGACCAGCAATGCTCTGCGGCAGGAAGAAGATGCCATTCACACTGCGGGTCCACGGGTGAGGCACCTGCACGGCGGCCCGTGTTTCAGTGGCGTCCGACACCTCTTCATGCAGACTCTTCACGCCATAGTGACGTCCCTGCACGATGTAATTGATCTCATTGAACGTGTTGGCCACTCCCTGCTGATCGCTGACGAAGAGGCGATCCTGCCCGTCGATTGCGATGCCTTGCGGGAATCGCAGTTCGTGAGCGAAGGGTTCGATACGACGATCGTGGTCGATGCGGAGGACCTTGCCGCGCCATCGAGATGTCTCCTCTGATCGTTCTGGTTGCTGGTAGTCACTCCCCAATGCCAGATACAGATTGCCCGCAGCGTCGCGGACCGGGCCGGTCACCCAGTCGTGATAGTTATCTGAGAAGCCCCAGCCATCGGCCCAGATCTCTCGCTCGACAGCCGACTGATCTCCCTCGGTGAGACTCAGCCACAACAGCTCTGCTTTGTCCACCACGAGAATACCGCCGTCATGTGGAAGCACGCCGAACGGGGCAGGCAAACCCTGTTCCAGCGTACGCAGCGAGTCGCGCAAGCCATCGCCATCGGTCTCCACCGCCTCGTAGACATGCCCTTTGAGCGACGTAAACACGAGTCGGTCATCATCGGTGAGCGCAATTGATGTGGGCATGATAGACGCAGGGAGCTTCAGTCGTTGCCCTGTCATGCCGGGCAGCGTCGTCACGAGGGCATCGTTGCGAGGCAATTCCGGACGCGGTTTGGGGGGTGTCAGAGGTCGCTGGGCCGAACAGACAAAGACCTGTTCGAGAACAAGTTCCTGGCCGTTCCTTCGCGCATCCTTAGTTGTGATCGCTGCGCCTGCGAGTTGTGGAGTCTCTGCCGATGACCGCAGGACGAGATCATACCCCTCCGGGATCGGCGAAGCGGTCACTCTTCTCAGCACTCCGGAGCCTGTGCCATCGTCGTCACTGAACGTCGAGAACTCCTGCGTGATTGAGACATCTTGAGAGTTGTCGTCAATCGTGAACGACATGGTCTGCTGGAGTGTGACGCGCTCGCCGTCCTGTTGATAACGGAGCAGCTTCGCCACACGTGCACCATTCAGTATCGGCGGGGTTTCTTCTTCCGTTTCATTATTCAGAAGGACAAGATCGTTATCCGCGTTGAAGCCCGTCATGACGTCGACGCCCGCCAGATCCCAGTACCAGCTCTTTCCCTCCGTCCGCTGTCGGGCGAAGTCCCCCAACGTCCAACCTCGCACTGCAAAGCGATCGATGTCGAACAGCAGACTGTGTCCGTTGCCGAAACCGATTGCGAACGACCGAGCCACATAACCGCCCCCATTCTGCGGGGAGACCGTGAAGACGTCGCGAATGATCTGCGGCGGCATGTCTGGCTCGACAATCAGCAACTGTTCGACTTGAGTCGGATTCGTCGGGGCCGTAAACCTCGGATCGTTGATCGCCCGCCAGACCGCTGAGATTTGCCGGTCGACGTCACTGTCCAGCACCCCGGCGACCGGCTTGTTGAAGTTGGGCATCTCCATCCCCGGCACCACACGCAGAGGAGCACGGGTCCACCGATGGAAGAACTCGGACCGCATCCGGTCACCGATCATCAACAGGTCGCAGCCCTTGGTGCCGAGTGCGACGTTGCGGGGTTCGTAATCACCAAACTTGTGACACGCGACACAATTGAATGCACCCGCACCAGCCAGTGCATGACCGGTGAGCAGAGTCTGCTGTGCATCAGTTGTCTGATCACCGGCGATCTCTGAACCAGGAAGACTCTCAGGAGCACCGGCCGGGATTCGATCGTGTTCGACGAGATAGCTGAGCAGAAGCCGCTGATCCTCTTCTGTGTGAGAGAAACGGGGCATGCGGACTTGCAGCCAGGGGAGACGCGGCGACTTCTGCTCGCCCCGGACGGCCACAGCAAGTGCCTTGTCCAATAGCTTGTCCCCAACTGCGGTCAGAGATGGGGGGATCAAGGACTGACTCTGTCCGCGAAACCGCTCGTCCGTCCGCTCCAACGTTCCCGCGATCGGCACAATGCCTGTCCCAAGGTCACGTTCGTGACACGCCAGACAGTTCCTTCGTTCGAGAACAGCACGTCCCTTCGCCCACTGTGATGGCGGGGACAACGCATCAAGTCGTGACTCAACATACGCCTGCAACGCCTGAACATCCACGTTCTCATACACAGGGCGACCCAACTCTCGCTTCGCCCCCGAAAGACAGGACTGATCCCAGTTAAACTGTCGCAACTTCAGCGGAGGAACACTGGTCACACCTGGATCATTTCCCGGCAGACGATGACAGGCGGTACATCGCGACTGTTCGACGAGTTGCCGACCACGAGTCACCAGCGATTCGTCCGGCTCACTCGAGGTATCAGACGTCTTCGCCCCATTCGTTTCACGTTTCCACGATGCCAGCGTTTTCGCAATCTCCGCTCGCTCGAGATCCGTCAGTTTGACGACCGGCATACGATGATCGACATTCAGTGAAGACGGGTCCGACAGCCAGCGATACAACCATTCGGCCGAACGTTTGTCGCCGATGTGTGTCAAATCGCCGCCGCTGAATGTGTTCTGTTGTCCCACGTCACCCACCGTGTGACAGGCGAGACACCCCACGGACTTCAGTAACAGATCCCCGTCGGGCGGCCCTTTCTTTCCAGCATCGATGTCCGAGATGGGGGACAGTTCGACTGGCACCGTGTGAGATTCCAGATAGGCCACAACGGCCTGGGCTTCTTCCTCGCTGAATCCAAACGAGGGCATGCGGGCATGGGCTGCGGAAGGGAGACGATTGAGTAGTTTGTCGACCAGCCATGTGTGATCAACTCCGATCGCAACGTGCTCCAGCGAAGGTGCTGCGGGACTGAGAGGTTCGTCGTCCCGGCGATGGCAGCGGTTGCAGCGATGGGCCGCGTACAACTCTCGTCCGCGTTCCCAGGTCGCCAGGTCCGGCCGGCCTTGATCTCGAAAAAGCAGATGCGGAGGGATCGGTTCAAGCGGGAACGCATCCGATGACCAGAAGAGGTGCACCTCAGCGGAAGGCTGTGTCTTCTCGAAGGTGACTTCAAACTCCAGTAGACCGAAACTCAACTCGATCGGATCCCCGCTTATCCAGCCCGGTTCGTCGCTGCTCCCGATGAGCACTGTCTCGCCATCGACCTGGACCTCGACCTCTCCTTGAAGGTACGCATGAAACCGATACTCCACCTCCTCTCGCTGCAGGAGTTGTGACTGCCA
The DNA here is from genome assembly GCA_020426325.1 of Planctomycetaceae bacterium. Taxonomy (GTDB): domain Bacteria; phylum Planctomycetota; class Planctomycetia; order Planctomycetales; family Planctomycetaceae; genus JAHBXU01. The sequence continues at coordinate 19,543 of JAGQQG010000020.1, read as the reverse complement.
CGTGACCGAGAACGGGCCTTCCGGCAGTCGTTCATCTGGAGCAGCCTCTCCCCAGGAGTGCGACAGCGTGACGTCGATCTGTTCGACCGAGTTGTCGCCAGCCACGTACGTCCCCAGCAGACCGGGGATCAAGTCACCATCTTCGTCGAACTGACCGAACGAAACTCTGCTTGGACTGACGAGAGTCACAACTACAACAGCGAGCGCAGCAACACACCGGAGCATCAGGATCTCCATACAGGGATTCAAACGTCAACCAGAGAGTTCAGCTTGACAATTGGTCCGTCATTCGAGCGTGTACTCGGTCTCTTTGGACGCATCGCCACCAAACGATTGGCGCAGACCTTCAGCAGCCCCGGACACTGTCTTCTGCGGGCCGTCCAACTTGAAGAAGTAGTTCCCCCCTTCGTTGGCCATGAACATCACACCGAGCATGCGGGCATCGGGAATCGTCTTCGTTTGACGTCGGATCGGAGGGCCGACGCTTTTGTGATAGGTGCCGGACAGGTCGACGAGGATATAATCTCCCTGCTCGGTTTCCCCCTTCGTCATCTTGAGTTCCCGCCCCTCCTCGTCAAACTGCCCGATCCAGCGTTGGACGTTATCCTGTGCTGTTCCTCCGAAGGGTCCGGACAGGACAAGTTCGGCTTCCGTGTCATCACCCTCTGCAGCAGGAATCGTAAACTGGGCCAGACGCAAGCGGTTCGACGGTGGTTCCTGCTTCCAGCTCTCAGGCACCTGTAAGGTCAACGGCCCTGCTTTGAACTCGCGGGTCTTGGTGACTCCCGGTTCTGCTGCTCCTGTTACTCCCGGTCCGGCAGCACGCAAGGCAATGCCTGCGACCTGCATCGGGATGGAATACAGACTCGTGCGTGCGGTCACGTAAAGCGTCTTGTTGTCCGGTCCACCAAACGTACAGTTTGCCGGATTTTCAGGAACTTCGATGCGACCAATCAGTTCGCCATCTGCGTTCAACACCACCAGCGATTTGTAAGTTGCATAAATGTTGCCCTGCTCGTCGAGGCTCATTCCGTCCGGGCCGCCGCCATCCAGCGATTCGTCACCTGTGAAGATCACCTCTCCGCTGGAGATTTGCCCCGGCCCCACGATTTCGTAACGCATGATCTTCCGCAAATTGATATTGGCGACATACAGATGCTTCCCGTCAGCGGAGACGAGGACGCCGTTCGGTCGCGGGAGGTCGTCGACGACGCGGGTGACTTTCTTCTCAGCACTCAGGTAATACACGCCCTCGACCGGTTGTGCAGGATCTTTCGGAGAGTAATTCGGATCGGTGAAGTACAGGCCGCCGAACGTGTCCAGGGCGAGGTCATTCGGCTTGTTGAACGGCTTCCCTTCAAACTCGCCAGTCAACACGTCTGCCAGTTCTCCTGTCTCACCACTCGCTGTAGCCTTCAATCTCACAACTCGCTGGGCATCCCCCTGCGCAGCGTAGACGTTCCCCTGCTGATCACACATCAGCCCATTCGCGCCTTGAGAATCGGTCATCCAGTCATTGTGCGATCCATCCGGGAGCACACGCACGATGCGGTTGTTGGGGATGTCCGTAAAGAGCAGATACCCATCCGGATGCCACGCAGGGCCTTCGGTGAACTTACAGTCACTCATCACCTGCTTCACATCGCCCGCAACGAGGTCCGCGAGATCGGCCGCTGTGGTCGATGTCGTACTGCAGACAAGGCAGGCCAGCAGAGCAAAGCTCTTGTGGGCCGAATATCGAAGAAGTCGCATGATGTATCCCTATTTCAACGTGAGAAGAAAGTTGAGTTGAATGTGTTCCGACCTCATGAGGATTGTGTCAAATCCAGAAGCCTCGTGAACGTCTGATCTGTGAAGGCCAGACTGGAATGTCTGGCCCACCTGCATCATGTGACAGTCAGCAAAACAAAAACTGGTGTCACAGACATCTCTATCGCAATGATCGGTGGCACAGACATTCCTGTCTGTGGCCATTTCGAACACTTCGTTCACCAACGATTGTTGGCGACAGCACCGTCAGTTGCAATCGATTGGACAATCGAGCGTTCGATCAGTCTTGGCGTCGCTGTCGAGCATTCGTGTTGCCACCGTCACGAAGTGCGATGGGAATCGAGACCCTTTTATCGGTTCGAAGCACTTTGGAGCACGACTTCGAGTTGGACCTGTTTGCCGTCCCGCCAAACGGTGACGGTCACCTTGTCGCCCGGCTTGTAGCGGTCAAGTTCGTCAAACAGGGATGCGGAATCAGTAATGGGACGGTCGTTAATCCCGACGATCAGATCACCACTTTTGGCTTCACCCAGTTCGATTCTGGTCCCGCGCATTCCTGCTGCAGCGGCTCCCATCCCATCGACCACAGACTGGATGAGGACTCCCTCCAGAACTGGAAATCCTTCGTATCTCTTGAGCATATTGAACTGAGAATCAGTAAATGGGTCGATCCCGAGTACCGGACGTTGATTAACCCCATAGTCAATCAGATCGGGAACAGCCCGAGTCACTGCATCCACGGGAACCGCGAACCCAACGCCGCTGGATGCTCCGGAGGGGCTGTAGATCGCTGTGTTCACTCCGATCAGACGACCTGCACTATCCAGGAGCGGACCACCTGAGTTGCCAGGGTTGATGGCCGCATCTGTCTGAATCACATCGAAGATGCGTCCCGTTTCCGATTCAAGTTCACGCCCAAGTCCGCTGATGACTCCGGTCGTGAGCGTCTGGTCGAGGCCGAAAGGACTGCCAATGGCGTACACATTCTGGCCGACCTGCAAGTCCGATGATGTCCCGAGCGGAATGGTCTTCAAGCGACGGTTGCCGACATCGATCTTCAGCACTGCAACATCGTAAGCAGGTTCATATCCGACGATCTCGGCATTGTAGGATGCGTTATCCGCCAAGGTCACAAACATGTGACCGCCCGATTTCACACTAGGTCGAACGACGTGAAAGTTCGTGACGATGTATCCATCCTCGCTCCAGATGAACCCGGTGCCTGTCCCTTCGGGACGCTCAGTGACAGAGAAATCCGAAAGCTGTTGTAGTGACGACGTCGTGATGTGCACGACCGATGGCGAGGCCTCATTAAAGATCTCAATTTGTGTTTTTTCCGCGTCCGAGAGATCACCGCGGGGAATGATGGGACGTTCCGCGGGAGAGCGATAGCGGTCAATCAGCAGGGCAAGCACGACGACCAGCAGCGCCAGGATCAACCATCCGCCCCCACCAGCGGACAGATGGTCCGTCGGTTCTTCATTTGCTGGCGGGCGTGTCTCATCGTTCATTAGGAGTCAACCGTCGATATCAGGGTTGGAGGGATCTTGGAGAATCTCCCAGTTTCGGGAATTGGACGCGGAACGATCGACGTTAGCCAAATCATAAGGTCAGTGTAGCGATTTCGACAAAGTACGACTTGGAGTTAGACGCCATACGACGGAAAGAAACCTGAACTCGTCCGTGACTGTCACTCCAACTTCCGATTTATTGGAATTCGGGAAGGGAACAGCCAGCGTGAGGGACAGACAGCCGGAATCATCGTAGAATACTCCTTCGCCTTCTAGTTTCTGTCGACGCTCGAACGCACTCCGCTCATGAAGCTGCAATTCCGATGTCCGCATTGTGATGCTCAGAACTTCCGTCACAGAAGCGAGGAGTTTCATCGCATCAACTGTGAATCGTGCGGCTGGGAACGCCCCGTCACTCAGCCCAGCGCGGATGCCTCACAGTTGTCCGAGTGTCTCGTCTGCGGCAACCATGACCTCTGGCGTCAGAAGGACTTTCCACAATCGATTGGTCTGACGTTCGTCGCTGCCGGTGCGACACTCAGTTCGATAGCGTGGTACTACCACCGCCCAGTCTGGGCACTCGGCATCCTGCTCGCCTTCGCAGCAGCAGATCTCGTCCTGTTCGCCATCATGCCGGATGTATTGGTCTGCTACCGCTGCGGGGCGAGACACTCTGGCGGTGACCTGAGCGAACATCCGACATTCGACCATGAGACGGCGGAAAAATACCGCCAGCAAAAGCTGCGACTGGAAGAAGCTGCGAAATCGTCACCCGGCTAACGGTCACACGATGATCGCTCCGCCGTGCTGGCGTCTCCAGTAGGAGATCTGCCCGATATGCATGGCCATGTGAGTCGTCAGCACGTGTGACAGAAAGTCGGCTTTCGTCTCGAGGCCGGACCCTTTGAGCAACTCGATCCCATGCGGCTCGGCCATCGCCGCTGTGTCGACGTTCTCCAACTCGGGATGCAACCGCTTGTAACCCTCATGGATCGCGTCGAGGAGTTGCTGTTTGGTGAGGTCCCCCGCGTCAGCAACATCCCCATCGGTCCCAGGAAAGAACACCCGCCGCCACTCCTTCGGCTGCACCGGTCGCAACCCCAGCACTCTCGCAGCCGAATCACCCACGACCGCAAGATGCCCGAGAATCCATAACGGCGAATTCCCCCCATCCTCCGACCGACTGGCAAGATCCGCATCCTCAACATCCTGCATCAGCCCGTTGAGATATCTCAACAGGAAACGATTGAGGGTGATCTGCTGTTCAAACATGCTTGTTAACCTTCGTGGTGATGGAGAACAAAGTCCAATTACGGCTTCCCGAGGCGACAACGTCACACCTTGCGTTCATGAATCCAGTCCGTGTGGAAGGTCTCGCCGCGGGGTTTGTCGATGCGTTCGTAGGTGTGGGCGCCGAAGTAGTCGCGTTGGGCCTGGAGGAGGTTGGCGGGCAGGCGGTCGCGGCGGTAGCCGTCGTAGTAGGAGAGGGCCGCAGTGAAGCCGGGGGCGGGGAGGCCCTGTTCGATTGCTGTCGCACACACACGTCGCCATGCCGGCTGGGCCTCGTCGATCGCTGACTTGAAGAAGTCGTCGAGGAGCAGGTTCTCCAAGTCTGCCTTCTTGTCGAAGGCGTTCTTGATGTCCTGCAGGAAAGTCGAGCGGATGATGCACCCGCCTCGCCACAGGAGTGCGATGCTGCCGTTGTCCAGCTTCCAGCCGAACTCGTCAGCCGCTGCGTCGAGTTGCACGTACCCTTGGGCATAGCTGACGAGCTTCGAAGCGTAAAGGGCCTGCCGCACATCGTCTGCAAACTGGTTGGGATCGCCGTCGAAGGTCACCTTCGGACCGTCGAGCACCTTCGACGCACGGACGCGGGCATCCTTCTGTCCGGAGAGGCACCGGGCGTAAACCGCTTCGGTGATCAGCGTCGTCGGCACACCCAGATCGAGCGCGTGTTGGCTCATCCACTTGCCGGTTCCCTTTTGCTTGGCCGTGTCGAGAATCTGATCGACGAGGTACTCGCCCGACTCCTCATCCTTCACCGTGAAGATGTCGCGGGTGATCTCGATGAGATAGCTTTCCAGTTCGCCTTCGTTCCACTCCTTGAAGGTCTGATAGAGTTGCTCATTCGTGGCACCAATGCAGTGCTTGAGCAGGAAGTACGCCTCGCAGATGAGCTGCATATCGCCGTACTCAATGCCGTTGTGCACCATCTTCACATAGTGACCAGCTCCGTCCTCGCCGACCCAGTCACAGCACGGGATGTCCTCGTTTGGCCCCACCTTGGCGGAGATCGATTGCAGAATGTCTTTGACGTGCGGCCATGCTTCCTTGTGACCGCCCGGCATGATGGACGGTCCCTTCAGTGCACCTTCCTCGCCCCCCGACACGCCCGTGCCGATGAACAGGAATCCCTCATCCCTCAGTTCTTTCGAGCGACGGTTGGTGTCACGGAAGTCCGCGTTGCCGCCATCGATGATGATATCGCCCGGCTCCAGCAGTGGCTTGAGCTGATCGATCACCGCGTCAACCGGGGCTCCCGCCTTGACCATGATCATCACTCGTCGTGGACGTTTGAGCGATGCGACGAACTCCTCCAACGACTTGTATCCACCGATGCGGTCCGCCGAGCCTTCCCAGACTTTGTCCGCCGGCTCATCCTTCAGCCCGCCGACGAACTTCTCCATCGTCTCCGTCGTGCGGTTGTAGACCCCGATCGAGTAGCCGTGATTGGCAATATTGAGAACAAGATTCTGGCCCATGACGGCCAGACCAATGAGTCCAATGTCGTGTTGCATGTTTGTCAGCGAATAGAGAGTAGCGAATAGGTAATAGCCTCAAGCGAGGCTTAATGGAGGGCGACGTGTCAGATGTCTACTTCTGCCACGGTGGGTGTTCAGGCAGGTACTTCTCGAATTCGGCGATGAGTGAGGCCTCGTAGTCGCCGGCGTAGGTGCCTGCGAAGAATCTGGCGAGGGCTTCGTCGTTGAAGCGGGCCCAGCTGTCTTCTTCGTGACCGGGGTTGATCGGGTAGTAAAGACAGCCGACGGTCTTCGCCGCCTTCATGTCGCCTGGGGCATCCCCGATCATCAGCATGTGGTCAAGTTCGTAGCCGAACTTCTTCGCCTTAGCGAGTGACTCGGCCTTGCTGCCTGCCTCCTGCCCACAGATGGCTTGCACATACTGATCGATCCCGTGTTCCTGCCACTCCTGCTGGAGTGCACGGTTGGGTGTTGCGGAGCACACGATCTGATCGGCCTGTTTGGACATCGTCTCCAATGCCTCACGGACGCCGGGGAACGGGGGCAGGCCGTGGACCATCTCAGCGACCGTGTCATCGACTGCTTTCGACCATGCGGCTGCGCGCTGGAGATCCGGGTCGCCCGTCTTCTCTGCCTCGGGGACGATCGTCTTGGTCCCCAGCTTGGATTCACGGGCCACCCAGTCACGCACACCCTGGAGCTTCGGCATCGTGACATTGCGGGCCTGCACCTCGGGCCGCTCTTCAAGCAGTTCGAGAGCCAGCAGGTAAGCGGGGAAGCGATTGGCCCCACGGGTCTTCGAGTACAGGTTCGTGAACTCACACGCCTCACGGGCATACTTCGAGACCGGCTGCAGCCCCATGTGCTTGATGAAATTCGGGATGAAGCACTCCTTGTGCTTGATCTCCATCGAATCGAACGCACAACCGTCCGAGTCGATGCCAATGAGAAAGTCGTGTTGCTTAGTGAAACAATCGAGGCCGAGTTGGGACATGGAGCAAGTTTCCTGACTTTATGTTTTAACCGCAAAGACGCTGGAAGCACCAAGGTCATGAGAAATTATGAATCAGATTTTACTTACGGTCCGCCTGCGGGACGTACTTGTCAAGCTTCTGGTTGGCGAACATGTCTTTGGAGGTGTTCAGTTGGGCGAGCCGCAGGCGGCCGTCGATCAGGGGGACGCTGACCCAGTTGTCGCCGATGAGGGGGCGGGCGTACTTGATGAAGTCGTCGGTCACGTCGGTACCGCAGTTGCTGATCCAGTTCGCGGGGAACTTACGGTCCTTCTCAGCGACTTCACTCAGCGGAGCCTTGTCGTAACGGACCTGATAGTTGTCCCAGTCGGTTCGCAGGATCGTTGACATGTAGCCGTGTTCGCCCGCTGCACCGAGCAGAGCCGCCTTCTGGCCGACGTAGTAAGATTCCTCAAGATCAACTGTCGACGCATAGACCATGTCGTTGCGTTGATGGGTCCCCGGCACGTTACAGCGGGCCGCACCCTTCACGGCGAGTCCACGGTCGTTGAGTGCGTTCGTGAGCATCTGGGCGACAGTGATCTTGCTCGAAGAGAACGTCGGATGTCCGAACGAGTCTCGCACGATGAACTCTTCCGGAATCTCCAGTCCGGTGATGTTCAGCCCTTCGCTCACCACGACCATGCAACGGCCGCGCTCCTTGAGCATGGTGTTGATGTTGTCGTGAATCTGCTCGATCGTGACTTCCTTCTCAGCGAGATAGATCTGCAGAGGCATCTCACGCTTCGAGTCCGCCAGACGGGCAGCTGCGGGGATATAGCCGATCTTACGGCCCATTGCCTGCATGACGAGCACCGGGTCAGCCGGGCTGGAACCGCTGTTCTCTTCATTCGCCTGCTGAATGTAATGAGCCCAGTACCGTGCGGTCGAGCCATAGCCGGGTGTGTGATCGACCAGTTTGAACTCGCTGTCACCGACGTCATTGTCGATCGTCTTCGGTCCGCCGAGACCGCACACATCGAGTCCGCGCTCGCGGGCCAGATTGGCGACCGTGTAGGCCGTATGCATCGAGTCGTTACCGCCCACGTAGCAGAAGTAGCCAATGTCATGAGCCTTGAACACGTCCATCACTCGGTCGAAGTCTTCGTCCTGCCCCTTCTTGAGTTTGTACCGGCAAGTGCCGATGGACCCGGCTGCGGGTGTCGTGCGGAGCAGAGCGATCTCTTCCGGGCACTGGTCGGACAGGTTGAGCAACTCCTCCTTGAGCACCCCCTCGATGCCGTGCCAGCCTGCATAGACGGTGCCGATTTCATCCATCTGCCGAGCCGTCTCGACGATGCCCCTGACGGTGTTGTTAATCACAGGAGAGGGACCGCCCGACTGGGCGACAATCATGTTGCGGGGCATCGATGGCGTTCTTTACAAAGGAAACTGACGAAATGGACCTTGGGCGCTCGGGAGTCAAATGGCACGACTGATCGGCAGGATCGGTCGAGACGCAGCTGATGAGCGTCACAGGACCTGATGATATCGGGTCGGTCCGGAGAATTCAAAACCGTGGGATTCAGGGCTTTGGAGTGAGGATGACCGTCCGGTCTTCGATCTCGAACTGCAGTCTCAACGGCTCGCACAGGGCCTGAAAGAACTCGTCCGCCGATGCTTTCTGCAGAGACAGCGTGACCTTTTGAGACAAATCAACACCAGCTGCCGTCAGGACATTGAGGTCGTATTCGACGCTCGTCCCCTGGGCTTCGAGCGTGCGCAGAATCGCGATGGCAGGGGTCCTCTCCGTTTTGAGCGTAAACGATCTCTTTGCCAGCGGCCCCTGATCTGGCATCGGTTCACGGTCCCCGTTCGAGTTTCTCTTGAGGCGGGACTCAATCAGTTCCTGCTCAGCGACACTCCCGATGACTCGGACTCGTCGCCCCTCGACAGAGATGTCCGCGAGCGGAACTTCCTCCGACAGTTCGGAGAACACATCAGCCAGAATCGCCGGATTGACGGTCAACTCCTTCTCGATTGTCAACCGCGAGGGTGCGGGTGCCAGTTGCACGATCGAGGCGTCCTCATTCCATTGGCATGTGAGATCGAACTGTCCTGCCGCGAGCATCAATGCTTCCACAGCACTGACGTCAATCATCTCCCCGGCTGCCCAAAGATCATGCGGGATCAAATCCAGTCCGGTGACTTCGACCCCGTAACCCTCGCCAATGGACTGCACCAGCTCCCGAGGAGTCTGCAGATTGTCCCAGCGAAATGACTTGCCGGAGAAGAGTTCAAAAAGGCGTCGTTGTCCCTGTTCGCTGGATGAGTCTTTTAGCGTCTGATGTTGAATGACGATATCCGTCCGCGTGCGATCAAGCTTGTCCGTCGGTCCGATGACGACCGTCCCACCGACGAGTGCGGCATCGGCTTCCAGTTGGTTCGCCAGAAATTCGATCCCTTCCAGAAGCGTCACCTGCGTGAGCTGCACGTCGATCAGTCGATCCGGGTCGATGCGACGGTCCAGCAGGATTGCCACGTTGTGCAGCGACTCCAGTCTCAGCACGACTTCCCGCACGCGAGTCTGCGGAATCGTGACATTGATCGGACTCTCCAGTTCCTTTCGCAACTCGCTGCCGGCGAGCCGAGGGGCAGATGACCCATCGTCCGCCTGGGATTGATCGACGAAGATCAATACGCAGGCTGCAAGGATCAGCCCGAGAGTCCATCTCCGTCCTCGGCCGTGTCGCGATGTCGAGAATAAGTCACGCATTCGCTATCGGTTCCAAGTCAACGGGAGGGGTCCCGTCAATCAGGCGTTGCAGGAGCGTCTCATTCACATGCCCGCGAAAGCGGACCTTCCCGTCGAGCACGAGCACGGGGACACAGTGACCGAAGTCATCCAGGACTTCCGGTTCGGCGTCAACGTCGATCGTTTTCAGCTCCGGAAGGATCCCCTCGTAAGACGAAAGCGTCAGGGCAGCCTCATGGCAAAGCGGACACTCCTTGCGAGTGTAGAGGACCGCGTCTCGAAATCGTCGACCCGGAATGCGAGGTGACCATCCATTGGCTTTGGTGGTGTGCTGTTTGATCATCACGACTCCCGCTGTCATCAGGCTCAAGGCAAGGCCCCAGCAGATCACAGGGTTTCTCGCCACGACCCGGCCGATCACTCCCCAGTTCGCATGCAGCCGGACCGCGATCACAAGCACCGCCAGCATAAACCCCAGGATCAAACAAAGAGTGCCCGCAGCCGGGGGTGTCCGCACGGTTGTCGGCTTGGATGAAGTCACGTGTTCCTTGTTCCTTTTGTTTTACGGAATCCTCGATGCGATGAGACCTTATGTCCGAAGTATAAAGACTGTTGAATGATTCTGGAAATTGCATTCCCACTGGCGATGTCCTCTGCTGAGTGGTATCTTCACAAAGGAATACTGAAGCAATATTGTTGAGGAACACAGGCGTCTTCAACCGATCACCCGACGACGGAAGCCCCCAGCTCCCATGGCGTTGAAGCTGTCACATCAGACATTCTGTCAGCTCCTCGCGCAGAGCGCGCTCATTGACGAAGAGCGGTTGTCAGGGCTTCAGGATCAGTTCGCCAAGAAGCACCCCGAAGCGAAGCCGGAGAGCTGTCAGGAATTTGCGGAGTTCCTGATCCGCGAGAATGAGCTGACACTCTGGCAAGCCAAGAAGTTGCTCCAGGGCAAACACAAGGGCTTCTTCCTGGGGAAGTATCGGTTGCTCTCGCTGCTGGGTCGCGGCGGGATGAGTTCGGTCTACCTCGCTGAGCACACGGTCATGCGACGCCGTTGTGCGATCAAGGTGCTGCCATTCAAGCAGGTCGAAAACAAGGCCTCGCTGGGCCGATTCCATCGCGAAGCCCAGGCAGTCGCCTCGCTCGATGATCCGAACATCGTCCGCGCATACGACGTCGACCAGGTGAAGGAGGGCTCGACAGAGATTCACTTCCTGGTCATGGAGTATGTCGAAGGACGCAGTCTGCAGCAGGTCGTTGACGACGACGGTCCCCTCGGATTTGCAGAGGCAGTGGAGTATACTCGTCAAGCAGCCAGTGGGCTGAAACATGCTCACGCGGTCGGAATGGTGCACCGCGATGTCAAGCCAAGCAACCTGTTGCTCGACGAAACGGGCACCGTGAAAGTCCTCGATCTCGGTCTGGCCCGCATCCTTGAAAACGCTGCCGAGAAGTCATCCCTGACAATCGAGTATGACCAGACGGTTCTGGGAACAGCTGACTATCTGTCACCGGAGCAGGCAGTGGACAGTCACACCGTCGATCACCGGTCGGACATCTACAGCCTCGGATGCACCTTGTACTTCCTGCTGGTTGGGCACCCGCCGTTTCCCGATGGTACGCTCGCACAACGTCTGCTGGCACATCAGGTGAAAGAGCCAACGCCGATCGCCGAGCTCCGACCGGACATCCCGCAATCTCTGGTGACTGTCATCAACGCGATGATGGCCAAACAACCCGAAAGTCGCATGCAGTCCGCTGAGGCCGCCGAGCAGGCACTTGCCAACTGGTTGCAGACAGACACCGAGAAAGACTCCGGGTCCGCTCAGCCGAATAAATCATCATCTCAGCAATCAAAATCGAAGCCGCAACCATCACGACAACCGACTGATCCGACAACGGCCGGATGGAAGGACGAGGGCACATCCGCGAAGTCCGGGAAGAGTGATCCCCGCCGGTCCAAGCGACCCTCGAAGTCCGACAAATCGGACGTCGGCGACTTCCGAGACTTCCTCGCCAACTTGGATTCACCGAGCGGACAGGAGACGATCGTCCCCGCACTTTCTGTTTCCGACACCGTCGTCTCCCGCAAGAAATCCCGTCTCCTTGCAGGCTCCAAACGTGACAGCTTTGTCGTCGGGGCAGACAGTGAGATGTCGATCGACGAACGTCCGGTGGATTCAACAGCGACGCACGTCAGCGCCCCTGACGCGCCTCCCACCGGAGAGATTGAGAGCCCTCGTGTCGTCACCTCAAAGTCTGCGTCACCTCGCTTCACCACCCTGCAGATCGCCGGGGCCAGTGCAGTCAGTGCCATTCTGTTTGCTTCCATCGGCTGGTTCCTGCTTTCAAGTGGAGACGAGAAGGTCTCCTCGAATCAGTCCTCCGAAATCGATTCGACTGCGAGTGTGCCTAATGGTTCCGATCCTGAACCGATGATCGATCCGGGAAGTGACGTCAACGTCGGCCCTCAAGGTCATTTCCAGTCCATCACGGCCGCCATCGAGTATGTGCAGAAGCACTTCCGCCCTCTGCACCCGAGTGACGTGCGCACGATCCGCGTCGCCGGCGGACAGACGTATCCGGAGCGGATCGTGATCGACAACTCGCAGTTCGGTGCGTTTCCCAAAGGGGTACGTATCGTCTGTGAAGACGAGCAGCCAGCCATTCTCGAACCGAAAGGGAATGAGCCGATCGTTGATCTGCGTACAGTCGAACGCTTTCTTCTGCAGGGGTTTCATCTCAAGGGGACAGGGCAGCGCACGATGCTCCACCTCGAAGGCTACCTCGTCAGCACGACACTCCAGAATCTCACGATCGAAGGGGCAGATCAATTCGGAATTTACGGTGTTGGAGTCAGCGGTTTCAGTGGCGGAGACCGGTTCAAGCTGACGAACGTGACGCTTCGCAACAGCGGAGCGAACGCGACTGCCATCCGCTTTGAACCGGGGCAGACTCCGACGAAAGACATCATCCTGAGTCAGTGCCGTATCATCGGCGATTACGAAACCGGGCTTGCCATTTCGGGCAGTGTCTCGAATGTTGAGATGTCCGAGTGCATCATCGACGGCTGCCACACCTCGATCCGCTTCACTGACCCACCCGAACCGTTTAAAGACGTCTCGATCGTGAATTGTACATTCCGAGCATTCAAACAGGGCGTCTCCGTGCAACGTCAACTCTCCGCTCAAGACGGCCCGCTGACGCTCACGAAGAATCTGTTTTTGGATGGATCGGGACCAGAGTTGGCGGTCCAGGAGACACCGCCGGATCCACTGCTCACGGCATCCTTCAACTGGACATCTCGCCCTGCCCCGGCCTCCAACGGTGCTTCGCCCAGCGAAGTGGACATCTTTCAAAACAACGGACGCCGCGGAGTGAACATCTCCGTCACGAGCGCCGACTCATCGCCGCTCAGCACCTACCTCCAACCCGACTCAGCAGAACTCAGAGAGGCAGGCAGTGCCGCCCCCCCACCGCTGTCCTACATCGGTGCTGTCCCTCCTGCAGGAAAATGACTGGAGTCAACAGGCGCATGCAACGCGACTGCCCCACAGCGAACGAGCATCCCCTCGTACATTGCTCACCTTCTTTGGCCAGACAGGAATGTCTGGCCCACCTGACTGTCGGTGCGAGTCACAGGTGGGACAGAAAAGAATGCTTGCCCCACGTAATTGTCAGACTGAGGAAAAGGTGGCACAGACATTCCTGTCTGTGGCAACACCCTCAACAAGCTCTCCGCAGCTTGCCCCTCTTTCAATGGATGGTTAGTGCCGCCGTCACGATCGGTCTCCTGGCGCACTTTGCCCAAGCGACACTTCATGCTGCGGACACAGACTCGTTCGCACCGGTCGAGAAAATTCTCCAGCAACACTGCGTCAATTGTCACAACGACGTCGATCGCAAGGGAGAACTGACCCTCCAAACCGCAGCAGATCTGCTGCCTAACGGATTCATCGACACGAACGACCCGTTGTCGAGTCACCTTTTGCAGGTCGTCATGGCCGACGGCGATGAGCCTCCAAGCATGCCGAAGGACGCTTCGCCGCTGACAGACGAACAGGTGGACATCCTGAAGCAGTGGGTGATGTCCGGTGCCGTCTGGCCTGACGGTCGTGTGATTCACGAACCTGTTATCAATGACTTCGACTGGTGGGCCTACCTGCCTCTCGTGCGTCCCTCTGTTCCCCGTCTGCCATCCTCCGACGGCGAGCGACCCTGGTCACGAGCTCCCATCGATCGGTTCATCCTCGACGTTTTGCAATCGCACGGTCTCACTCATGCCCCGGAGGCCGATCGTCTCACGCTCATTCGTCGAGTGACCTTCGACCTCACCGGACTTCCGCCCACACCCGAGGAAGTGCAGGCCTTTGTCTCTGACACCGATCCGTTTGCTTACGAAAAATTGGTTAACCGCCTGTTGGCCTCTCCCCGCTACGGTGAGAAGTGGGCCCGGCACTGGCTGGATGTCGTCAAGTACGCAGACACCTGTGGGTACGACAAAGACAAACTCCGCCCCCATGCGTGGCCCTATCGCGACTACGTCATCCGCAGTTTCAACGAAGACAAGCCCTATGCACGATTTGTCCGGGAGCAGATCGCCGGCGACGTGCTGTTCCCCGGTGAGCCGGACGGCATCCTTGGGCTCGGGTTCATCGCAGCCGGGCCGTGGGATTTCATCGGCCATGTCGAAGTCCCCGAGTCGAAGATCGACGGCAAGGTGGCCCGCAACCTCGATCGGGACGACATGGTCAGCAACGTCTTTAACACATTCTGCAGCGTGACGATTCAGTGTGCCCGCTGTCACAATCACAAGTTCGATCCGTTTACGCAGGAGCATTACTACGGCCTGCAATCGGTGTTCGCAGCCGTCGACCGGGCCGAACGACCGTACGACATCGACCCGGCCATTGAGCGACGCCGTTACGAACTTCAACAACAGGTCGCTCAGTCCAGGGACGACCGCAAATCCCTCAAAGATGCCATCAAAAACGAAGGGGGCGAACCACTCAAGCTGGCCGAGCAGAAGATCGATGATCTCAAACCACTCTCGCTGGTTGAAGAAAAGCACCCCGCCTTCGGATATCACAGTCAGATTGCAGCCGACCCGAACATTGAGAAGTGGGTCGAGGTCGATCTCGGCGAAGTCCGCAGTGTGGACCGAATTGTCCTCCGGCCGTGTCACGATGAGTTCGCCGAAATCGGTGCGGGCTTCGGTTTCCCGGTGCGGTATCGCATCACCGCGAAGAACGATGCCTCTGCAGAGTCGGAGTTCGTGACGCTCGTGGAACGAACGGAGGCTGACCAGCCCAATCCCGGTTTGATGCCGGTCGAACTGACGTTTGAACCAACTGACGCTCGCATCATCCGCATCACGGCGACAAGTCTCGCTGAGCGGAAGGACGATTACATTCTCGCCCTGGCCGAAATGCAGGTCTTCGCCGGGGATGAGGTCAATCTGGCAAGCGGTGCGACCGTTAACGCACTCGATTCGATCGAAGCCCCCGTTCGCTGGGCCAAATCCAACTTCACTGACGGTGAGTGGGCGCATCCGAAAAGCGAAGAGAGTCTTCAACAACTCGCAGCGGCAGAAGCAGCAAGGCAGGAGATTCTCAACCGGATCGTCACTCCCGAACGACAGGCACGTCTCGATGAATTGGAACACGAGATTCAACAGGCGGAGCAGGAAGTACAGTCGCTCCCCGAGGGACCGCTCGTCTACGCGGCTGCGACTCACTTCAAACAACAGGGCAATTTCAAGCCGACAGCAGGCATGCCTCGTGACGTGCGTTTGCTGCATCGTGGGGATATCCAGATCCCGCTTGATCCCGCGACGCCGGGTACCATCCCACTCGCTGCGGACGAAATTGCTGCATTCGACCTGAATTCCGATGCGAGCGAGGGGGAACGCAGAGCGGCCCTCGCCCGCTGGATCACACGCGACGAGAATCCCCTCACGTGGCGGTCGATCGTCAATCGTGTGTGGCAGTACCACTTCGGCCGCGGTTTTGTCGACTCCCCCAATGACTTCGGTCGCATGGGACAACTCCCCACGCATCCGGAACTCCTCGATTGGCTGGCAGTCGAGTTCCGCGACAACGGCGGGTCATTCAAACACCTGCATCGGCTGATCGTCACGAGTGCCGTCTATCGGCAAGCATCCACACATAACGAGGCGAACGCCCTCATCGATGCCAGCAACCAGTACCTCTGGCGGATGAACCGACGACGCCTCTCAGCCGAAGAGATTCGCGACACACTCCTCGCGGTCAGTGGCCAACTCAACGATCAAATGGGTGGCCCCGGCTACTATCTCTTCGAACTCGAACGGACCGAACACTCACCCCACTATGAGTATCACAAGCACGATCCGTCCGACCCGGCCTCACATCGCCGCTCGGTCTACCGCTTCATCGTCCGCTCGCAGCCGGACCCCTTCATGACGACGCTCGACTGTGCAGACTCCTCCCAAAGCACCCCCCGCCGCACGGAGACGCTCACTTC
This sequence comes from Planctomycetaceae bacterium, assembly GCA_020426325.1. Lineage (GTDB taxonomy): Bacteria > Planctomycetota > Planctomycetia > Planctomycetales > Planctomycetaceae > JAHBXU01. Next base: position 3,282 of record JAGQQG010000020.1, on the reverse strand, counting down.
CCTGCAAGCCCTCTCGATGCTCAACAACGGCTTCAACCTCACCATGGCCGAATCCCTCGCCGCCCGCCTGCAGACCGAGTCCCACGACCTCGACACACAAGTCGACCGCGCTGTGACGCTTCTGACTGGTCAACCGACATCGCCCGACACACGAGATGAACTCATCACATACGCCGAAACCCACGGTCTCGCAAACCTCAGCCGTCTGCTGTTCAACATGAGTGAGGTCATTTTTGTGGACTGACTGCTTATAGAAACATCTAGAGAAGGAAAGCAGTCTTGTTGGACAGGAGGAAACGAAGATAACGAAGAGTCGCTCTGTTTGGTGTATTGTTCTGAGATCATGACAAGAGAAGAAATCCTCGACGAGATTCGGCGACTGGCCGGTGAGAATGAAGGTTCTCCACCTGGACAGATTCGCTTTGCGAATGAGTCGGGAATACGCGAATCCGAATGGTTGGGCAGATATTGGGCTCGCTGGGGCGATGCTCTCATCGAAGCCGGGTATCAACCAAATCTTTGGCGTGCCGGTTATGAGGACGAGTGGGTCCTCGAGAAGTTGGTTCATCTGATCCGTCAACTTGACAAGTTTCCGACGAAGAATGAACTCGCGATGCATTCTCGAAGTAAACCCGACTTCCCCTCTCACGGAGTATTCAGGCGGCTTGGTACGAAATCGGAACTTGCCCTAAAAGCCGCAGACTGGTGCAAATCTCGGAGTGGATTTGATGACGTCATTAAGATCTGTGAGCCTTTTGCAGCGAAGAAGTCGAAAGCTGAGCTGTCCAAGAACTCAGATCCGATCGTCAAAGGGTTTGTGTATCTACTGAAGTCCGGACGGCATTACAAGATTGGCCACACAAACTCGGTCGCTAGGCGTGAATACGAATTGGGTATCCAATTGCCGGAGAAGGCAGCTGTCATTCACAAGATTGAAACCGATGATCCTTCAGGGATCGAAGCCTACTGGCACAAGCGATTTGCCGAGAAGCGACTAAACGGAGAGTGGTTCGCCCTCACAGCCGCTGACGTCCGAGCATTCAAACTACGTAGAAAGTTCATGTAACTCTGCATATGCACTTCGTTGCCTTCGTTCCCTCCTGTCCAAACCCAAATACGAGCCACCATGCATCCACAGTACGAGCGTGCCAACGGGATGACGCATGATGTGATCGGCGCAGGGATTGAGGTTCATCGTGAACTGGGGCCGGGTTTGCTGGAAAGCATTTACGAGAAGTGTCTGCTGCACGAACTCGAACTGCGCGGGCATCAGGTCATCCGGCAGCAGCAGGTGCAAATCCGGTACAAGGACATCGCGTTTCAGGAGGACCTGCGGTTCGACTTGTTGATCGATGCCTGTCTGCTCGTCGAGGTCAAGTGCGTGCAGGAGGTGCATCCGATTCACAAGGCCCAACTTCTGAGCTACATGAAACTGCTCAACATTCCTGTCGGTCTGGTCATGAACTTCTACGTCGAACGCCTGACTGAGGGCATCCACCGCATGTACCTGCCCGGTGCGAACAGGGATTGATAGTTGAGTTTTGAACAGAAGGCAACGAAGGGGAAGTCTTTTCAGCTTTTGTAGTGCATTAAGGATTTCTGAAACGAAACCCAGCAGGGTGGCCCGACCGGAGGTCACGACGGTCGGGTTGCGACGCGACAAGACGATCCACACTCTGCGTCCTACGGTTCTTCACAGTTCGTTCGCAGAATGGCTTTCATCGTGTGTCGACGGCACTCAGCTTCTATCGGCTGGGCAAACCACCCTGCGTGATGGAACCACTCGAATAGAGCCACGAATGAAGGATGCTGCCCGCCCTCTCTGAGTTTTTTCTTCCCCTCATGTCGGGACCCGACTTCAAGTTCGACTCCACAGCACTCGATGATTGACAGCGAATGGCGGAAGCATCACGTCGTCCTGCCATCCTTCCGGAATAATGAAATGGTCCTGCATTAAACCGGCCATCTCATGGAAGCCGGTCATTTCTTCGTGCAGTTCGATCCACTCATCATTGGAAATCCGAAATCTCAGACAGATGAGGTCCGTCGTCAGCAAGTCGCGCTTAAACGTCGTAATCTCTCGAATGTCAGACCAGCGAACTTCATAGGATTCCTCACGTCCATCGACGTGAAATCCGTGAGCATCGGCTGTCAGGATGTACTGCTCGCCATGCATGGCCGGACTTGTGAACGGGAGGAAACGAAGAGGACGAAGTCGTCGAATGGACTGACTGAGGTGAGTTCATGTTCGACATTGATTGGCTGAATCCCAACAGCGGGTGTGAAACACAACTCTGTTCCGACAGTCCTCCGTGTTGTGATCATCCTTCATCGATCCCAAGGGAGAATCATGGTCGGGTCGTTCGCGTAGCGGGCCATCTGGAATTCGAACTTTGCTCCTGCGCCGGGAGCCAGACGCACGTGGAGCAGGCGTGAGTCGAGATCCGTGTCCTTGCCTTCAACTGTGACGGAACCGAACTGGTGTTCTCCGTATCCGCCTGCCTGAACGAGCAGTTCTCGTGAGTCGACCGGATTCGTGTTCACGAGCGTGACGGTCATGCTGTCCTTCGTGAGTTTTTCGACGAGGGCTCCCACATCATCCGGGATGCCTGCACGTCGGTGGACCGGATCGAAGTAACGCACGCGACAATTCAAGATGGCCCCTTTGTGTCCGGGGTGAATGCCGCCCAGCATTAAGGGAATGAGGGACCTCACGCTGGCCGGGTTCATAGGCATCGGATCATCCGCCAGCCGCGTGTCGGGCGTGGTTGTGTCTTCCAGCATCATCTGATGACGCTGGCGGATACTCGCGAAGTCTGCCTGCAACGCCTGCGTGGGGAAGTCCGGGTTCTTGCCCTCCAGATAATCGAACCAGCCGTTGGAACTCAGCCATTTCCGGTCGCGGTCATCCAGCGTCAGGTAGTACCGCTCCAACGCATTCGGAGCGTACGGAGAGGGACTGTAGCCGTACCATCCATCGTCACCATAATGTGACGGATACAGCGTCTGTCCATCGACTGTCTTGCTGTTGGAATTGACGATGTCGGATTGTTTGCGCCAACAGTCGATGTACTTGTCATCTCCGCCAGTCAAAAGGTACGCATTCATGAAGCCGACGAAGCCGCTCTGAAACGTGCTGCGACTGGCCATCTCCCCGGAGCCCGGGTCGTACACGGTGAAGCCCCAGCCGTACACTCCGCCATACCACTTGCCATCGGTCTCGCCGCCGATCGTGCCGTCGAGGCCGATGTTCGAGGGGATGATGCCGTCGTTCTCCTCCAT
>JAGQQG010000209.1 GCA_020426325.1 Planctomycetaceae bacterium | reverse complement strand
GACCACCTGAAACGCTCGACACTCCGAAACTTTGGACTCATCCTGAAGCTGTTGCACAGCTGATCGCTTTCGAGATGGGCCCGCATCCATTCGCGCGCAATGGCTGACAGATTCCCTCGAAACTTACCTGAGCATCTGAATGTCCAACGTCTGGTCAGCCACGATCTGCTCCGGTTTGTGCCGCTTCCATCGTCTCGACGTCATCTCTCGGTCTCCTTCTACCCGTCAATGAGCTCTGAGACTTTCATATCACGTGGATCAGGTTTTCAAATGCAGACCACTTCGCAGTGAGAGTTGTCTTCCATTCCAGACCTCGCTAGCGTGGAGATTCACCTTGGCCTTCGACTCATGACACAGTGTCAACAACCGTTGAGGATTAGAATCGTGGTGTTTCTTAGGATCTACGAGTGTCTCTTCGCTGCAAATCCAGGGCGGTTGCTTCTGGTGCTTTTTGTCGGGCTGGGGGGGGGATTCTGTTCACGAGCCGAGGTCCATGCGGGACCCTTGCTGGCTGGTGCTGCGAAGGTGGATATCACCAACGATGAGGCTGGCCCGGCCGAGGGGCGGTTACACGTCAGATCACTTGTGCTCACGCAGGATGACACAACGGTCGTGTTGCTGACCTTGGACGTCGTGGCCATCGGCGAGATCGGATACGTCAAGAACGACTACCTTCCCAACGTCCGCGAACGTCTGCAGCAGGACCTGGGCATTCTCCCGATGCATGTCGTTGCGAATGCGAGTCACTGTCACGGCATCCCCTGTGCCGATATCGAAGCCAGAACGATTGAGGCAGTGCAGACAGCGATGCAGAACCGAGTGCCGGTCCAAGTTGGTGTGGGGGTCGGGCAGGAGGACCGCATCATGGAGAACCGTCGGATCAAGCTGAAAAGTGGGCGTACGGTCGACGTGCGGCATGCGTACTCGTTGCCTCCCGATGATGAAATCGCAGAGATTGGTCCCGTGGATCCGGAGATCGGGGTGCTGCGTCTCGACAGAGAGGATGGAAGTACGCTCGCTGTTGTGTACAACTTTGCCTGCCATCCCATTCAAGGCGTGGCCAGCGGTGCCAACACAGCGGACATCACCGGCTTCTCCTCGGAGGTGATCGAAAACAATCTCGGAGATGGTGCGGTTGCGTTGTTTGTTCAGGGGTGTGGAGGGGACATCAATCCCATCTCGTATAAGGACGTCGATCACCCGCGAGAGGCTGAGCCGCTGGGGAACATGCTCGGACTGAGCACACTCGCAGCCGTGCGTCAGATCGAGTGCCGGGATGACGAGCGATTTCAGCTTTTGAACGAAACGATCACATTGCCGCGCGGCGACCGGGCGGAACGCATCGCACAGCTGGAAGACCGACAGCGGCAACTCCTGCAGTCATTGACTGGCACCAGTCTGAACTTCGAGACGTTTGTTCCTTTGTATGTGAAATATGGGGTCTCAGGAGAATTCCCATCGTCGTTCTCACACCGCTATCTGCATGACGATGCTCTCGGTCGCAAGGACCTCCGCAAGCTCGATGCTGACAACCGTGCGAACATGCAGGCCTACATCAAGAATATCCACACGATAGAGGAACTGACCCGACTGCAGACTAACCTGAGGCTGCTGCAAAAGCATCAGGCCAACCTGATTGCCTCCGGTCAACGCACGATTGACGTGGAAATGGTCGGACTGCGCATCGGAGACTTCGTCCTCGTCACCTCTCCCGGTGAACTGACTGTCCCCATTGGACTCGGTATCAAGCAGAGATCCCCTCACAAGCACACGTTCGTTGCGGGCTACACCAACGGCTACATCTATTATGCTCCCACAGCAGAGCAGTTATTGAACGTGGGCGGTGCCCAAGAGGACAGTGACTGCATCCTTGCACCGGAGTGGCAGGAGATCTTTGAAGAGCACGTCGCAGACATGCTCCAAAGACTCTAGCTTCACCGGGCCTGTGAAAAACGGGGGCGATGCGATCAGGGGGCGCATCTTCGATGCATCGCTAAGCCGTACGATCCCGACAATTCCGTTTCGATGGACCACAAGCGGATTCTTCCATCTGAGAGGCTCATCCATGTCAAAACGCACCGTGTACTTCAACGGGCAATTCGTCCCCGAGTCCGAGGCTCGCGTGTCGATCTTTGATTCCGCACTGATGTATGGTGACATGGCTTTTGAGATGACTCGGACTTACAACCGTCGCCCCTTCAAACTGAGAGCGCACCTCGAACGTCTCTTCCGTTCGTTGCGATTGTTGGAGATTGATTGTGGTCTGACGTTAGACGAGATGGAGCGAGTGACGCTGGACACACTCGAACGCAATCTGCCCACGGAATCCGCGGACATGGATTGGCAGATCATGCACGACGTCTCACGTGGACCGCTTGGCATTTATCGAACAGCTTTTCCTGAAGGGGTACAGCCGACGGTTTCCATCAACTGCTGGCCGCTCATCACGCACATGGGAGGCTTCGCTGCGAACTATCAGTCCGGCATTCATGTGGTTATTCCGGCTCAGCAGGCGGTGCCGGCTCATTTGATCGACCCGAAGGCGAAGAATCGCAGCCGTCTGCATTACCAGATGGCCAACCTGCAGGCCGCCCGCATGGGCGAGAAACGCTGGCCTTTGTTGCTCGACCCGGATGGCTTCTTCGCGGAGGGAACAGGTTGGAACATCTTCCTCGTGAAGAACGGCGAGCTGCTGACTCCCGAGCCACGTAACATCCTGCTTGGCGTCAGTCGTGCAACGGTCATCGAACTGGCGTGCCAACTGGGCATTCCGGTCCGAGAGACCAACCTCAGCCGCTATGAAGGACTGGATGCTGACGAGATGTTTGTCACTGCGACGACATTCGCACTCGTTCATGCCACCACATTTGAGGGGCAGCAAGTCGGTGACGGTCGTCCGGGGCCCGTCTTCAACCAATTGTTGAAGGCGTGGAAAGAGCATGTCGGCATCGACTTCGTCGCACAGGCCGATAACTACGCTATGCGGCTTCCCGCCTGGGAATCTCAGACAACATGAACGATCTGCTATCCTGATGAAGAGTCTTTCCTGAACAATCCAAACGGCTGATCCTAACCAGAACCATGCATACCACACGACTGCTTGCTGCCGTCCGTTTCATCTCGATCATGCGTCTTACAGGTGGGCGGCGTCTCTGCGTCTGGTCTGTGTTTGTCCTCACGCTGTCTGCGCTAGTTGGATCACTGCTGAAATGTGATCACGTCCGGGCTGAGGAATCTCCGGCAGATACGATCACGGTGTTTGAACTCAGTGAAGATCCTCAGCAGCCGTTTGGTTATCGCATTCCTTCGCTGGTTGTGACCCAAGCAGGTACTTTGCTTGCGTTCTGTGAACGACGTGACGGACTGCACGATCATGCGGAAAACGACATCGTCCTGCGACGCAGTTCGGACGGAGGTACAACCTGGGAACCGATGCAGATTATCGCAGAAGAAGCGGGTGATTCTCTGAACGATCCGTGTGCGGTCGTCCTTAAAACGGGGCGCATCCTGCTGCGTTACACACGTTTTCCGAAGGGGATCCACGCCCGCAAAACGCCCCACACGGAGATCGCAGAGCCTGGTTACGACGGACCCAGGAATGTGCGCGTCTTTCTGATGCATTCGGACGACGATGGGCGAAACTGGTCTGCCCCCCGGGATGTTACTCGTGAGATGCGTCGTCGGGAAGCCATCTCACTCGGAAGCCCCGGTGTCGGATTGCAACTGACGCGCGGCGAACATGCGGGCCGGATTGTGCTGCCGAATTACGAGGTCTATCACATCGGCAACAACGAGCGAGCGAACGACAACAGTGTCTCCTACAGCGATGACGGCGGCGAGACATGGTCGCTCACGCCGCCGATCGAGGACGATGGCCCGGTCGCATCCGGGGACGAAGCCCAACTTGCCGAACTCCCCGACGGCGGCCTGATCATGACCTCCCGCATCTTTCCTGAAATCAATGGACGACTCGTCTCCTTCAGTCACGATGGCGGAGAGAGGTGGACCAAACATCGCAAAGCAACGGGACTCCTCACACCCGCGTGCATGTCGAGTATCCTCCGCTACTCCTGGCCGGGCTACGAATCCGGGAGCATCCTGCTGCATACACTGCCGCGCACTCAGGACTCACGCTCGAACGGGACGCTCATGATCAGCCGCGATGAGGGCGAGTCCTGGCAGTCAGTCAAAGTCATCGTCCCCGGAGACTTCGCCTACAGCTGCCTCGCGCGTCTCCCCAACGGCGACATCGGCTGCCTTTACGAAACCGACGACTACCACAAGATCAGCTTTCAGCGACTCAATCCCGAGCTGTTCCTACAGGAGTAACAGCACTCACTACTGAAAATGGTCTCTCTCATCCAGATCGCTGTAGAAAGGCCCGGTATTTCAAAAATCTTCTGAAATTGTCTGTAAGGATTCGTGATCTCGTTCGTACCGTTGGTGACAGAATGATTTCGTGGTCGTTAGAGACACACACAGGCATGCCTGGTCTCTCACCTGTTGGTTTGTGGCCGCTCTGCTGATTGACACGGCGACAGCAGAGTCACGTTTGCAAACATTTGACACTCCGACGGTCCTGGCCGCGCCGCCTGATCACCACGAAGACGTTCTGTCCCCGGACCGGCCGGTCCAACTTTTTCTGAGACGACACGTTTCAGACAGACGTTCAAACCACTCGACAAACATCAGAGCCGCGACCGTCAGGGAGCCGGCCAAGATGGCATCTGGTGCGATCCATCATCCCCGCGGAGGCGGAAATCCAGGAAACACGGTTTCGATTCCTGACGTTCTCCGACTGAACCATGCCGGACTGGATTCTTGTCTCCGCAGGAATGACGGTCGAGAAGCGGGACAAGGTCTGGAGAATAAACTTTCTAGGTCGGAATTCTCACCATTTTACCCGTTACCAA
>JAGQQG010000208.1 GCA_020426325.1 Planctomycetaceae bacterium | reverse complement strand
TCGCAGCTTGCACTGCTTCGGTCTGGCGAATGAGTGCCTTGACCTTCAGGATCTCAGCATCATCCGTTTCTCCACCAACTCGTTTGGCAATCGCTTCACGCAGTTGAGCTTCCAATGCCAGACTGTGCGAGGTCGCGAGGCCGAAGATCTCCAGGAACTCTGACACGTAGTCGATATGTCGCAGAGCATCATGATCGAAAACGGCAATGTTGCCGCTCGTCATGTAGGCGACATGCACATTATGCCCCTGCTCTGCGAGCGTGATGAGCGTGCCCCCCATCGAGATCACGTCGTCATCCGGGTGCGGGCTGAACACGATCACGGTCTGTTGACGGGAGTCCGGTGATGCCTCTGAGCCCTCCCCAGTACGGAGCGGGTCGGTTGATCGTCTGGCCCGATAGGGCAGGCCCGGTTGTGTACAGAGGGTGTCCATCAGATCATCGAACACACGCTGTCTGACGTGCTGAACGGGTCCGCATTCATACACGAGGTCTGCCAGATGATGCTCATGAAAGTCTCTGGCCTCCAGCTTGTGGAGCGGCTTACCGGTCCGTTCCGACAACCAGATGACAGCCTTGCGTTCCAGTTCCGGGGTCCAGTCAACCGTTTCGACCATCCAGGGCGTGAGAACCGCCGTGAGCTGCGCGGCGGCGGCCGCATCGAGGACGAACTGCGCATCGGGATGCAGCTGCAGGAAGCTGGCGACGATGCGTTCCGTTTGACCCTCTTCGACCGACTGCTGCACGATCCGGGCTTTGTGTTCGCCAAGAGCCATGCAGATGACCTGTCGGGCATTGAGAATCGTTCCCACTCCCATCGTGATCGCCCGCAGCGGGACGTTTTCCTCGCCATAGAAGCCGCTGGCAGCATCCTTACGCGTCACCGGATCGAGCGTGATCAACCGGGTGCGGCTGTCTCGTGAACTCCCCGGCTCATTGAAACCAATGTGTCCCGTCCGCCCAATGCCAAGGAGTTGAATGTCGACCCCCCCCGCGTCGATGATCGCCTGCTCATACTCCGCACAGAACTCGTCCACCTCATCCCGTGAGAGGTCGCCACGCGGGATGTGGATGTTCGTCGAAGTCACATTCACATGATCGAAGAAGTTCTCCTGCATCCACCTGCGATACGAATGGATCGACTCCGCCGGGATCGGCCAGTATTCGTCGAGATTGAACGTCACGACACGTGAAAAGTCCAGGCCCTCTTCGCGGTGCATGCGGATGAGTTCGCGGTACACGCCAATGGGCGTCGAGCCGGTCGCAAGTCCGAGGACAGTTGGCTTGTCCGCCTGATTCCGCTGTTGAATCAGTCCTGCGATCACATGTGCCACATAGCGTCCGGTATCGTCCGAATCCTCAAACCGCAGAGTGGGCACACGGGTGCGGACGATGCGTTGCCCGAGCGGTCGGTCGTGAGAGCTGGTCACTGGTTCCTTCGTCGACAGTTGTGTCTGGGTCATGTAGTCTCGTGAGTCCGTCTGTGTTTAACGTCCCTCTCCCCTGGAGGGAGAGGGGAACATTCCCATCTGAATGATCCTCTGCGAGTTTTTCAATGTCTGAATCCGGTTCCTCACCGCGAATTCTCGCGATTCATGCTCATCCTGATGATCTTGAGTTTCAGTGTGCCGGGACCCTGGCTCTCCTGAAACAAAAGGGTTGCGCAATCGTCATGGCCACCATGACTTCGGGGGACTGCGGAAGTGCGGAACTTGCCCCGGACGAGATCGCTGCCATCCGTCGCAAGGAGGCTCAGGCCTCCGCTGACCTGCTGGGGGCTGAATACATCTGCGGCGAGTTTCCGGACCTGGCCTTCGATGTCGACACGGCCAGCCGTCGCCGGGTGACCGAGATCATCCGCAGAGCAAGGCCGGAAATCGTGATCACCGCACCCCCCGTCGACTACATGACCGACCACGAAGTCACCAGCCGACTCGTGCGGGACGCGTGCTTCTGTGCACCGATCCCGAACTTCACCACCCACCAATGGGATCCGTCAGCCCCAATCAACCACATCCCGCACCTGTATTACGTCGATCCGATCGAGGGGGTCGACTGGTACGGCGAACCGGTCCCCTATGACTTCGTGGTCGACACGTCAGCGACGTTTGACCTCAAACTGAAGATGCTCGCCTGTCACGACAGCCAGCGGTCCTGGCTCCGCGCCCAGCACGGCATGGACGAGTATCTCGAAAGCTGCCGCCGCTGGAGCGAGAAACGCGGCAGCGAAATCAACACCCCCCACGGCGAAGCCTTCCGCCAACACAAAGGGCACCCGTACCCGCATGACAACCGGCTACTGGATTTGTTGTCATGACTGAACCGCTATGACGCAGATCAGGCAAGTCAATTATTAGCGATCCAAGTACCGATCTCCGCGTACCCGCTGGATAGACCGCATCTCTTCATCTGCAGCGATTCCCCAAGATGACTGATCATTCTGATCAGTGCGTTGATGTTGTCTCACGCTCGTTTTATTGTAGGTCGGCTTTCGACTCAATTAAGCAAGAGAACAGTACCAACGACTTCCGAGTTGATCGCGCTATTGGGGGAACTGTCCCACCGCTTTTCTTGAATAAGACATACCGGGAGTAGCAGAGTTGGAGAAGATCCTCTGTGCTACAACGCATGCACCTGACGAGACTGTGAGGGTGACGGATGAAGTTTTTCTCATCAACGCAGATCTCATGGAGCGAGCCCTTGTTATTCCTGCTTCGCGTCCGGGATCGGCGCGGGTGGGTCCAATGGTTTTTGGTGGCTTTGCTCCTCTCCGCGGTGGTGACAGCCGTCGTCTACTTCTTCGGACCGGTTGCACGGGGCCTGCTGTCATCGATCGGTGTCGGACTGGCGGGCGGGTTCTTACTCGCTGCACTGCCCGACATCCGCAAAGTTCAGCGAGAGGTGACGATCCTAGATGACAGGCTTGTGGTTTCGGGTTCGATCGGTCGGCCATGGGCCATCACCTTCCTGTTCGAGAAGATTGATGATGTCTCGCTGATGCGTCCCGAAGAATGGAACCGTCCGTGGGGAGGGCTCCTGGTTGACACGGACGACGAGAGCTTTCTCGTCGGCGTCCCCCGAAAGGTCTCACTCGATACGGTGGCGAACATCCTGCACCGGCTCGACGTCGCGGTCGCCTTGTCTCATTGGGAACCGTCCGATGCAGACAGCCGTGTCGGGATTACGGACGATCTTGAACTCGATGCGAATTCCGCCCAGGGAGAGGTCATGATGCTCCCGTTGGAGGAGGGAGAGGTCAGACTTCAATCTACTGCGAATATCGCTGTGCAACTGGTGGTCGCGCTCGGACCGCTGGTGCTCGCATTGATCGGCGCCATCGCTGCGGGTGTCTGCCTGTTCATGAATTGGGGGACACTTTCTGTATTACAGAAGTCGCTTTGCGGAGGAGGCGCCTTGCTGGGACTTATTCTCAGTTTCGTCTACTTGCTGATGGTCGGCCAGTTCATTGCTGCGGCTTACGGTGTGCGTAAAGCCAGGGAGAATCTACGTCTGCGACCCGATGCGATCGTCACAGCGGATGATGAGGACTCCATGACTGTCGAGTTGTTCGATCGTGAAGCCTGGACTGCGACCGTCTCAAATGCAGAGGACTTCGGATTCCTGCGAGTTGACCGCCCACAGTCCCGACTGCTCTTCGAAGGCAACAAGACCCGCTGGCAGGTCCCACTCTCAGCCCTCACGACCTGCCGCATCGAGGAAGCCAGCGTGGGCAAGGAAGGCAACTCCAACCCGGAGAAGCGGTACTTCGTGGTCCTGGCGGCTCCCCACAATGGCGACGCCTGGGAAGCCGGCATGAAATACACCCGCACGGACATCGGCAACGACACGGCCGAAGCCCGCTACAGACGTGCACAGCTCTTGTTCGCTCAACTGGCAGAAGTCCTGACGCCGAAATGAATCGGGTGGCGAGGGTTGTCCAAACCGTTGCTACCCTCTCAGTCGATTGATCACAAGGCACGGTCAATCAAACCAGGAAGCAGGTGTGGCATGCTCTCACGCCGACAGACGGGTGAGCATGTTCAGCAGCGACATCCCAACATGGCGACCCGGCTCAGGCAGTGACGCCATGCCACCCACGTCCAGATACCCTTTGCGAGATGTCGTTCAAAGTACAATGCGTCCTCAATCGCCACTTACTCTGCGGGAAGAGGTTCACCAAGATCTTCACCGTGCTCTTCGAGCCAGACACGTACGACATCCAAGGCTTTGCGATCTTCTTCCAATCGAAACCAGCGGTTCCTGTTTTCGACCAGAAGACGCATCCGCTCTAAAAAAGGCTTGGTGCCGCACTCTGCTTGGTGATAATCAGCGCCGCTTTCAAGCAAATAGAGTACGATGTCAAATTTGGTTTGAGCTGCTGCCATTGAGAGAGGGTAACAGTTATACAGATCCTTCTTCTCGACGTCGGCTCCATGTTCAACAAGCAACCTCACGTTGTCCAGTCGACTGTCGACTCCACTAATTGCAAATTTCAGTGGTGGCCCCTCACTTGGTCTGCCTGATCCAGTGTTGACGAGATTGGGATCGGCGCCGTATTCCAGCGCCATGCGTAGCCACCATGGGTCATCCTCCGTCGCTGCCCAATGGGTGACCACCCGCTTCCCACTCATAATCACGTTCGGGTCGGCTCCGTACTTCAAAAGAGCCTCGTAACTCTCCCGATTTTTTTCAGTCAGCGCCACCCAAAGCGGTGTGTCCCCGTTCATGTTCCGCACGTTCAAGTCGCCGTCCGCGAGTGCAAATGTTTTGACGGCTTCCGCATCACCGTTTTCGATGGCATCCCAAATGTTCACACCACCCGCTGACGCACCACAACCGGCCATCACCAGGACCATCCCAAGAATCGCCAACTCTTGAAAACGGACCATGTCCTTTGACATTCCTTCTTGCGATCACA